>NZ_JAODBU010000010.1:0-63940 GCF_025336545.1 Eubacterium album | reverse complement strand
CAGTTTTTTGCTGGCAAAAAAAACTGAAAAAATTTGGCGAATGTATAATCACTGAGAAGAAGCGAAGCGGATTCGAAGTGTTATACAAGGCGAAGCCGTGTGCATAACAAAAATACAAAAATCAAGCGGTATAGTTTCAGTTTTTTGCTGGCAAAAAAAACTGAAAAAATTTGGCGAATGTATAATCACTGAGAAGAAGCGAAGCGGATTCGAAGTGTTATACAAGGCGAAGCCGTGTGCATAACAAAAATACAAAAACCAAGCGGTATAGTTTCAGTTTTTTGCTAGCAAAAAAACTGAAAAAATTTGGCGAATGTATAATCACTGAGAAGAAGCGAAGCGGATTCGAAGTGTTATACAAGGCGAAGCCGTGTGCATAACAAAAATACAAAAATCAGGCGGTATAGTTTCAGTTTTTTGCATGATTTTGTAATGATTAATTGCACAAAAAATGCGAAATTGTGATATAATTTATATATCAAATAAACGAGGAGGACGTGGCTTATGAAAAAGAATATTATCACAATTAGTAGAGAATTTGGTAGCGGCGGAAGAACAGTAGGAAGAAAACTTGCAGAGAGACTTAATATTCCTTTTTATGATGGGGAAATAATTGAAAAAGTACATGAAGAAACAGGATTTTCTCAGGATTTTATTAAGGAGCAGGGTGAACACTCACCAACTAAAAGTATTTTCTCATATGCATTTGTAGGAAGAGATGTGAACGGAATATCTATAAATGATTATGTATGGAATGCACAGAGAAAGATAATTTTGGACTTGGCAGAAAAAGGACCTTGTGTTATTGTCGGAAGATGTGCTGACTTTATTTTGAGGGACAGAGATGATTGCTTTAATGTATTTATTCATGCAGATGAAAAATTTAAAGCAGAACGTATTGTTAAGGAATATGGTGAGACAGATAAATCACCTGAGAAACGTTTAAGAGAAAAAGATAAAAAGCGTAAAATAAATTACAAATATTACACAGACCAGGATTGGGGCGTATGTGATAATTACGACATTTCTTTAAATACAGGAACACTTGGAATTGATAAGTGCGTAGATATTATCGAAGAACTTGTAAAATAATACTAAAAACTATTGACATTTGGCTCTAGTTAGTATAAACTAACTTACAGTTAGGTAGAACTAACAAGCCATTATGTATAATTAGAACTGAGAAAGGCTTAATTTTCCCGATTAAGCCTTTTTCGTTAGTATTATTTAAAGGAAGTGATTAGAATGCCGTTTATAGTAGAAAATATCGGAACAATTGTTGTAGCTGTTATTTTAATAGCAATAGTAGCTCTTATAGTATGGTCGATGAGAAAAGACAAGAAAAATGGTAAAACCTGTAGCGGATGCAGTGGTTGTAGCGGATGTAGCGGTTGTAGCCATGGTGGACAGTAAAAAATATATTTCCTTATAAGAATAAAAAAACTCTCTTTTAAAAGCGAATAGGCGAAAATTAATCCTATGCTTAAAGGAGAGTTTTTGTTGTGTACTGTAATATTATAGGAACTTGTTTATGAAACTGATTTCCCAATCAGTTCTAAAAGGTATGGAATTTCTGCTTCAAAATTAACTCCGTATGTTACAGCATTTTTATCGTTATAAGTGTTTTCAATACATTTACAGGTGTAATCGGCGGCAATTTTTAATGAGTCTTCAATAGAAAAATCATTCATCAATGCACCGGTAACTGTGCTAGCAAAAACATCTCCGGTCCCATGGGATTTAATCGCAATTTCCTTGGTAGAATAACTGAAAAAAGTTTGACTTTCAGTATTGTATCCAATATATCCGAAACGATTAGGTTCAATATGTACACCTGTTATAACTGCAATTTTCGGACCTAGATTAGCAAGTTTAAGTAACATAGCTTTAATTTCATCTACAGAGGCGTCTTCCCCGGGATATGGAGTGTTAGTAATAAATGCGGCTTCTGATATATTCGGAAGAATAATATCTGCATCAGAGCAAAGAGTAGTCATTTTTTTAGCAAATGCCATGTCAAAGCCTGTGTATAACTTCCCATTATCAGCCATTGCCGGGTCTACAATGATATAACCATGCGGATTATTAAATGTTTTAAAATAATCAGAAACAATGTCAATTTGTTCAAGCGTTCCGATATATCCTGTGTAAATGGCATCAAATTTAAAACCTTCTTTAACCCATACATCTTTAATCGAAGGCATATCTTCAGTCAAATCCCTAAATGTGAAATTTGAAAAATTAGTATGCGTGGATAAGACCGCAGTAGGAACAATGGCAGTTTCCACGCCCATAGCAGAAATTATGGGTAAGGCAACAGTCAGAGAGCATTTCCCAATGCAAGAGATATCCTGTATAGTCATAATTCTTTTCATAGAATATTTTCCTCCGTTTACAAAAGCAATTTTCTACATTATAATCCACTTATGGTATTATTGAAAAGACCTAAATTTGTATTATTTAAAACACCAGATAGGGGAAAAGATGCTGACATATAATTTAAATGAAAGAGGAACGCTCACATTGTACGAATATTTGTACAAATGTATAAAGGATGACATAGTATCGGGAAAAATAAAAACAGATGAGAAGCTACCTTCAAAAAGAAATATGGCAAAAAATCATGATATAAGCGTAATAACCGTAGAAAATGCCTATGCACAGCTTTTAGTAGAAGGGTATATTCGCGCAGTTGAGAAAAAAGGATATTTTGCAAATGAGATTACAAATCAGATATCCGAAAATCAGGAAGTAACAGAAAATGTTAGTGAATATAAAATTAATAAGCCTGAGAAAGTAAAGTGGATAGTTGATTTTAATTCAAATCATGTAAGGTATGACAGTTTTCCGTTTGCTACATGGTCAAAAATAATGAGGCAGAAACTTTTAGATGAGGAAAACTCATTTCTTATGACACCATCAAGGAATGGAATATGGGAATTAAGAAGTGCGATAGCAAAGCATTTACGTGAGTTCAGAGGACTGACTGTATTGGCGGATCAGATAATTGTTGGTGCCGGAACAGAATATTTGTATGGACTTATAGTTCAGCTTTTAGGAAGAGATTCAGTAATTGCCACTGAAAATCCCGGATATCGAAAGATAAGCATGGTATATGAAAGCAATGGTGTAAGAACTATACATTTGCCTATGGATAATCAGGGAATAAGTATAGATGAATTAGAAAAAAGCGATGCAAATATAGTTCATATTTCACCAAACCATCATTTCCCTACAGGAAAGGTAATGCCTGCGGCAAGAAGACATCAACTTTTAGAGTGGGCAAATATGGGAGAAAGATATATTATAGAAGATGATTATGACAGTGAGTTTCGATTTTCAGGAAAACCAATACCTACAATGGCAAGTATAGATAAAAATCAAAAAGTAATTTATATGAATACTTTTTCAAAGACACTTGCCCCATCAATCAGAATCGCATATATGGTGTTGCCATTTGAATTAATGGATAAATATACAAAAAAATTAGATTTTTATTCGAGTACGGTTTCAAGCTTTGAACAATATACTCTGGCAGAATTTATAAAAGGTGGTTACTATGAGAGACATATTAACCGAATGAGAAATTATTATAAAGACAGCAGAAATAAAATTATTACGGCAATAAGAAATTCTTCGATATATCCACAGATTTCCATTGAAGAAGAAAACTCAGGACTTCATTTTATCTTGAGAATAAAAAAGAATATTGATGATGAAAACTTTAAAAAGTATTTAAAAGATAAACTTATTAACATTTCGTGCCTGACAGATTATTGTTATCAATATGATGATGAAGTTATTAATGAAAAATTTAGAAAAGAATTCAGCCATAAATTTATAATTAACTATTCAGAAGTAGAAGAAAGTAAAATGGTTGAAGCTCTTAAAATAATAGAACAGGCCTTAAAATTTACAGCAGAAAAAGATACGTAATAGTTTAAAAAACTCATAAATGTTCATACTGAAAATAGTATGGATATGTGAGGTTTTGTATGAAAGAGTTGCTACAAAATGAAAATATAAGAAAATGCATAAAATTATTTGCGGTTTCATTAGGCGTTATACTGGTGATAAAATATTTGCTGCCGCTGTTCTGGCCTTTTGTGTTAGCATATTTTTTAGGAGAGTTAGTGTGCAGACTATCAGATTTTTTGAATAGAAAATTGCAGTTTCATTATAAGGTAGCGGCAATATTTTCACTTGTAGTAATAGTAATTTTAATTTTTGTACTGCTAGCGTTAATTATAAACAAGTTATTAGGACAGGTACAAAATTTGGTCGTAAGCTGGCCTAAATTTCAAAATGATTTAGACTGTGGTATAAAAGAAATTTGCTGTAACACAGAAAAGCGATTAAGGATAAATAACGGACTTTTGTATCAGACAATGTGCGATGGAATGGATGAAGTATCAAAAGTAGCAAAGAAAAATGTGTTTGTTAAAATAATGTCAAACTCTAAATCTGTTGTGATTGTATCAGTGGAAATTATAGCAGCGATTATAGTTGCAGTAATGGCGGCATATTTTTATGTAGTGGAAAAAAGCGATATAAAAGAAAAAATAAAAGGGCTATTTTTCTATAATGAGCTTAGCAAAATAAAAAGTAAAATGTCTATAATATTCAGAGCATATATAAAAGCACAGTTAGTTATCATGCTTATAACAAGTACATTGTGCAGTATTGGATTTGCACTGATTAAAAATCCATATTTTTTAATACTTGGAATTGTAGTGGGACTGTTAGATGCACTTCCTTTGATTGGGCTTGGAATTATAATGATACCGTGGGCAGTTGGTTATTTTATAATTGGAAATGTAAGAAAAGGGCTTGTAATAGCTGTTGTTTATATAATATGCTATTTTGTAAGAGAAATTTTAGAACCTAAGCTTATAGGTGATAATGCAGGAATAGGACCTCTTACCAGCCTTGTATGTATATATATTGGATATGAAATATTTGGACTATTGGGAGTATTTTTAGGACCGATAGCTTATATGATAATACAACAAATGACAGAATGAAGGTGTATAAATGAAATATAAATGTAATAATGATATAAAAATGAATATTCCAAAAGATGTGGATTTTATAATAAAAAAATTGGAAGAAAACGGATATGAGGCATTTGCGGTAGGCGGATGTGTAAGAGATACAATACTTGGGAGAGAACCAAAAGATTGGGATATAACAACGTCAGCGCTTCCACAGAAAGTAAAAGAAATTTTTAGAAGAACTCTCGATACGGGATTACAGCATGGCACGGTAACTGTAATGTTAAAACATATAGGCTATGAGGTTACCACATACAGAATTGATGGGGAATATAAGGATAGCAGACATCCGGAGTCAGTTGAATTTACAACAAATCTGATTGAGGATTTAAAGCGAAGAGATTTCACAATAAATGCCATGGCGTATAATTCAAAATACGGAGTTGTGGATGCATTTGACGGAATAGGTGATTTGCAACGAAAGGTTATTAAATGTGTAAATGATCCTGAAGAAAGATTTACGGAAGATGCTTTAAGAATGCTTAGAGCAGTAAGATTTTCAGCACAGCTTGGATTTGAGATTGAGGAGAAAACTGAGAAAGCAATAAAAAAACTTGCACCGACTCTTGAAAAAATAAGTGCAGAGAGAATTTGTGCTGAATTAGAAAAACTTATTCTTTCAGATAATCCTGACAAATTAATTGAAGCATATAATTTAGGAATTACAAAGGTCGTATTGCCTGAGTTTGATGCAATGATGGAATGCAAACAGGATACTCCATATCATATGTACAATGTTGGAGAACATACAATCAAAGTAATGGAAAATGTTGAAAAAACAAGAGTTATGAGATTTGCAGCATTGCTTCATGATGTTGCGAAACCGGATGTACATACATTTGATACGAGAAGCCATTTTAAAGGACATGCTATAGCAGGCGTGGAAAAGGCAAATAAAATAATGCGCAGATTGAAAATGGATAACAAGACGATTGGACTGGTAAAAAGACTTGTTGCCTGCCACGATGATCGCCCTGTGGAGCATGGACGAAGTGAAGAAAAGGTAAGGAGAAGTGTGCATAAAATAGGAAAAGACATATATCCATTGTATTTACAACTTGTAAATGCAGATTTTGCAGGAAAAAGCGAATATGGACGTGAAAAAGGTTATGATGATTATTTATATGTTGTAGAAACATTTAACAAAATAGTAGATGAAGAACAGTGTACCTGTTCAGCAGAATTAAATATAACCGGAAAAGAAATGATAGCAATGGGTGTAAAGCCGGGACCAAAGATTGGAGATATATTTGACAGACTATTAGACATGGTATTAGAAAATCCTCAGTTAAATGAAAATGAAAAATTACGAGAATTAGTTTTAAAATTTAATGCATAAAAAGAAAACTTTTCCAGCTCCATATTCTGGATTTGCATTGCAACCGTCTTAGAATTTAATGTATAAAAATAGAGCGAATAAAGTTTTGACAACGAAAAAATTTGCTACCAAAAATTAAAATATCTTCCGAAGAATTTAATACTTAGGAATATCGCAACCAAAAATATCATAGTATAAAAAAGCTGAAACTATCTGAAACAAAAAGAAAAAGTCCCAGATAAACAGAATATGGTATTGAGAGGTGGCTGTATGAATGAAAAATCGTTAACTGTATTAGAGCAGTATGAAATTAATCTAAAGGAGATATTTAGAACAAAGGGAAATTATGGGTGCGTCACGGAAAAAGACATATATATTTTGCAGGAATATAATGATGGCGAAAAAAAGGGAGGAACCCATAATTTGATAGGTACGTATTTGGAGAAAAATGGGTTGTGCTGCGATTATCCTATTCCAAATAAGGAAGGCAAGTATGTGTCGGTCAGCATAGACGGATATACGTATATCTTAAAAAAATGGTTTAATGCCAGAGAGTGTGATATATCACTAAAGACAGATATAATGAAATCTGTTAGTAATTTAGGAAAGTTCCATAGCATAACCGAAAATACCTACGATTTATGGAATGATGAATATGGTTTACATAATATTGATAATATAATAAACGTCTATGAAAGACATAATAGGGAAATAATAAAAGTAAGAAATTATATTAATAAAAGGAAAAATAAGTCTAAATTTGAGCTTGACCTTCAGGTGGAAATTGGCAAATATTACAGGCAGGGTGAGCAGGGAATATGGGAACTGAAAAATAGTTCATATGAGCAGTTATATAAAGAGGCTATAGCTAATAAATCAGTATGCCATGGAGTGTTTAATCATCACAGCGTTCTATTTGAAGATGGAAAAACGATTGTTATTAATATGAAAAAATTTGGATATGGATTGCAATTATATGACTTTTACGGATATTTAAGAAAGATAATGGAAAAAAATGAATGGGATGAAGAACTTGCATGGGAAGTCATGGATACATATTCTTTGCAGGTAAATCTGACCAAAGAAAAAATTCGTGTATTATGGAGTTTTTTTGTGTATCCGGAAAAGTTTTGGAAAATTATAAATTACTATTTTAATTCAAATAAAGCATGGAGTTCAGATAAAAATCAGGAGAAACTAAAACAATTTCAATTTCAGGAGGAAAAAAGACAGCAATTTATAGCACAACTTAAGAAAAAATGGGAATAAAAAATATTTTTTTATCTAAATTGTTATTTATTTTATGGTATCTTTGTATTATAATAAGTTCGAACTTTGTAGGAAGAGATTGAGGAAGTAGGAGGAGAAATCATGAGCTATAAAGATATATATAACGAATGGCTTAATAATCCATATTTTGATGAAGCTACGAAGGCAGAACTTCAGGCTATTAAAGATGACGAAAAGGAAATTGAAGACAGATTTTATATGGATTTAGAATTTGGTACTGCAGGGCTTAGGGGAGTTATTGGAGCCGGCACAAACCGAATGAATATTTATGTTGTCAGAAAGGCAACTCAGGGACTTGCAAATTACATCAATAAGATGGAACAGGGAAGCAAGGGAGTTGCAATTGCTTATGATTCAAGAAATATGTCACCTGAATTTGCAGATGAGGCAGCTTTATGTCTTTGTGCAAATGGAATTAAGGCTTACGTTTTTGAAAGTCTCAGACCAACACCTGAATTATCATTTGCAGTTAGATATTTAGGATGTACAGCAGGTATTAATGTGACAGCAAGCCATAATCCGGCAGAATATAACGGATATAAAGTTTACTGGGAAGATGGAGCGCAGATTACACCACCTCATGACACAGGAATTATGAGTGAGGTTAAGGCAGTTGCGGATTATTCAGCATGTAAGACAATGGATAAAGAAAAGGCAATTGCTGATGGTTTATACATACAGATTGGTGCAAATGTAGATGATCCTTACATTGCAGAATTAAAGAAACAGGTAAAGAATCAGAAATGCATAGATGAAATGCAAAAAGATATCAAGATTGTTTATACACCACTCCACGGAACAGGAAATATTCCGGTAAGACGTGTGTTAAAAGAATTAGGATTTGAAAATGTATACATAGTAAAAGAACAGGAATTACCTGATGGTAATTTCCCAACAGTAAGTTACCCTAACCCTGAAGCTGATGAATGCTTTGCGCTTGCAAAGAAAATCGGTGATGAAGTAGGAGCAGATTTACTTTTAGCTACAGACCCTGATGCAGACAGACTTGGAGTATATGTAAAAGGTGATAAACCAGGAGAATATCATGTACTTACAGGAAATATGTCAGGATGCTTATTAGCAGAATATGAACTTAGCCAGATGAAGGAAAATGGAACATTACCTGAAGATGGAGCTTTAATTAAGACTATTGTTACAACAAATCTTGCAAATGGAATTGCAAAATATTATGGAGTAAATCTTATCGAAGTACTTACAGGATTTAAGTACATCGGAGAACAGATTCTTAAATTTGAAACAACAGGAAAAGGACATTACTGTTTTGGATTTGAAGAAAGCTATGGTTGCTTAATCGGAACTCATGCAAGAGATAAAGACGCAGTAGTTGCATCAATGGCACTTTGCGAAGCGGCAGCTTATTATAAGTCAAAAGGAATGTCATTATGGGATAAGATGATTGAAATGTACGAAAGATATGGATATTGCATGGATGGAGTACAGTCATTAACATTAAAGGGTAAAGAAGGAATTGAAAAGATTCAGAATACTCTTGAAAAATTAAGAAAAGACGTTCCAATAGAATTTGACGGACTTAAGATTCTTTCAGCAAGAGATTACAGAGAAGATGTAATTAAAGATATGGTAACAGGAAAAACAACTAAGACAGGTTTACCTAAGTCAAACGTACTTTACTATGATTTAGAAGATGATGTATGGGTATGTATCCGTCCATCAGGAACAGAACCTAAGTTGAAATTCTATTACGGTGTAAAGGGTACAAGTTTTGAAGATGCACAGGAGAAACTTGATAAGTTAGGCAAATATTTACTCGATATGGTTAACTCAATGCTTTAAGCCGTAAATATAACTAATATTTATTTGTAAAGACTAATTTATGTTATAAAAATAAAAGCACTATAATATATTCTTAATAAGAATTATTGTGGTGCTTTTTTTATGGCAAAATGTAGAATGGTTTTAGCATTTACTGTTATTTTGGTGGGCATTTGCTTATGCTCCTGTAAAATAGAAAAAATAAGCAGCGAAAAAACGAAGGATGTTGAATACACAATTGTTCCTGAAAATGAAATACCACAGGAAGTAAAGAAAGTAATAGATGAAAAGAAAGGCTCGGAATTTAAATTGGCCTATACTGATCCTGAATACACATATATTCTTATAGGATATGGAAAGCAGGATTATCAAGGTTACTCAATTATTTTAAAGAAACTATATGAAACAACAAATTCAATATATGTACAAACTAAATTTAAAGGTCCTAAAGAATATTCAAATATACAATCAGAAACATTTCCGTACATAGTAATAAAAATAGAATCCACGAATAAAAATATAATATTCGCAGAATAAAAATAATGGGAGGGCATATGGAATTAGTTAAAAATAATGTATATTTGAGAAATAAGGCAGGGCAGGCTGCTAACAAAATGTATGTAAATGAAGAAGTGAATGTATCAGAGGTTTTTCCGGAAATTTACAATATTGTAAGGGAAAAAACAGAAATTCAATTGGATAAAGTTACACCCGAAACTGACCAGGTCATATTAAATGGATACATAAATTACAATATTTTGTATTATACAAATGATTCAGATATGGTGTATGGAATAGAGGGAGAAATTCCATTTGAGGAAACATTAAGAATTGGAAACACAGATGAAAATAGTATTGTTGATGTGAAAATGGAAGTTGATAGTTCAAATGTGAAACTATATAACTCTAGAAAATTTGCATTAAGGGCAGAAATTTTGATTTCAGCTGTGTCAGAAGGGCTTGAAAGCATAGAATTTCCGGATAAGATGGAAAACAGTAGAGGGATGGAAGTATTAAATGATACGGTAGAAACAATGTCCGTAGTTGCTGAACAAACTGAAAACATACGCATAAAAGAAAGCGTGTATATACCGGGAGTTAAGCCGGCAGCAGATAGAATAGTATGGAAAGAGTTGAAACTTAAAAATGTGACATCAAGAGTAAATGATGGAATGATAAATGTATCCGGTGAAATGTATGTGTTTATTATGTATTTGCCGGAGGAAGCAGATATGCCTAATCAGTGGATAGAAACGACCGTAGATTTTAAGGATAATTTGGAAATGAGTGAAGCTACAGAAGATTTAATTTCATTTATAAATGTGACGCTACAGGATGGAAAAATACATTTAAATGAAAATGAAGAGGGAGAAAATAGGGAACTTTCGATAGACGCAGTTTTGCAATTAGAGATAAAACTTTATAAGGAAAATAAAACTGAAATTTTAATGGATATATATTCACCAACTAAAAATGTACAGACAAAATTAAAAGATGTATGCTATAAAAAATTGCTTGTGAAGAATGCATCCAGAACAAAAACAGTAAAGAAAATTGAACTTGATCAGTCTAAAGGAAATGCTTTGCAGATTTGCAGCAGTACAGCAGATTTGAAAATAGACAATATTGAAATTGTTGATAACGGAATCGTGGCTAAAGGAAAAATGAAAGCATGTATAATGTACATTTCTTCAGATGACAAGAGACCTGTTTGTGCAAAAGAAGACAGCTGGGAATTTGAACACAGAATTGATGCAGACGGCATAAGTAAAGATGATTCATACTATGTTAAATGGCGCGTAGAACAGGTAAATACAAATATGGTAAACAGCAGTGAAATTGAAGTTAAAGCCGTAGTTGCACTTGAAGCTATCGTGTTCAAAAAATGTGATATGCAGGTTATAAATGAAGTTGAAGTAAAAGAGTATGATAGTGAAATGTTAAATGAAGTTCCGGATTTAGTTGGTTATATAGTTCAGAGAGATGATACTCTGTGGAATATTGCAAAATCTAATTTTACAACAATGACACAGATAATTAATGTAAACAAGTTGGAAAACTCCAGAATAAAAGAGGGAGAAAGACTTTTGCTTACGAAAACCTGTAATGAGTAAAAGTAGGATACTTTTGTTTACAAAAATCTTTAATGGAATATATGGAGAATACTTTTGCCTAAGTAAACTTGTAATGAGTAAAAGAAATTAGTATACTGATATGGCGTAAGTAGAAGCGTATTTGATTGTTTGAAAGGTTAAGTACAGAATATGGATAAAATTGAATTAAAAGCTTATGGAAAAATAAACATAGGACTTGACGTTATAAGAAAAAGAGAAGATGGTTACCATGATTTGGATATGATTATGCAGACAGTAGGTGTGTATGATGATGTAATAATATCAAGGGAAGATGGCACGCAAACTTATGAAATAGAAGTAAGCACTGATGCAGATATTTTGCCAAATGATAAAGGAAACCTAGCTTTTATGGCTGCAAAAGTATTAATGGAAGCTTATGATATAAAATCAAAAGTTAAAATTCATATAAATAAGAGAATACCTATAGCAGGAGGAATGGCAGGAGGAAGTGCTGATTGTGCAGCTGTATTAAGAGGTGTAAATAAGTTATTTCAATTAGGGCTTACAGATGAACAGTTACAGGAATACGGTGTAAAGCTTGGAGCGGATGTGCCTTATTGCATAGTAGGTGGAACAAAAAGAGCGCAGGGCATAGGTGAAATATTGACAGATTTACCTACACCGCCAAAGTGTTATGTGATAATTGCAAAGCCGGACGCATTTGTTTCAACAAAATTTGTTTACAGCCATATACGCCCGGCGCAGATAGAAAATCATCCTGACATAGATGGAATAATCGAATCTATAAAAGCAGGTGATTTATACGGAATGTGTGAAAAGATTGCAAATGTAATGGAAGATGTAACAATTCCTGAATATCCAATTATTCAGAAGGTTAAGGATATTTTGAAATCAAATGGAGCGGTCAATGCGTTAATGAGTGGAAGTGGACCTACAGTCTTTGGTATATATGATGATGAAGAGAAAGCTAAACAATCAATGGATGCATTATCAGGAAAAGAGTTTGTGAGTCAGCTTTATCTTACAAAATTTATTTAAGCTTTATCTTACGGAATTTATTTAAATAATTTATTTAAAAACGTTAAATATTTGAAGCGGAAAACAGTGTTGTCTTCTGAAATATAACTATAATCTTCCTCGGAGATATTTTCTTTGATAATTTCTTTTGATGATTCGGGAAGAATACCGGAAGATGCATCAACAAAGCATAAAGGTGGATAAAGAACGCACCACCAGTTATGACCTTCTCCACTTCCTATATACATTGTATAAGAAAGATAAGTGCCGGAAGGAAATGACATATCACCGTATTTTTTAACCGGGAAATCATCTAAGCCAAATGAGGAAGAAACAGCGTAATTATAGCCATTGTTTTTAATAACAGTATTAGCTATTTCCTTTAAATCTTCATCATGAGAGGCAATGAATTGTTTGACATCTTCTAAAGAAGTGAATTCAGAAGAATGCTGATTCATATAGCCAACAACATTGTCTTTGACTTTCAATTTTAAATTTTGGTCTGGAATGGTATCGCTATTTGCCTTAACATGGAAACGGATAACACAATTGCTAAGGTCATTTTGTACCTTATATGATTTTGAATTATGCATAATTATAATAGCAAAAAAAGAAACAACAAATATAACAGAAACAAAAAATTTATTTATATGTAACATGTGAATACTCCTCTATAAAAAATATATAACTATGTGCAAAGTAAAAAAATAAATAATTATGTGCCAAATAAAAAATAAATAACTATGTGCAAAGTAAAAATAATTATGTGTAAAATAATTTAAATCTAAGTGGGGTTGCGGACTGTTAGAATAAACGATATATATTAATCCGCAATATAATTTATTGCAACAATATTATTTATATAGAGAGTTCCCAAAAAAGAAAAAAATATACATATTTGATAAATAAAGAACAAAAAATAGAAAGAGATAAATAAAAACTATGAATGAAGAAGTAATTATTTCAATAAAAGGATTAAGAGTTACCGAAGACACCGACGAAGATGTAGAGGTTATTACACCTGGAAAGTATTATCTTAAAAATGGAAAACATTATTTGCTTTATGATGAAATTGATGAAGAAAGTGGTAAGACAATTAAAAATATGATAAAGATAACTTCGGAATATGTAGAAGTTACAAAACGAGGAGGCATTAGTTCAAAATTATGCTTTCAGGAAGAAAAGTCTTATCAATCAATTTACAGTACGATGTTTGGTGAATTCCTTATGGAAACAAAAACAGATGCTGTGATGCTTGACGAATCAGATGAAGTTATTGAAGCAACAGTTAAATATGAATTGTTTATTAATGGAAGCAGTGTTTCGACAAATAATATAGTTATTAAAGTTGAAAATAAAGTAAAATAAAAATTTAGAAACTAATATAGAAAAGTGCTAGATTTTACTCATGATTTAAAAATCGAGAAAAGTGCTAGGTTTCATCTATCCTTGAAAAACGAATAAAAAACAGATTATGTTGTCACAAGTTACAAAAGCAAATGATTAAATGTTGCTTTATGCAAACTGTATTATGACATCATAATCTGTTTTTTATTATAGTTGTTATTTCTTTTTCTTACCAAAGAGACCTTTTTTCTTAGGTGGTTCATATACAGGACCACGGATTCTCTTAAAGTTAGTGATGTAAATTCCGCTTACAGTAGCTTTGATTTCCTGCTTAGGAAGAATCTGGTCAAAAATCTTTCCGTCGCAAATAAGGTTCATAACCTTAGGACCGGCTTTTACTTTTACGATTGGAAGTTTAGCTCTTCTCATGTATTTAGGTGTCTGTTCAACAACGATACTTGGAAGTCCGGCTTCCTTTAATTTCAGTTTCTTTTTATCGATTACTAATAAATTAACTGTCTGAGCATTTGCTTCTAAAGTTTTCTGCTGTTCAGCCTGCTTCTTTTCCGCTTTTCTTCCTAAGAAATATAAAACAACGAAAGCAACAAGTAAAACGGCAATTATTACGATAAGTGTTATTGTAAGTGCCTTCATTACTTACCTCCTATATAAAATTCTTTCAATATTTTAGCATTTAAAACAAAAATTTACAACATAATATAAAAATATGTTGTAAATTAAAGAATCTATTTATTTTCATCAAGAAGTTTAACTACACATTCCTGAACATGTGAAGTAAGTTCACGTTGTTCAGGTCTGCTTAAATCCTTTGTTTCAATTGGCTTTCCGAAAATGATTTTTACAGTTCCCGGTTTTATTTTTGGAAAATGTTCTTCAAAAATTGCCGCTGAATTAATAATTCCAACAGGAACGATAGGTTTTTTAGCTTTAATGGCCATTTTTAAACTACCCTCTTTAAAAGGAAGCATTTCGTTAGTTTTTGAACGTGTTCCTTCAGGACAGATGAACATTGAAACACCGTTTTGTAAATAGTCAGTACCTTTTTGAATTGTCTTTAGGCCTTTACGTGGATTTTCTCTGTCGAGAAAAAGACAGTTAACAAAGTACATAATCCAACTTAATAATGGAATTTTTTTCATTTCAGCTTTAGCAATGTAACCTGTAGGGCGTTTCATATATTGATATGTAGTAACAATGTCAAAGTAACTTTTGTGGTTTGATGCAAATAAAACAGAAGTATCATCAGGAATGTTTTCTAATCCTTTAACTTCAGTTTTAACACCACTAATTTTCATTACAATCCAAAATCCAAATTGTACCCATTTTAAACAAATTACGCTTCTAAGATTCATGTTAAACTGCTGAATGATTAATTCAACTAACATAAATGGCAGAGAAACGATTAAATAAATTACCAAAAAGATGGCTAAAATAATAAGTCGTATCATATTATTTAGTATTCTCCTTATATCATTATTGCATTCGTATAATTGTAGTCGCAAATATATTTAGTTGGAATATTACAATTAAAAAAATGCCTTTTATTATTGTAAGTGGAAAGAATGAAAAAATCAATATACACTATATTTGATAATAAAACGAATATATTACGTGAAGTGAAAAACTGAAAGCCACTTTTAACAGATGAAGTGGATTTTAGGTTTACACAAATATACTAATAAGATAGAAAAGACAATATTAAAATAAGAAAAGAAAAAAGATTGATTTACAAAAAAAGCGTTGGAAAATATGCAATTTAAATATAAATAAGAATAAATAAGAGAAAAATGTATTAAAATAACAAATTTATTAGTAATAATATACATTGTAAAGACAGAAAAGTTGGCGAATATGTATAAAACACCCATAAAAACGGTTTTATTTATTGAATATTAAAATTGCGCGTGATATACTATGGTTAACTTGCGAAATAGTCATTTCGCACTATGAAATAGGAGGAGATTAAAATGAAGTTAGTAAAGAAATTTGCAGCAGCTGTAGCAGCAATGGCACTTACAGTTGCTATGACAACATCATGTTTTGCCGCTAGCTGGGGAAGCTATTTCGGACAGAACGAAGGATGGTATGAAGGAGCATATGGTGAATTAAAGAGCTCAACAGATACAAGCTGGACAGCTAACATGGACGCTATCGGTTGGGGCGGATGCTGGGGAGGTCAGGTATTCCAGCAGAACCTTAAGATTAAAAAAGGCGATGAATATCAGCTTAAGTTTAATATGACATCAAGCAAGTGTGATAAATGGGTATTTATCAAAATCGCAACAAAGGATGATATTGCATACGGTGATTGGATTCAGTTAAAGGCTGGAAAAACAACAAAGTATGATGTTACTTTCAAGGCTAAAGTAGATGCTGATTCAATTTACTTTGGTATCGGTGGTGATTTTGGTGACAGAGCTGAGGGAACAGATCAAGCAAAGGGAGCTATTTACCAGTATTCAAAGACAAAACCAAATGATGGTGATGCTACATACGCTACAGAGCTTAAATGTACAGGTTACTCACTTGCAGCAACTAAGGCAGCAAGCACAGATACAGCATCAAATGATAATGCGTCAGCAGACAGCACAGATACAACAAGTGCTTCAACAGATACAGCAAGCACAAGCGTAACAGATTCAACAGATACTTCTGCAGTAGCAACAGGTGATTTCGCACCTATCGCTTGCGCAGGTGTTGCAATTGCAGCAGCTTCAGTAGTTGTTATCTTTTCAAAGAAGAGAAAAGAAGCTTAATTAAAAATTAATTGAATTTAATATTTAATAAAAAGATAGAGCAAAATTTGCAAATGCGGTTTTGCTCTATCTTTTTTTGTTATACACAATGAGCCGAATAAAAAAAGTTTGTTATACACATGACTGCGTCATGAATAACCACCTCAAATCCGCTGCGCTACTTTTCGGTGATTATACATTCGCCAAATATATAAAATTTTATGTAAACATAAAATTTTATATGTCTGGCTCATTGTGTATAACAAACAATAATAAATAATAACAAACAATAAAAGGCTGAAAGTGGCATAAATAAAGGGTTTTACCACCAAATATCGCAAAAATACAACAAAAAATGTCTATATATAGTAATTGTGAATGATTTAACAAAGAAATGAAACGGTTTTAAATAACAAAGTATACAAGTTTGGGAAAATGAGAAATAACAAAAATGTATAAAATATACAAGAATACGATTTGTAAAATCGTTTTTTTATGTTGATTTGTACATATATGTGTGCTAGAATATGAATTAGGAAATCACGATGTGAATTCTAATGTAGGTGAAATTTTTAAATTTTTTGAAGGAGGAAGTTATAATGAGAAAATTTAGCCGCAAAGCATTAGCTTTATCACTTTGCGTAGTTTTAGGAGCTACAGGTTTTACAGGTTGTGGCGATAAGAAAAATGGAGGCGGTTCTTCTAAGGGAGATAATACTGCAGACATGAGCACAGGCCTCGACAAAGATGCAGAAGGTGACATATCAATCATGGTATGGTCAGGTGATGGTCAGTATTATGAAGATATAGGACATATGGATTGGACAAAGGATGACATTAAAGCACAGAACGTTGCAGCAGTTTATGCAGTAGCTAAGAAGTTTAACGAAACATATCCTAATGTAAAGATTAACCTTTTTGCTAAATCAGGTGATCCTAACCAGGCCGGAACAAACACATGGGATCAGGAAATTGAAAACTTTAAAGTAGACCATGGTAAATATCCTGATATTTGGGCATCAACAGATGTTCCTAATGACATTAAGAAAGGTTTAGTTGCAGATTTATCAGTTTACAAAGATGAAAGTTCATACAAAGCATACAATGAATCACTTATGGCAACAATGAACTATTGGGGATTCCAGGGCGCATTGCCATCATACTCAATTCCTTGGGGTATTTGGGTTAATAAATCACTCGCAACAGAAAACAATATCGATGTTCCTGATATTGATTGGGATATTGATGAATATACAGATTTTATCAAGTCAGCAGATTGTGAAACATTCTGGGGCGATAAGAGCACTCCTGTACGTTTAATTGAAACAGGAACAGAAGATATTAATAAGAGCATCTTAGAGAATGGAACAGTTAATGTTAACTCAGATGCAGTTAAAGACTTGCTTACATATGTACCTGAATGGGCTGAAACAACAGTTGACGTTGCTGAAGGTGCAGGAAATCTTTCAGAAGAAATTGCTAAGGAATGTGGTCAGTACAGCTGGTATTACTTCTGTAACAATAGATTATTAACAGATTCAAATGATCCTTGGTATCTTGCTAGTGCAGCAGATCCTAATGCAAAGAGCACACTTGGTGTTGTACAGGCAGATGACTTTGATATTTATCCAAGACCGTCTACAGAATATTGTGATAATACAGTAGGAACAGTAGTTGACCCAATCTGTGTACACAATTATGCATTAGATGATAAGAATGCTGAATGGAGTGATTCAGAAAAACAACAGTTATTAGTTGCTTACACATTTGCAACATACTGGACTGGAAGCACAGAAGCTAAGCAGGCAATTGCAGATCAGGAATGGGTTCAGGGTACATCATATAAACCTGCTATGAACGATACATTCCCAGTAGTAACTGGAGATGCATATGATGAACAGATGGATATCTGGTATTCAATCGATTCACATGCAGTTTACAAAGATACAGAAAAATTCCCTGGATTTGCAGAAGTTGTTCGTTTATATAAAGAAGGACAGACATGGGATTACTCAGATAAGACAACTCCGGTATCAATTACAGAAAATGGTGAAAAACAGAGCTGCTTATATGAATGGGAAAACATGTGGGATGAAAATGTAGCAGGCGCATGGCAGACAGACCCTGACTGGGTTGACAATGTAAAATCTAGATTGGCTGACTGGAATACAGCTATGAATAAAGATTTAGAAGCAGCTACAGAACAGTTGAAGGAATCTTTAAAGGAATATTATGGATTCACAGATGCTGATTTTAAATAAAAGCTGATTGTTAACATCATTGCGGAACTACTCACTTGGGCAGTTCCGCTTTTGTAACAAGAAAGAAAGGACAACAATGAAAAAAAAGATTATTAGCGGATTGGTTGCTGTATGTGTCATTGTTGCAGCGATATTTGCATATAAGTTTGCGTTTGGCAACTCCGGTACATATGTTAAAGATCCAAGTGCTACTGAAGTACAAAAGGCGTTTGATACTTTAAACAATGCATATGTAGAAGATGGCACACAACCAGAAAAGTATTACACAGATTTCATTGCTGACAGTTCTCTGAGTACAGGCGAAGGAAAACATATTGCATCAGTAAATGGTGGAATATCAACTGAAGAATATTATCAGCAGAACAAAAACAATGAAAATGTTTCTGAAGAAGTTAAAGAAAATAGTAATCCGATGAAAGAATTAGATTATCAGGATGTAGCTCAATATGACATTTCAGTTGAAAAGAGCGGATTGTACTATTTGTATTTGGATTACACTTCAGTAGGAAGCACAATGTCTAATTACACAGTAAGCGTTAAAATTGATGGTGAACAGAAGTATAATGAAATGAATACAATAAGTTTACCGCTTACATGGAAAGATAAAGATGTTGAAGTTGATAAAGATGGAGTTAAAACATTTCCGTTAGACAGTCACAATGATGAAATGGCTCCAAGCCAGGAAGTTGTTAAAGACTGGAATTTAGAATCTCCTCTTTATAATAATACATATACATCAACAACTCCTTTATGCTTCTATTTAGAAGAAGGCGTAAATACAATCGAAATCGAAAATGTTTCATCAGGCGGCTTGGCAGTTGGAAATTTAGTTGCTGCAGCTGCAGAAGATGACACAGATTCATACGAAGATTATGCTAAGAGTCATAGCAATGAAAAACATATCTCAGATGAAGATGTTCAGATTGACGCAGTATATTATGATACAAAAAATACAACAAGTGCTATTTATGGAACAAGCACAAATTCATCACTTACAAGATTTAACATCGATTATGAAAAATTAAATACATTAGGATGGTCAGAAGCCGGAGCGGAAATTACATATAAATTTAATGCTCCAAAGACAGGAAATTATAACTTGGCCTTCCATTATAAAAATGAAAAGAAAGAATTCAGTTCTTTTGAAACAATTAAAATAGATGGAAAAGTCCCATTTACTGAATTAGAAAATTATCAGTTTCCATATGTAGCATCAGGTTGGGACAACCTTACACTCGCTGATGAAGAAGGAACTCCTTATGAAATCTATTTAACAGAAGGTGAACATACAATTACGATTAAACAGGAAAACCAGCCTGTTATGGAAGCGTATAGAGATGCTTTACTTATTGAGCAGCATTTGACAGATTTTGAACTTGAAATCACAAAGATTACAGGTACAAATATTGATAAAAACAGAAAATGGAAAATGACTAAATACATTCCTGAGATTAAGGATTATCTTGATGCGTACGAAACATTAATTCAGCATATAAGATTTTTGCTTCAGGATTATTCAGATGGTGGTAATGATGGTGCAGTTCTTACTTATTTAGATCAGGCAGAAGTTTTCATCAAGAATATTTCAAAATATCCGGATGAAATTGCTTTACATAAAACTGATTTAACCGGAGCTGAAAACTCAATATTAAAATCAATGAGTAACTTTACAACAGAAGTTGTAGCTAACAGCATTACACTTGATAGAATTTATGTTTATGGTGATAAGAGCCAGTTAGGAGCAAATAACTCTTCAGTTGGTGGATCACTCTGGGTTGGAATAAAGTCATTGATGAATACATTTACTTCATCTAAGTATTCTACAGATATTGAACAGGCAGGAGACGACGTACTTACGATTTGGTACAACGGTGCTATTACTCACGTAGATTTACTTCAGAAGATGGCAGATA
Organism: Eubacterium album; assembly: GCF_025336545.1. Lineage (NCBI taxonomy): Bacteria > Bacillati > Bacillota > Clostridia > Eubacteriales > Eubacteriaceae > Eubacterium > Eubacterium album. The sequence continues at coordinate 43,094 of NZ_JAODBU010000010.1, read as the reverse complement.
CACAGTTCACACCACAGACAGGAATTAAAGTTAAGATTGCAACAATGCCTGATGTAAATAAACTTACATTGGCTATTGCAGCTGATAAGACACCTGATATGGTATTAGGACTTGCCTCTTATGTACCTTTTGATTTATCAAGCCGTGGGGCTTTATACGATATGACACAGTTTGATGACTTCTGGTCAGTATCAAAGAGATTCCCAACAGGAAGTTTTGTTTCATATGTATATAATGAAGGAGTTTATGCTATTCCTGAAAGAACAGATTTCAACGTTATTGCATATAGAACAGATATATTTGACAACTTAGGAATTCAGGTTCCTGATACATGGGATGACTTAATTGAAATATTACCTACACTTCAGAGATATGGTATGAATTTCTATCATAATATTTCTCTTGGTACAACAGGTTACAAGTGGTTCTATCAGACAGCTCCAATGATTCTTCAGAATGGCGGACAGCTTTACAAGCAGAATGAAGATGGAATTGTAACAACAGGTATTGATACAAAAGAATCAGTTAAAGGTTTACAGGTATTGGGCGATTTATTTACAAAATACTCACTTGATACATCAGTACAGAACTTCTTTAATTCATTTAGATATTCTACATTGCCAATTGGTATTATTGGTATGGAAGATTACACATTGATTAACAATGGTGCACAGGAATTAGAAGGACAGTGGGATATTGCTCCATATATCGGAACAAAGAGAACTGATGAAAATGGAAATGAATATGTAGACAGAACATTCGTAGCAAATGGTTCAGGCGCTTCTATATTTAAATCGTCTAATAAGAAGGAACAGGCTTGGAAATTCCTTAAATGGTGGACAAGTCAGGATGTTCAGGTTGAATATACAAACACACTTCGTTCTACATACGGTAAGACATATTTCTGGCTTTCAGCAAATATTGAAGCTTTAAAAGCTAACCCGATGGATGAAGCTGATAAGCAGGTTATTTTAAATCAGATGAATTATGTAACTGATGTAACAAGAACACCGGGTCAGTACTTACTTGAAAGAACAATTTCAAATATATGGACAACAATGGTATTCGATGGAACAGCGGCACAGGTTGCAGTCGATGAAGCAAAGGTTGATGTAAACAGAGAAATTATTCGTAAGATGCAGGAACTTGGATACTACGATGAAGATGAAGTGATGGTTAAGAAATTCAAACTTCAGGGTTATGATTGGATTAAAGAAAATCAGGATGCGGCAGCACCGGAAAAGGAGGAGTAAAAGATGGCTAAAACAATAGCAGAGCGCAATCATAAAAAACACGCATCTGGCGAAGGATTTAAAATCTTTTTACTTTTCCTTCCATATGCACTTTTATTTATAACATTTATTTTACTTCCTATTATAATAGCTATGGGATTGTCATTTACATATTTTGATGTAATTAACACTCCAAAGTTTGCGGGATTACATAACTATATAACATTGCTCACGGGTGATGAAGTATTTATGAAGTATGTATTACCTAATACTGTATTGTACGCTATTGTAGTAGGTATTGGAGGATATATATTATCTTTCTTAATGGCTTGGTTACTTGCTCAGGTAACACCAAGAATCAGAACAGTATATGCTTTGGCTATGTACACACCTTCAATGGTAGGTCAGGTTTTGATTACAGTAATTTGGAAGACAATCTTCTCTGGTGATCAGACGGGTTTAGCTAATGCATATTTGCAGAAATTTGGAATAATTGATCAGCCAATTCAATGGTTGATTTCATCAGATTACTTTATGCCGATTATGATTTTCGTATCATTATGGTCATCAATGGGTATTGGATTCTTATCAATGCTTTCAGGTATTTTAAATATCGATCAGGAATTATACGAAGCAGCTTATGTGGATGGTATAAAGAACAGAGCACAGGAAATCATTTACATTACAGTCCCATCAATGAAACCACAGATGTTATTCGGTGCGGTTATGGCGATTGTAAATGCGTTTAACATGGGATGGATTGGTGTTGCTTTAGCAGGTGCCAACCCAACACCGGATTATTCAGGACAGTTAATTGCTAACCATATTGATGATTATGCATTCTTACGTTATGAAATGGGTTATGCAGCTGCAATCTCAGTAGCATTACTTGCTTTAGTATGGATTTGTAGCCAGGTAGCAAATAAGTTGTTTACTGAAAAAGATGAATTTTAAAAGGGAGGAGAAATAGAATGGCAAATTTTCAAGGTAATAGAATTAACCCAACAAGATTTTCAACAGGGCAAATAAAATTCCACATTATTGCATTTCCATTGTCAATATTTATGATACTCCCTGTAATTTTTATAATATGTCAGGCGTTTAAGCCTTTAGGTGAATTGTTTAGATTCCCACCAACAATTTTTGTTCACAATCCAACATTGGATAACTTTAAGAATCTGTTTAACTTAGCAGGAGCTACAGGTATTCCAATGTCAAGATACTTTTTGAACTCACTTATTGTAACAGTTCTTACAGTAATCTTGAATGTAATTATTACAATAATGGCAGCATATGTATTCTCAAAAAAGAAATTTAAGATTAAAGGTGCTTTATGGGAAATCAACCAGGCAGCCCTTATGTTCGTAATGACAGCTGTTGCCATTCCAAGATTTATTATTATTGTTAAATTAGGAATTTACAATACATGGCTTGCACATATTTTGCCTTTGATTGCAATGCCGGTAGGTTTGTTCTTAGTTAAGCAGTTCGTTGATGGTATACCTGATGCTTTAATAGAAGCAGCCGTAGTTGATGGCGCAGGAGATATTACTATTTTAAGAAAAGTTATTATTCCATTGACAAGACCTGCGTTAGCAACATCTATTGTGCTTACATTCCAGGCAGTATGGAATAACGTAGAATCATCAAACAACTACATTACAAATGAAACATTGAGAACATTAAACTACTATGTAAACTCTATCAGTGTTAATAACGTAGTTGCAGCAGCTGGTATTTCAGCAGCAGCTTCGATGATATTGTTTGTACCTAACCTGATTATCTTTATCTGTATGCAGTCTCAGGTTATGAACACTATGAGCCATTCAGGTATTAAGTAAGGAGGACCGGAAGATGAAGAGAAATATGAAGAAACCATTAGTGTTTATAATGGCATTAATGATGATGATAATGACAGTTCTTCCGGTTAGTGCATCCCAGGCTACAAGTTATACATACACTTTGGATGATAACAATGAGCGTGTAAGAACACAGGATGCTTACTTGCCAGATAGAACAATTACTAATTTAGGATTGAAAAATCCTTCAGACATAATAATTGATGAAAACAATATTATGTACATCTGCGATACAGGAAATACAAGAATTGTAATATACGATTTAAATTCAGAGAAGGTTTTACATATAATCTCAGGTGATGATGATATTTACAAGGGAACAGATTTCAAAGGATTTACAACTCCTAAGGGTATATTCCGTACAGATGATGGAACACTTTATGTTGCTGATGGCGGAGAAAAAGCTGTTTTCAAATTTGATTCAAATTACAATTACGTAACAGCATTTGAAACTCCAACAGCGCCAATATTTGGTGACACAAACTACGAACCAAGTAAAGTGGCAGTTGATAAAGGTGGAAACATCTTTATCGTGTCAGAAGGTGTTAATACAGGTATAATTCAGTTGAGTTATACAGGTGAATTTCTTGGATATTTTACATCAAATAAAACAAGATTGACACCACAGCAGGCATTCTTGAAAGCTATTTATACAAAAGAGCAGGAAGAAAAATCTGCACTGTTAAACACAGCACCACCTACATTTTCTAATATTTATGTTGATGAGACAGGTACTGTTTATACAACAAGTATGGGAAAAGGTGATGACTTATTAAAGAAACATAGTACAAACGGTGGAAACATGTTCCAAAACGCTGTTGCGGCACATGCAAGTTTGACAGATGTTTCAGTTGATGACAGAGGAATAATTTATGCAAGTGATACTACAGGATATATTACAGTTTACACAAAATCAGGAGAATTGATTTTTGATTTTGGCGCAAATGTAAAGAACCTTGATATTTCAGGTTTATTCTCATCACTTACAACAATTGCTACAGATAATAATAATAATATTTGGACAGCAGATGGAGATAAAGGATATTTACAGTCATTTATTCCAACAGATTATGCTAAGACAATTTATAAAGCCTTAGATGAATATGAAAATGGTGAATATGCAGCATCACTTGAAGACTGGTCAACAGTTCTTCGATTAAACCAGATGTCAGTACTTGCACACAATGGTGTAGGTAAAGCATATTACAATGCAGAAGAATATTCAGACGCAATGGAACATTTTGAAATTGCCGGAAACAGAAACGATTATTCAAATGCATTCTGGGAAGTTCGTAATGAAGTAATTCAGAACAATTTATGGTGGGTAATGCTTATCATCTTTATTCTTATTGTTGTAAAAGTATTGATTGTTTTAATTGACAGAAAGAAAGTATTAAAGAAGAAAAAGAGAGCCCTCGGTAAGAAGTTAAAAGAAGTGCCTGTAATTGGAGAGTTAGGATATGCATTTAAGATATGTAAACACCCAATTGACAGATATTATGATATCCGTGTAGGAAAGAATGGTTCAGTTATCGCTGCAAGTATTATATACATAGTATTCTTTATTGTTTATATGATTTATAAGACAAGCAAAGGATTTATTTATCAGTACACAGATATTGAAGATATGGATATCAGCGCAGTAGTAATCGGTTTCTTCGCAATCGTAATTTTATTTGTTATTTGTAACTATCTTGTTACATCAATTACAGATGGTGATGGAACATTTAAGCAGGTTTATATGATTCCTGCATATGGTGCAATTCCTGCTTTAATATCAATGATAGCAGTAATTGTTATGTCTTATGGTTTGACATATAATGAAGCATTCATTCTTACAGTAATCTTAATTGTTGGTATCGGCTGGTCATTAGTACTGGTATTCCAGGGATTATCAACTGTACATGATTACAGTTTTAAAGAAACAGTAGTAAGTTTGATTATTACATTTGTATTTATGCTCATTGCAGCAATCGTAGTACTTATCGTAATTATCATGTGGGAACAGTTATCAGGCTTCTTAATTACAATAGGAAAGGAGATTATAAGAAATGTTACAGGTAAATAAAAAAGTTATAAATAAAATAATATCAGCATCTCTCATAACAGTCCTTTCAGCAGGAGTTGCAGTAAATGGTTCCTATCTTAATACAAACAGAGATACAAGAAAGGCACCTGAAAGATCAAAGTCAGCAATGAGTGTTTCTTCAGCTTTTGAAAAAATATATGAGTCTGATAAGGTTGCATATTATTATAGAGAAGACAGAGATATATTTGCTATTGAAGATAAGGCAACAGGATATGTCTGGAAAACAGGTTTAGACGTTCCGTTTAAAAAGCAGGTTGAAGATGCTAAAGATGCAGTAAATGGTGAAGGCCATTATACAGTTGAAAGACTAGCAGAAAAATGGAAAATGACTAAAGTTCAGGTTAGAGAAATTGCCAATACTCCAATTGAAGAATCAATGAATGAACAGTACACTGGAATTGCTAATTCATTAATTTCAATTGAATGTTTCAAAGGAAGCGGAGAAAGTATGACAACAACTACATACGCTTCAGCATCATATGATGATAAAGATGGTGATTCATCACTTGAAGAAGTAAGTGGTTCTAATGGAAAACAGTGGAAATTAAATGCTGTATTTGATAAAGCTGAAATTGGTGTTGAAGTTATGATTACTTTAGGTGATGACGGAAGCATCAATTACAATATTCCTTACGATGGAATTTCAGGTAAGGGTATTAAGAAACTTTCATCAATATCAATTACTCCTTTCTTAGGAGCAAGTGGTGGTGTACAAACTGTATATAATGAAAAAGAAAAAGATTGGACAGACCTTCAAAAAAAATATTTAACACCTGGTTATGTATTTGTACCTGATGGAAGTGGAAGTTTAATCAGATTCGCAGAAAATACATCAAAGTTCAGTGATTACACAGGAGATGTTTATGGAAGTGATTTATCAAGTTATATGTATTACTACAGTGCACTTGATGATTCAGTTCCACTTGAAGATCCGGTAATGCCTGTATTTGGCGTTTCACAAGGTGATGGAACTCAGTCAGCGTTTGTTGCATATGCAGATAGTGGCGATGAATTTATGACAATTATTGCAACTCCATCATCTACGGACAAGAATAAAATCAGATATACATATGCATATCCTAAATTCTCTTACAATACAGAATTCTACCAGGTTACAAACCAGGCAGGTGATGCTTATCGTAAGACTCAGGATAAGGCAAATGAATTTGATATTGATATGACATACGATTTCCTTTACGGAGATGGAAGTAACGGCGAACCTGCAGCTGATTATACAGGAATGGCAAAAGCATACAGAGAACATCTTATCGAAGAAGGAATATTGACAGTTAAGGAAGATGAAGAGGGAGATATCCCAATGAGAATTGATTTCTTAATGTCAGATTCTAAAAAAGGTGTATTTGGAACACAGGAAGTTGCCGTAACAACAACAGATGATGTTAAGAAAATTTTAGATAAGTTAATTGGAGATGGAATAACAAATATTAATTCAGGTCTTATGGGATGGCAGAAAAATGGTGAAACATTAGCAAAGCCAAGTGATTGGAAGTTCTCAAAGGACATTGGTAAAAAAGGCAAATTCAAAGATCTTATGAAAGAATTTAGCGAGAAGGGAATTGATATTTCATTCTCAAGAGATTTCGTATCAATTAACAGTAAGATGATTAACTACTATGGAAATGCAGCTAAGCATTTAAATACTCAGTATTTAACAGTAGATAAATCAAAAGTATTGCCTGAAAACTCACCTGTAACTGACTTTAGTTTTGCATTACCTACAAAGTCAGCAAACTGGTTGACAAGTTTATACGAAAGAATTAGTGATTACAATAATTCAATAACAGTTAAAGGTATTTCAAATACATTATTAAGCTCACATAGCAGTACAGGACCTACAACAACTGTTACACAGGCAATTAACTTATATGAAAAAGCATTTGAAAAAATTAAGAAGAATGGGGCAACAGTTAATATGGATAGCCCAAATCAGTACTTATGGAAATATACAGACCGTTACTTACAGTCACCTGTAGGAACATCTCAGTATGTATATGAAACTGATTCAGTTCCTTTCTTACAGATGGTATTAAATGGAACAATGGAAGTATACGCACCATATTCAAACTTCTCATTCTATTCACAGGCTGACATGTTGAAGATGATTGATTATAATATTTCACCTTCATTCGTGTTAACACAGAAGCCTTCATACTTACTTGCATCAACAACATCGTGTGATTACTACTCAACAGAGTTCGATCAGTATGAAGATTTGATTAATACAATTTACACAACAGTAAATGATGTGTTATCAAAGGTTAAGGGATGCGAATGGATTGGAAGAAAAGTATTAGATGATGGTGTAATTGCTAATGAGTACACATCAAATGATGGAGAAAAGACAGTAATCATCAACTATACAGATGAAGAAGTAACAATAAACGGTGAATCAGTTCCTGCCCAGAGTGCAGCAGTAATTGAAGGAGGTGTAAATTAATGGCAGACGAAAATAAGATTGTAACACCTTCAGATATTGAAGAAGCAAAGACAGAAACAGTAGATACACAGACAACTGCTACAGTGGAAAACACTGTAGCAGAGAAAGATGAAAAAGTTGAAAGTGTTGTTACAGATGAAGAAATTGCATCTGTAGAAATAACTCAACCACAGAAAGCCCAAAGTTCAAGTCTTCGAGCTCAGATGAAAAGTCTTAGAGACGAAGAAGAGGAAGAAGCTAAAGAAAAAGAAGAAGAAAAATCTCAGCCGGAAGAAGAACCTGTCCGTGGTGATTCCATAATAGAAGAAAAACTGGCTAAGATTGAAAAAGAAGAAAAAATGAGCAAAGCAGAAGCCAGAGCAGAAAAGGCAGCATTAAAGGCTGCAGAAAAAGCTGCAAAGGAAGAAGCAAAAGCCGTAAATAAAAAAGAAACTAAACAAAAGAAAGTACAGCCAAAGGAAAAAGGCAAAAAGAAAATGCAGACATATCAGCATAGACAGAATAAATATGGATATGCTTTTATGGCACCTTGGATTGTAGGATTTTTACTTTTTACATTATTCCCGTTTGTTGCAACTATTTTCTTGAGTTTTATGAACGTTAAGAAAGCAGCAACAGGTTATGTACTTAAGTTTGCAGGAATTAATAACTATATAACAGCGTTTATTAAGAACTCAGATTTCTTACCAGCGTTACTTAGTTATTTGAAGATGATAATTCCATATACATTCATTGTAGTTGTATTATCATTTATCATTGCGTATCTTCTTAATAAGATTAAGACAGGTAAGGGATTACTTAGAACAATTTACTTCCTGCCCGTAATTATTATGTCAGGTCCTGTAATGTCACAGTTACTTGATGTACAGAATGCGGCAGCAGAAGCTACACAGAAAGTAAGTGGTGCAGTTGATGCGGCTGATCAGTACTCAAACATCTTCATTATGCAGATGATTCAGAGTTACTCAGCACCATTAGCAACAACACTTGCTCAGGTATTTGATCAGTTATCAATAATTTTATGGTTTACTGGTATCCCAATCGTTTTGTTTATTAACGGTTTGCAGAAAATTAATGTAAGTATTTATGAAGCAGCTAAGATTGACTCAGCTAATGCTTGGCAGATAATGTGGAAGATTACAATTCCAATGTTAAGACAGATTGGAATGATTATTACAATCTTCACAGTAATTCAGTTAGGTACTTACGAAGCTATCAACCCTGTATACACCTTGATTCTTGAACAGACCGGTGATACGGCGAGTGGTTTAGGATATGCAGCAACATATGCATGGATTTACAGTATAATCGTATTAATAATTGTAGGATTTGTTTTATTGTTATTTAAGGAAAGAAAGCCAAAAGACATTAAAGACAGAAAGAGACAGGAAAAGAAATTGGCTAAACTTGAAAAACAGCAGATGAAGAGATTAAAGAAACAAAACAGATATGCAAAGAAGGAGGCAAAGAAATATGGCAAGTAAAAATGATCAATCAGTTATTGATTTGACTAAAATGAATAAGTTTAGTTTTGCAAAATTAAAGAAATTAAAAGCTGTTCATGTTATTTCTAAAATTGCTATATATTTCCTTCTTATTTGTATAGGATTTGTATACTTAGAGCCGATATTTGAAATGATATCAAAATCAATCATGTCAGCTAAGGATTTGATTGATCCATCAATTACATGGATTGCAAAGCATTTTACATTAAGCAACTTTAAAGAAGCAGCAAATACTTTGGATGTAAGTCATTCATTGATTAACTCAATTTGGGTTTCAGCATTGTTTGCACTTGGTCAGACTATTGTTTCTGCTACAACAGGATTTGCTTTATCAAGATATTCATTTAAAGGTAAAGGATTATGGTTTGGAATGATAGTATTAGCATTTATCCTTCCGGTACCACTCCTTACAGTACCTAGAATTATCATGTTAGATTCATTAAATACTGCAATCGGTGTTAAATTAATAGGAACTATCATTCCACAGCTTTTAATGTCTATTTTAGGACAGGGAACATATTCAACAATTTTGATTTTGATTTTCTATAACTTCTTCAATATGATTCCAAAATCATTAGATGAAGCAGCTATGATTGATGGTGCTGGAGCATTAAAGGTATTCTATCATGTAGCAATCAGATTATCACTTTCAACAATTCTTGTAGTATTTATGTTCGCATTCGTATTTAACTGGAATGAAACATATTCAACAAGTACATTGATGCGTAATTCAATTGAGTTGGTACCAAATCAGTTAACATTATTTGATAACAATCTTACAACTAGCGATGTAGGTAGTGTAAATGAAGCAAGTAAGATGGCGGCAACATTAATTTCAATAGCTCCATTGTTATTGTTATATGCACTCGTACAGAGACAGTTTATTGAAGGTATTGAAAACGCAGGTATTACAGGAGAATAAAAATGAAACGAAAACTGACAGCAATATGTATGATATTCGCCACAGCTTTTGCTGTGGTGGCCTGCCAGTCTTCTGATAAAAGCCAAACAAATAATACGAAAGATAAAACAGAGACTCAGACAGTCAAAGAAAGAATAGCAAATAGTATTCCGGACAGATATGATGATTACGGTGAAACAAAACCGGCTGATTATTATGTCAAAGCAGATGGATTTGATTATGACTATAGCAATTTGAATTACAAACTTGTATGGTCAGATGAGTTTGATTATGAAGGACTCCCTGATGAAAGCAAATGGACTTACGATATAGGTAAAGGCCAAGGCGGTTGGGGAAATGGCGAACTGCAAAAATACACAGACAAAGGAAATGCCTGGGTAAAAGATGGTAAGCTTACAATCGAACTTAGAAAAGAACAGGATGAATTCGGGAAAGATATGTATACGTCAGCCCGAATTAAAACAAAAGGAAAAGCTGATTTCCGATATGGTAAATTTGAAATTAAAGCAAAATTACCTAAAGGAAAAGGAACATGGCCCGCGATATGGATGCTTCCATCAAGTACTACTGAATATGGTGGATGGCCTATGTCAGGAGAAATTGACATAATGGAACATGTTGGATATTTGCAAAATATTATTCATTCAAATGTGCATTGTCAAAAATACAATGGATTGGATGGCTCTAATAAAGGTTGGGCAAAAAAAGTCGAGGGTGTTAGCGAAGAATTTCATACATATGGATTCGAATGGCTCCCGGACAAATTAATATTTACCGTGGATGGTGAAACAATATTTACTTACGATCCCGATGAATATGTTGGAAATAGTAAAAATGTAACAAAAGATGAATGGCCTTTTGATAAGGAATTTCATCTTATAATGAATATAGCTTACGGCGGAAGCTGGGGTGGAAGTTCAGGAACAGATGATGAATGCCTTCCACAGCAGATGCAGGTAGATTATGTTCGTGTATATCAAAGCGACGTTATAAGCGCTTTGGCAGAAAAAGAAAAATAGGAGGCGCAAATGAAAGCAATGAAAAAAATCACATCAGTTGTTTTATCATTATTAATGGTTGTTTCTATAATTGGTGTTATGCCAACTCAAACAGATGCAGCTATCAAGGTTTTGACAGGCAAAAAGACAACTATTTCAATAGGCGAATCATATGGTATCGCTACATTAGCAAAGGGAGTTAAATACTCTACAAGCAATAGCAAAGTTGCTTCAGTTAACAGCAAAGGTTCAGTAAAAGGTAAAAAAGCCGGTATTGCAAAAATTAAATTATCATCAAGTGCCGGAACAGCAACAGTTAAGGTTACTGTTACACCAACTAAGGTAAAAGGTGTTAAGGCTAGCATTGCTTCAAGTACAGAAACAGCTTCAAACGTTACTGTATCTTGGAAGAAAGTAAAAGGAGCAACAGGTTATTATATCTACAAATCAACAAATAAGAACAAGGGATTTAAGAAGGTTGCTACAGTAAAAAAAGGTAAAAAAACAAAAACTACAATTAAGAATGTAGCCGGTGGTGCAACATATTACTATAAAGTAAAAGCTTATGCTAAAGCAGGCAAAAAAGCAATTGCTAGTAGCGAATATTCAAATGTTGCAAGCGTAAAAACTTGGAAGTTGACTTGGTCAGATGAATTTAATGGAACAAGTTTAGACCTCAATTCATGGAAATATGAAACAGGAGCAAATGGATGGGGTAATGAAGAATTTCAGGATTATACAGAAGGAAAGAACATTAAATTTGAAAATGGTTGTTTAGTAATTATTCCTAGAATGGAATATGATTTAGTTGCTAAGAAACCTGTATATTGCTCATCAACAAGAATTAATACTAAAGGTAAAAGAGAATTTACTTATGGTAGAATGGAAATAAGAGCAAAGGCATCTAAAGCAAAAGGTACTTGGTCAGCAGGATGGATGCTTGGAGCAAACAATGATACAAAAACATGGCCATTATGTGGTGAAATTGATATTTTAGAAGCAATGAACGGTGGAGTTCCACAGACAATCCATTGCCCATATTTTAATAACCAGTCAACATCTCATGGAAATAAGAATTATGACACAGGTCTTACACAGGCTACTGCAGCAGCAGATTTCCATACATATACAGCAGAATGGAATGAAAATTCAATCACATTCATGGTAGATGGAAGAGTAGTTGGTGTATATGATCCTTCAAAATTCAGTGCAAGTATTTTCAATGAAGCTTGGGTATTTGATCATTCATTCTTCTTCATTCTTAACTGTGCAATCGGTGGTAACGCTGCAGGAACAGTTACAACAAATGGATGGACATTAACAGGAACAAATGGAAATATTCAGACATATGAAGACTACTATTATGTTGACTATGTAAGAGTATATCAGTAAGATGAAATTGACTGTCACCCGTTAAGTGGCGGGTGACAGATATAATAAAACCTTAGGAGGGAATAACATGGTTACAATTAAAGATGTTGCTAGAGAAGCAGGAGTTGCAATATCTACGGTTTCTAATGTATTTAACAATGCTGACATCGTAAGTGAAGATACAAAACAGAAAGTATTAGAGGCGGTTGAAAAATTGCATTATATCCCTAATATGAATGCAAAGTTATTAAAATCTAATAGAAAGAATACAATAGGATTATTTGTAACAAGTTTACAGGGAGATTTCTATAAGGTTTTAACACAGGCAATTCATTTGCAATGCAAATTAAACGATTACTTATTAAACATATATGTAAGTAATGACAACTCACCGGATGAAATATATCGTATGATAATTGCATCAGGCGTAGCAGGAGCAATAATTTATCATGAAGATTTAACAGGCGATTATGTAAAGCGAATTGCAACAGTTAATATTCCAATGGTATTTATTGATAGAAATTGTAAGGGAAAAAATATTTCAGGAGTATTTGTAGATGACAAATTAGGAGCATCTATGGCAGTTGACCATTTGATTAAACTTGGTCATAAGAGAATCGGTTACATGCATGGTAACGAAAGCGGCGACGATGAACATCGTTATGCCGGATATGCGGAGATGATGGAAAAGAACAATCTCCCAATCGATAAGGAATTAGAAGTCAGAGGATATTATGAGGAATCACTTGCGTACAGTGAAATGAGATCACTGTTATCAAAAGGAATTGATATCCCGGATGCTATGTTCTGTGCAAATGATGAAATGGCATGGGGCGTTATTCAGGCATTTCAGGATATCGGTGTGAGAGTACCTGAAGATGTAAGTGTTATCGGATATGATGACAGTACAATTAGTCCTTATTATGGAGTACCTCTTACAACAGTACACAGCCCAATTGCAGAAATGGGTAGTGTAAGCGCAAATGAGCTTTTCAGATTGCTCAAATCAGATGATGATAAGAATGGAACAGTAACTAAATTATCACCAAAAATGGTTTATAGAAGCTCATGTGGTAGAGCAAAAGAAAGATAAAAAAGAAAATTATTAGCGTAAGCATAAAGATAAATATAATGATAAAAAAAGGAGTAATAAAATGAGTAACTACAGACTTGAAGGTAAGACTTTTGTTATAGATGATTATGATAGAATGCCGGCTTTTTCAAGCTTTTTGCCAGGTCTTGCAGGTGTTAAAGGAATTCCAATGTGGACATTCTACACTAACAGAGGACAGGGAATGAATAGTTTTGGTATTGGCAACAAGGGAAATGCCATTATGGAATTTAACTCAGCTAATACGGCATTTGAAAACACACAGGTAAAAGGTTTTAGAACATTCTTAAAAATTGATGGACAGTACTATGAACCATTTTTCCAGTATGAAGATGATGCAAAACGTTCAATCAGAATGAATAAAAACAGTTTCAAGATTATTGAAAATAATACTAAATATGGTATTGAGGTTACAGTAAATTACTATGTACTTCCAAATGAAAGTATCGGAGCTCTTGTAAGACAGGTTTCTGTTAAGAATACAGGAGATAAGGCTAAGAACATCGAAATCGTAGATGGTCTTCCAAAGATTATTACATACGGAATTGCAAATGGTGAATTTAAGGAAATGTCTAACTTATTTAAAAGCTGGGCAGACATTAAGAACCTTGAAAACAAAGTTCCATATTATACACTTAGAGCTTCAACAAAGGATTCAGCTGAAGTATCAGACGTTGAAGGTGGTTACTACTATTTAACAATTAAGGATAATGAATTACAGGACGTAATCTATGATGTAGATACAGTGTATGGTTATGATTTATCTCTTATGAAACCTGTTAATTTTGTAGAAGGTGGAATTGATAAAGTATTAGCAAAGAAACAGTGTTTTGCTAATAAAGTACCTTGTGGATTTACTCCATTTAAGGCAGAAATTAAAGCCGGGGAAGACTTCTCATTCTCAACAATGATTGGTTTTGCAGGTTCAGTTGAACAGATTAATGCTAAACTTGCAGATTTTACAGTACCTGGTTATTTAGATAAGAAATTTGAAGAAGCAGAAGAATTAGCAGATAGCTTCACTTCAGATATTAAGACAAAGACAGCAGCTGGAATATTTGACCAGTATGTAGAACAGTGTTACTTAGATAACTTCTTAAGAGGTGGATATCCATATGTATTAAACAAAGATGGAAATAAGTCAGTAATTCACTTGTTCAGTAGAAAACATGGTGACCCTGAAAGAGATTACAACTTTTTCTCAATCGCTGCTGAATATTATTCACAGGGTAATGGTAACTTCAGAGATGTATCTCAGAACAGAAGAAATGATGTATTCTTCAAGAAGGACGTTGGTGACTTCAATGTTAAGACATTCTTTAGTCTTATTCAGGCAGATGGATACAATCCACTTGAAGTAAGACCAAGTCTTTTCAATGTAATTGAAGGAAAAGAAGATGAAGTTCAGGCTTATGTTGAAGAATCAATTAACGGTGATGCTACAGCAATTAAGGAAATTGTTGCAGGTAAATTTACACCGGGACAGATTTCAAACACAATTGCAAAACTTCAGTTAGAACTTAAGATTGATGACGGAGAATTCATTGCAAATATTTTAAATAACTGTGATCAGAACATTGAAGCTGGATTTGCTGAAGGTTATTGGAGTGATCACTGGGATTACAATATGGATTTAGTAGACAACTACTTAAGCATTTTCCCAGATAAGATTGATGAGTTCTTATTCGAAGACAAAACATATAAATTCTATGACAGTGTAGCAACAGTTGTACCACGTGATGAAAAATACGTAATTAACAACAAAGGTGCTGTACGTCAGTATGGTATGGAAGTTGAAGATGAAGAAAAACTTGCAAGACCTGGATTTAATAAATGGGCTACAAACTGGTTACAGACAAAAGACCAGAAGCCATATATGACAACATTATCAGTTAAGATGATTATTTTAGCACTTAGCAAATTCGCTCAGCTTGATGTTGACGGAATGGGTGTTGAAATGGAAGGTGGAAAACCGGGATGGAATGACGCCATGAACGGACTTCCTGGATTATTTGGTTCAGGTACACCTGAAACATTTGAATTAAAGAGACTTGTAAACTTCATCATTGACAATTTCGAAGGCGAAGGCAAAATCGTAATGCCTGCTGAAATTGCTAAGTATTTAAGAGATGTTAAGGCTACATTAGATAAGGCAAATGCAGGCGAACTTAACGATTTTGAATATTGGGATGCAGTTGCAACAATCAGAGAAAATTATAGAGAAACAATTAAACTTTACTTTAGTGGAGAAGAAACAGCTCTTGCTAAATCAGAAATAGTTGAAATCTTCAAAGCATTTGAAGCTAAGATTGAAAAAGGCATTGCAAAAGCAGTTGAAATTGGTGAAGGCGTAGTTCCTACATACTTTACACATGAAGTAACTGACTTTGAACCAGTTGTAGATGCTGATGGAAATCCTGTAATGAGTCATTATGGATTACAGAAAGCTAAAGTTAAATGCTTTAAGGCAGTTCCACTTCCAGCCTTCCTTGAAGGACCTGCAAGAATGATGGGATATGTTGATACAGACACAGCACGTGAAATGTTTAATAATGTTAAAAAGACAGATATTTACGATAGCAAACTTGGAATGTATAAGACATCAGCTTCAATCGAAGAATGCTCAATGGAAAATGGACGTTGCCGTGCATTTACACCAGGATGGCAGGAAAGAGAAAATGTATTCCTTCACATGGAATATAAATATATGTTGGCAATGATTAAAGCGGGATTATATGATGAATTCTACGAAACAGTAACAAGAGCGTTAGTTCCATTCTTAGATCCAAATATGTATGGAAGAAGTATTCTTGAAAATTCATCATTTATCGCATCAAGTGCAAATCCAAATGAAGACATTCACGGAAGAGGTTTTGTTGCAAGACTTTCAGGTTCTACAACAGAAATGATTTCAATGTGGATTGAAATGTTTACAGGTGGAAAAGTATTTACATATGAAAATGGAGAATTAGTACTTAACTTCACACCAAAGCTTGCAAAATGGTTATTTGATGAAGGAAAGGCTACATTCAGATTATTATCAACTTGTGATGTAACATATGTAAACAACACAGGAAAAGATACATATGGTGCTGATGCAGCAGTAGTTGATAAAGTAGAAATAGACGGAAAAGTAGTTTCTACTGAAAATAAGATTACAGGCGAATTAGCAGAAGCTGTTCGTGATGGAAAAGTAGACAAGATTACTGTTTATTTTAAATAGTTGCTAAATGAATAGGCGGAGATCCAGGAGGGTGTCCGCCTTTTGTGTGAATAGTGATTGCAAAAAACGCAAATTTTTATAAAAAATTAACATTTTACACACTTATAAAGACATACAAAGGATACGGGCTGTGGTTTTTGCGAACGCTTACTTGAGTATATTAGAAAGAGGAGAAGAAATGGGAAGTCTTAAATATATAGATAAAAAAGGTACATTTACACTGGACAATCCTGATTTAACAAGTTATATGTATTTTCCACTTGCAAATGAAGCAGGAATGATGAGTGCAATTACTCCTGATTTAGGTGGTGACATTAAGTTAGATCAGAATACATTTTTGTTAGAGCCTGTAAGTAGTGAAAATTTACATAATAACAAATCAAGCAGAAATTTCTGGGTTTATGTTGAAGGAAAAGGAGCATGGTCTGTTACAGGTAGATCTGCAATGCAACAGGCACAGTTGTTTACAGATAAAAAAGATGATGTGAAATTAACTGCAGGTATTATGTGGCATGAAATAGAAAGAAAATCAGATGAATTTGGATTGTCAGCTAAAATTACATCATTTGTACCTTCTACTGATGATAAAGTAGAACTTACTAAGATTGTAATTACTAACAATACAGAGGGAGAAGTAGAATTTACACCTACAGTAGCAATACCTATGTATGCACGTTCTGCGTCAAACATTCGTGACCATAGACACGTTACATCATTATTACATAGAACATACACAATAAAAGACGGTGTAGTAATTAATCCTACATTAACATTTGACGAAAGAGGTCATAACCTTAATAAAGTTTATTATGCGGCATTAGCTAAAATGACAGGATTTGAGAAAATGGTTAATCCTGAAAGTTTCTGCCCTGTTACAGAAGAATTCATAGGAAATGGCGGAAATTTTGAAAATCCATATTATGTGATGAAAAATATGCCATTACCATACAAGGAAGGAGAAGAAGTTGACGGTTATGAAACTGTAGCAGCGATGCAGTTTGAAAAAGTAACATTAATGCCAAAGCAGTCAAGAACTTTCGTAGTAGCTTTAGGTTACGGCGAATCAATGAATGATATAAATGAACTAAGTAAAAAGTATTTATCTGTGGAAGAATTTGATAAATATTTAGAGGAAACAAAGGAATTCTGGCAGAAAAAAATAAATGTAAGTTATAGTTCAGCAGACAAGGAATTTGACAATTGGATGCATTGGGTAAACTTCCAGCCAATGTTAAGAAGAATTTACGGATGTTCATTCTTACCTCACCATGATTATGGAAAAGGTGGAAGAGGATGGAGAGATTTATGGCAGGACTGCCTTGCACTTTTAATTATGGAACCGGCTAAAGTTCGTGGCATGTTAATTGATAATTTTGGTGGAGTCAGATTAGATGGAACAAATGCAACAATTATTGGTTCTAAGCAGGGCGAATTTATTGCTGATAGAAATAATATCACAAGAGTATGGATGGATCATGGCGCATGGCCATATCTGACAACGGAGTTATACATTGAACAAAGTGGTGATATAGAATTTTTAACAGAAAAAAATGCATACTTTAAGGATCCGCAGGTTTGCCGTGGTGAACAGAAAGACTTAGAGTGGAATGATGCACAGGGAAATAAGCAGTTAACAAATGATGGAGAAGTATATGAAGGAACAGTACTTGAACATATGCTTATGCAACATTTGACATCTTTCTATGATGTAGGTGAACATAATCATATTAGACTTAGAGGGGCTGACTGGAACGATGGTCTTGATATGGCTGATGAGAGAGGCGAAAGTGTAGCATTTACAGCACTTTATGGTGGAAATCTTGGAAATATGGCAAAACTTATAAAGAGTTATGCTGACATGACAGGAAATGAAACTGTCGAATTAGCTAAAGAAATGCTTTTATTATTAAATGTTGATCCAACAGTTTATGATAGTATAGACGAAAAACATGAAGTGTTATACAGCTACTGTGAACAGGTAAAGCATAGTGTAAGTGGTGAAAAAGTAAATGTAAAATGTACAGAGCTTTGTACAATACTTAATAGAATGTCACAGTGGATAGCAGAGCATATCAGAAATACAGAATGGATTAAGAGTAAAGATGGTTACTCATGGTTTAATGGTTACTATGACAATCATGGAAATGCTGTCGATGGTGATTTTGAATCCGGTGTAAGAATGATGATTACAGCTCAGGTGTTTACAATTATGGCAGGAACAGCAACTAAAGAACAGATAAAAGACATTACTGCAGCAGCAGATAAATATCTTTATGATGAAAAAGTTGGTGGATATAGATTGAACACTGATTTTAAAGAAGTAAAAACTGATCTTGGAAGACTTTTTGGATTCGCATATGGTCATAAAGAAAATGGAGCAGTATTCTGTCACATGGCAACAATGTATGCAAATGCATTATATCAGAGAGGATTTGCAAAAGAAGGATATCAGGTTATAAATACTCTGTTTAAACATTGTAATGACTATAAAGTAAGTGGAATATATCCGGGAGTACCTGAATATATCAGTCAGCGTGGAAGAGGAATGTACCATTACCTTACAGGGGCTGCAAGCTGGATGCTTCTTACAGTTTTAAATGAAATGTATGGAGTAAAAGGTGAAATAGGAGCGCTTAAATTTAAACCAAAGCTTTTAGCTAAACAGTTTGAAAATGGAGAAGCTTCAGTAAGTTGTATGTTTAGAGGTACAAATATACATGTAACTTATAAGAATGGCATGTGCAAAGACGCAGGCGATTATAAAGTTGCAGTTATTTATATTGACGGACAAAGATACGGCGAAACAGATACGATTGCAAAAGAAGATGTAGACAAATTTGGTGATAAGGCTGATATTGTGGTTGTATTACAATAGAAAGTTTATATTTTTTTGATTTGAATATTAAAACTGAAGTAAATTTAAAGATTAAAGCATAGCGGGGAATCTATGGGTTCTCCGCTATATTGATAAAATGCTAACAGAGACATACGGAGATGATAATAAAGCAATGCTAATTTCCACTATTGTTTTTGTAAAATAAAATCAGGAAGTTGAAAGGAAAAGAGAAAATGTTTGAATGGGGAAGAGCAATATGCTATTCAGGGTACAGAGAAAATCAAAGTCCATTAAATGAAACATATCCAACATATGATGAGATAAAGGAAGATTTACGAATAATTGAAAGCGAAGGATTTAAATACATAAGAATGTATTCACCGGTTATTTATGCAGAAATGACATGTCAGGTTATTAGGGATTGTGGCATGAATATAAAAGTAATGCTTGGTCCTGAACTAATATCAGAGGTTAATAATCCGGGATGCTCATGGGTTCATGAGGTGTATACCGAAGAAGAGTTGGCTAAAAGGGCAGAGTTTAATGATAAAAGAATTGAAAATCTTGTTAGAATAGCAAATGAGAATAGCGATATAATTAATGCAGTATCTATAGGAAATGAAAATACACCTGAATGGGGAGCAAATAATGTTCCTATAGAAAGATTGATTTCTTTTGCAAAAATATTGAAGTCAGAAACAAATGTACCTGTAACATTTAATGAGGGCGCATTCGAATGGGTAAAACTTCAGGAACTTGCAAAATATCTTGACATTATAAGCGTACATTCATATCCGTTGTGGTATGGAAATACAGTTGAAGAAGCGTTAGATGTAAACAAGGAATGGTACAAAAAGATATGTGAATTATATCCGGATAAACCTGTAATTTTTTCTGAAGTAGGCTGGGCTACAAACTGTGCCGATTTTTCACAAATGAAAGAAGGCGAGGCTAACGAAGAAAATCAGAAGAAATATTATCAAGAATTCTGGAATTGGTCAGACAAAGAAAAGATAATATCTTATATGTTCGAAGCTTTTGATGAACCTTGGAAAGGCGGAAACAGACCGAATGAAGCAGAGAAGAACTGGGGAATATTCAGAGTAGACAGAACACCAAAGTTAGTAATGCAAAAATAAATTAAAATCTCTCTTACTGAAAATCAGTTAGAGAGATTTTTAATTTAAAGGAAATTTTGCACATTTATAGTGATGCCGGAGTTTATTTTATAAATGATATTTTTTAATCGACATAATTAGTAATGTTGTAGCATTACTTGAAAATAAAATGTAAATATAAAAATGTTTCAATAGTATTTTACAAAAAACGAAACAGATAAAAACAAATATGCCGTGCAATTATACTAATTAAATTGTGAAAATTACAATATTATTGGTTGTAATGCATAAAACAATATGCTAGAATGAAATATGTAATAAAAAGGTTTTTATAACCAGAATATTGAAAGGAGAATAAAATGAAATTTAATAAGATTTCAAGAAAGGTATTGGCATATGCGTGTGCAACAGCAATGGTATTTTCAAGCGTATCTGCTTATCAGGTGTTGCAGGTAAGTGCATATGAAGAGAGTGATTACACAACTATAGGTGACGACAAGACTGTAACTGTAGGTGATTGGACTTTATATGCAGGTAAATGGGGATCAAATACAGGAGAAATGGCTTATGCAGGAAGTACAGTTGACGACTTAAGCTTAAAGGTTATTTCATCAGATGGTAACTCAGGCTGTTGGAAATTACAGGCTAAGCACACTGTTACAGGATTAACAAAAGATACTACATATGATTTAAAATTAAAAGTTAAAGCATCTCAGGCAGGAACTCTTTATGAAAAAATTGAGACACCTGAAGTAATAAAGACAGGTATTGAAATTAAAGAAGGTGAAAATGAAGTTACAGTTCAGTTTAAAGCAACTTCAGAATCAACAGGAATGGTACTTGAATTGAGCGGAATTCCATCTGGAACAGTACTTGATTTTGGAGGAATTACATGTACAGAAGCAACAGAAATTGAAACAACGACAGAGCAGCAGGCAGATGCAGAAGGATACTATTCATCAGCAAAGGGTAAGTGGACAACATCATTGCCATGGCAGGTATTTACTGTTGGCAGCATGAAATATAAAGGAACAGCAACTAAGAATGCTGTAACAGCTGACTTTAAATTTTTAGAAGCAGGCGGTGGAGACTGGAATACACAGGCAAGAGTTCCTGCAGATAAACAGGTATTTGGACCATTAGAAGCAAGTGGAGATGGAGTAAATTATAAGGTTAAAGTTGCTTATACTTCTACAGCTACATTTGGAGCTAACCTTCAGTTAAACGGAGCAAATAATGATGTTACATTTGAAGAAGGAACACATGAATTGAATTTAGATTATGTTTCAAAGGCAGATTATCCTGTAATCTTTATGAATTTAGGAAATGCTGTAGCTAATTTACAGTTGACATTTACTATGACATTTACAAAGGATGGAGAGACAGAACCAACAACAGAAAGTACAGAAACAACAACAGAAGCAGTTGAAACAACAACAGAAGCAGCTGAAACAACAACAGAAAGTACAGAAACAACAACAGAAGCAGCTGAAACAACAACAGAAAGTACAGAGACAACAACAGAAGCAGTTGAAACAACAACAGAAGCAGCTGAAACAACAACAGAAAAGCAGGAACCTGTTGAAATAACAATGGATCAGGAATTCAATGCAGATGGAGATCGTGAATTAGGCGGATATACAATTTATGTTGGTCAGTCATGGAATGGTTCAACAGCAGTTGCAGGTGTAGATGCAGAAGACGCAGATCACATCAAAGTTCAGCAGAAGACAAGTAACTGGGGTCAGGCATGGGGCTTACAGGTTAAGAAAGAATTTAGCGGACTTGTACCGGGAGCAAAATACTCAATCTCATGGAAGATAAATGCAGAATCAAATGACGGAAAAGTTTTAGTAACAAATAATGAAGCACAGATTGCATTAGTAGGTGGAGAACAGGTATTAACCGGAGAATTTACAGCAACAGAATCTGGAACAGGAGAATTCGTAGTAGGAATGGGCTGGGTAGGTTTAACAAATCCAATCGAATTCTTTGCACCTGAAATTACAAAAATTTCAGACCCTGAAACAACAACAGAAAATACAGAAACAACAACAGAAGCTCCTGAGACAACAAAGGCTCAGGAAGAAACAACTACAAAGTCAGCTGAAACAACAACTGCAAAAACAGCAACAACTACAACAGTAGCACCAACAACAACAGCTCCTGCTACAACAGTAGCACCAGCAAAAGTAACAGTTAAGAAAGTTGCTATTAAGAAAGCTACAAAGAAGAAATCAGCAAAGAAAGCTTCAATTGTACTTAAGAAAGTAAGTGGAGTAGCAGGATATCAGGTTAAGGTATCAACAAGCAAGAAATTTGCTAAGAAGACAACAGTTACAGTTAATGCAAAGAGCGTAAAAGTAACAGTTAAGAAATTAAAAGCTAACAAGACATATTACGTAAAAGCAAGAGCTTACAAGAAAGTAAGTGGAAGCAAAGTATATGGTAAATGGAGTAAAGTAATAAAAATAGCTAACAAGTAATTTAATACAACCAAACTAATTTAGGAGAGTAGTTTTTACTACTCTCCTTTTTTTTGAACTATTTTTATTTGTGAAAAAAGTAAATAAAATGGCTTAAAATAGTCATAAAATGTTCAGTACTTGTGTATTTTGCACAATAAAATAACAAATATAAGAAAATTAAATACGTTGTGCAATGTGCACAATAAAAATGTTTTTTAAACTGTGATATTGTTGAAATGTGCACATAATTATGATAAAATTTAAAACAACATTGGGGCACATAATAAATGTGTAGCACATTA
Source organism: Eubacterium album (assembly GCF_025336545.1). NCBI lineage: Bacteria > Bacillati > Bacillota > Clostridia > Eubacteriales > Eubacteriaceae > Eubacterium > Eubacterium album. The sequence continues at coordinate 19,602 of NZ_JAODBU010000010.1, read as the reverse complement.
TGAAGGGAGACAATAAAATGAAAATTAGGAAAGGAATTAAGTTAGCCTGCTCATATGGTCTTGTGGCAGCAATGGTTGTTACAAGCGCTACAGGCTATCAGGTAAAGAATGTTAGTGCGGCAGATCAATATGGAATTGCTTTATTGGATGGAGAAGTAGCTGTTCCTGAAGGATATACCTTACTTAATGAAGGATGGAATCCATTGGGAGAGAATTTAATCTACAAAGTTGGAGACAAGAATGATGTAGATGGTTCAGAATGGAATCTGTATTCAGGCAATTCATGGTCAGGAGTTTCAGCAGCAGCTAAAGATGGAGCTGATGGACAGAAAACAGTATCTGTATATGTTATAAATACTGCAGCCCAGGCTTGGGGACTACAGCTTGAAAAGGTTTTTGGTAATTTAGAAGGTGGAAAGTTCTATAAATATAATATTAAGTATACAGTTGATGGAACAGAAAATTCATGGGAAGAAACGACAATAGCTGATGAAAACGGACAGATTAAGGTTACTAAAGATCTTAGTGGCGTAGTTAAGGCGGGACAGACATTTACTGTAACAGATGTTACTGTTGAAGAGGCAACGGTTAGTGATGAAGTAAGATGGCTTACAACAGATAGAAACCTTGCATATCAGAAATCATCATCAGTAAGTAATTATAAAGAAGGTAACAATGATTCAACAACACTTACAGATGGTATTTGGGATAAGTGGAATGGTAATTATGTTGGTGTTAAAACACCGGGATATTTTGAAGTAGATTTAGGACAATCATATGCAGCTTCAAGTATTGATGAAGTAGTAGTATGGTTTAGAAATGGTCAGGCAGAATTATATCCGGCAAACGGATTCGATATTCAGTTCGGGGATACAACATTTAAGACGGTTGCATCTGTAACAGAATACCCGGCAGGAGCATCTACAGACCAGAAAGATGGCTCTCAGTACATGGTCGCTAAGGTACTTGACAAAGATAGCCTTAAGGGAAATGTTAGAAAAGTAAGAATAAATGTAAATCAGGCAGTTAACTGGGGAACACAGATTACAGAAATTGCTGTATTCTCAGAAAATCCACAGGGACCTGTAGAAATGGAAAAGGCATCTGCTCCTGCAGGAGTTACAGCAACATCTGATGCATACAATTCTATTACATATTCTGTTGAAGCAGCAGAAGGTCAGGTTGAAGCAGGATATAAATATATGGTATATGCAGGTGACAAGGTAATTGGTGATAATGTTGAAGCCGGAAAGTCATACACAGCAACAGGTGTTGATGCAGGTGAATATACAATTACAGCAAGAGCCGTATGTGATGATATGGATGTTTCAGATGTGATTGAAGCAACAGAAACAGTAAAAGTTACAGATATCTCTGAATTAGTTACAGGAGCAAATAATATTGCAAACACTAATAATAATCCTGAAGCTAAGATAATAGACATTTCATCATATTACAATGACGGATATACACTTGAAAATGCAGGCGTTGCAATTGATGGAAACATTGCAAGTGGTGAAGATAGTGGCGCTGCAATTAGAACAGCTGCAGGAGAAGAAGCAAGTGTTGTACTTGATTTAGGAGATGCGTATCTTCCATCACAGTTTGAAAAATTAATATTAGGATATTCTAATCCAAGAACATATGCAGCAGATACTAAGGTTGAACTTTCATTAGATGGTGAAAACTATACAACTGTAGCAGAAAATAATGGTTATTCATGTAAGAAAGACAATGCAGGAACAGCTGACTTAAATATTATTAATTTAGATAAATTAAGTGATTACACAGAAGCAGGAGTAAGATACGTTAAGATTTCTGTTTCAGGCGGTAGCAACGGATGGGGTTATGTAATTAATGAAATCGGTGTAGGCTTAAATGTAACAGTTGATGATGCTAAAGTTTATACAACAAAAACTCCAGTTGATGCACCTGTAATTGAAAGTAAGACATATACAGGTGAAACAGTTGTAGCAGATATTGAAGATACAGATGATTACACAGTAACAAAGAATGAAGGTGGAGTTGATGTAGGAACATATGATGTTGAACTTACATTAAAAGATGCTGACAATTATTACTGGAGTGATGATAACAAAGCTAAGGCAACAACAAAGACAGTTAAATTTGAAATTACTAAAGCAGACAGAACTGCACCTGAAGGAATTGAATCAGTTGCATCTACATTAGAAGAAAATGCTGATGGTAAGATTACAGGCGTTACAGATGAAATGGAATATAGAGCTGAAGGTGAAGAAGAATATACAGCAGTTACAGAAACAGAAATTGCAAATGTAAAAGCAGGAAAGTATTATGTAAGATATGCTGACAGCAAGAACTATAAAGCATCTGAAGATACAGAAGTAGAAGTTGCAACAGGTAGAAAGTTAAATGTTACATTAACAAATGGAACAGGTTACACATTAACAACAGAATATGAAGCAAGTGTTGTATACGGAACAGAATATACAGTTAAACTTGAATTAGCAGCAGGATACACAAAGGATAGTAAGCCGGTTGTTAAAGCTAATGATGTAGAAGTAGTTGCATCAGAAGATGGAACATACAAGATTGAAATCAAGGAAGATACAGAAATTACAGCAGAAGGTGTAATTGAAGATATTCCTGAAACAACAGCAGCACCAACAACAACAGCTGCACCAACAACAGTAGCACCAACAACAACAGCTCCTGCTACAACAGTAGCACCAGCAAAAGTAACAGTTAAGAAAGTTGCTATTAAGAAAGCTACAAAGAAGAAATCAGCAAAGAAAGCTTCAATTGTACTTAAGAAAGTAAGTGGAGTAGCAGGATATCAGGTTAAGGTATCAACAAGCAAGAAATTTGCTAAGAAGACAACAGTTACAGTTAATGCAAAGAGCGTAAAAGTAACAGTTAAGAAATTAAAAGCAGATAAGACATATTACGTAAAAGCAAGAGCTTACAAGAAAGTAAGTGGAAGCAAGGTTTATGGAAAGTGGAGTAAAGTTGTTAAAGTTAAAAACAATTAATTTCTAAATATTTCATTAAACTATAAAGCTATCGGCAGAGTTTCTGTCGGTAGCTTTATTAATTGTATGGAATCATAAGGAAAAAATATGTTAAAATGAAGTCATTGAAAAAAGAAACTTGATAAATTAGGAGGAGTTATGACTTTAACACAGTTAAGATATGCAATAACAGTTGCTAATTCGGACTCAATGAATGAAGCGGCTAGAAATCTGTTCATATCACAGCCGAGTCTTTCTGCGGCTATTAAAGAATTAGAAGAAGAAGCCGGAATAGAAATATTCAGAAGAACTAATAGAGGAATATCAGTTACTCCTGAGGGAGAGGAATTTATTGGATACGCCAGACAGGTAGTTGAACAATACAATTTAATAGAAAATAAGTATATTGATAAAAAAGAATCAAAGAAAAAATTCAGTGTATCAATGCAACATTACACATTTGCAGTAAGTGCATTTGTGGAAATGGTAAAGCAGTTTGGTATGGATGAATACGAGTTTGAAGTTCATGAAACGAAAACTTATGATGTAATTGAAGATGTAAAAAATTTCAAAAGTGAAATCGGTATTTTATATATAAATGATTTTAATAAAAAAGTGTTAACTAAGCTTTTTAAGGAATCAGGTGTTGAATTTCATGAAATATTAAAGTGTCATATATATGCATATTTGTGGAAAAATCATCCATTGGCAAATAAAAAAGAGGTTACGCTTGAAGAACTTGAAGAATATCCATGCTTATCATTTGACCAGGGAAAAAATAATTCGTTTTATTTTGCAGAAGAAGTATTAAGTACTTATAGTTATAAAAGGCTTATTAAGGCGAATGACAGAGCAACATTTCTTAATCTTATGGTTGGGCTTAATGGATATACACTATGCTCAGGAATTATCTGTGAGGAATTAAATGGAGAAGAGTATTGTGCGGTAAAGTTAAAGTCAGATGAAATAATGACTATAGGCTATATCGTAAGAAAAGGAGTAACGGTAAGTCCTTTGGGAAGGAAATATTTGGAAGAAATAAGTAAATTTAAAGATAAAGCATTAGAATAACATGATTAATTACAGCTTGCTATAGACAAAACCTATAACAAGCTGTATTTTTTTTCGATTAGCACAATTTCTACTAAGGTGTTATACTTTGAAAACATAAGGAATAAAACAATTGAAACAAAGAAAATTAAGTCACAATATATAATAACTTAATAAAGTTAAAAAAGTACATATAAAGTGCTAATTTAATTATATTAATAAAACAAGTTGATTAGATACAGAAAAATGTATATATGCTGATTAGATTGAAAATGGAAATGAGGTGAGGGCATGTCAGAAATATTAATTCAAAATGTAAGTAAAACATATTCTACAAAAGATGGAAATGTTCAGGCTTTGAAAAATGTAAATTTATCAATAGAGCAGGGAGATATATATGGAATCATTGGTATGTCCGGTGCAGGAAAAAGTACATTAGTAAGATGTATTAATTATTTGGAAGAACCAACAGAGGGAAAAATTTTTATTAAAGGAAAAGAACTTGGTAGTTTTTCTAAGAAAGAACTTAGAAAGCAAAGAGAAGATATCGGAATGATATTTCAACATTTTAATTTGCTTATGCAAAAGAGTGTTCTTGAAAATATATGCTTTCCACTTTATATACATGGGAAGAAAAAGACAGAGGCTAGAAAAAGAGCAAAAGAATTACTTGAAATTGTAGGACTTAGTGATAAGGCAAAAGCATATCCGGCTCAGCTTTCAGGAGGACAAAAACAGAGAGTTGCAATTGCAAGAGCATTGGCATCAAATCCTAAAATTCTTCTTTGTGATGAAGCAACAAGTGCTTTAGATCCGCAGACAACAGCATCAATACTCGATTTGCTTAAAGAGATAAATCAGAAATTTGGAATAACGATTGTAATTATTACACATCAGATGTCAGTAGTCAGAGAGATTTGTTCGCATGTAGCAATTATGAAGTCAGGGGAAGTTGTTGAGGATGGAAAAGTATCAGAAATATTTACACACCCTAAATCAGATGTAGCGAGAGAACTTATTAGCAGAGATTTGGGAAATGATATTGAAAATACAGGAAAGGTGGCAGCAAAAATCAGCAAAGGGAAGAATGTAAGAATTGTATTTTCAGAAAATTCATCATTTGAACCTGTAATTGCAAATATGATTTTACAATTTAATGAACCGGTAAATATTCTCAAAGCTAATACTAAAAATGTTGGTGGAGTTGCTAAAGGAGAAATGATATTAGGATTTCAGGAAGATAGCAATAATGTAGAAAAGATGAAAGAATATTTGATAGAAAGAGGTTTAGAGATAGAGGAGGTGGACAATTATGTGGAGTAGTGAAGTAAACAATATGATTTTGAATGGAATATTGGAAACGCTTTATATGACATTGTTGTCTACAGCCGTTGGATATTTATTTGGACTGCCGATGGGGGTGTTGTTAGCAGTATTTGACAAAGATGGGCTTAAACCAAATAGAGCTGCATATAAAGTGATAGACATAATAGCAAATATTGTAAGAAGTATTCCTTTTCTTATTTTGTTAATTTTAGTAATTCCATTAACAAAATTAATTGTGGGACAGAGTTATGGCTCGTCGGCAACAGTTGTACCGTTGGTAGTAGCAGCAATCCCATTTATAGCACGAATGGTTGAATCTTCATTAAAGGAAGTAGATTATGGAGTTATAGAAGCGGCAAGAGCTATGGGAGCAAATGATTTTACAATAGTTGTTAAGGTAATGATTTTAGAATCAAGGACATCCCTTATAACAGGAGCAACAATTGCAATAGGTACAATTCTTGGTTACTCAGCGATGGCAGGAACTGTCGGAGGCGGAGGCCTTGGTGATATTGCAATTCGATATGGATATTACAGATATGATTCAGCAATAATGATTGTAACAGTTGTGTTATTAGTAGTTCTTGTGCAGGTGTTTCAGTCAGTAGGAATGGTAGTTGCATCAAGACTTGATAAAAGAAAATAGACAAAAATATAAAATAAAAAACTAATTAGTAAAAATAAATTAATAACTTAAACAATTTTGCAAAATTAATTAATATAAACAAATTTTAAATAACAAATAGTTAATAACTTTTAAGTTTGAGAATAGGAGGAAAAATATATGAGAAAGAAAATTTTAGCAGTAGTATTAACAGGAATTTTAGCAGTAGGAGCATTAACAGGATGCGGAGCAAAGAGTGATAGTAAAGATTCAGCAAAGGCAAGTGATGATAAAAAGATAACAGTTGCAGCTTCAGCAACACCTCACGCAGAGATTCTAGAAGAGGCAAAGTCTTTGCTTGAAAAGAAGGGTTACACATTAGAGGTAAAAGTATTTGATGATTATGTTCAGCCAAATAACGTAGTAGAAAGTGGAGAATTTGATGCAAACTATTTTCAGCATATTCCTTATTTAGAGCAGTTCAATGAAGAAAAAGGAACACATCTTGCAATTGCAGGAAAGATTCATTATGAACCATTTGGAATTTATCCGGGAACAAAAAAAGATTTAAAGGATATTGCTAAAGGTGACAAGATTGCAGTTCCTAATGACACAACAAATGAAGCAAGAGCGCTTTTATTATTACAGGATAATGGCATAATTAAATTAAAAGATGGAGCAGGCATAAAAGCTACAGTAAACAATATTGTTGAAAATCCGTATGATGTTGAAATTGTAGAATTAGAAGCAGCACAGGTACCAAGAGTTGTAGATGAAACAGCATTTGTAGTATTAAACGGAAATTATGCACTTGAGGCAAATTACACAGTAAGCAAAGATGCATTAGCTTATGAAAAATCAGACTCAGAAGCAGCTAAAACTTATGTAAATGTAATAGCCGTAAAAGAAGGAAATGAAGATAGCGAAAAGATTAAAGCATTGGTTGATGTTTTGAAATCAGATGAAATCAAGCAGTTTATTGAAGAAAAATATCAGGGCGCTGTTATTGCATACGATGGGGAATAATCATATAATATTAGAATGATATGGTGTCATATGAAGATATAATCAGAAATTTAGAGTTATACTTTTAATAAAATAAAGTAGGTAGAGGATTAGATATTGATTTGTTTAATAATTAAATCCTTTACCTATTTTTGTTTTGAAAAGAATGAAATGAAATCATAAAGAAGTAATTATAAAATGAATTACAGGAAGCCATGAAGCTCTACAGAATAGGAAAAAACAAGTTTTGTAGGGCAAATAAGTATAAAAATAACAAGTGAACCCACAAATTAATATATCTACAATATACAAACCAACATATGTCCATATATTAGTTTACAAATCACAATCTACAACCATAAAACCAACCATCCAACATCCAACCATCCAACATCCAACCATCCAACATCCAACCATCCAAATCAAATTTCGTTGAATATTATAGCGATAAATGTTAGAATAAAAAATAATTATGTGGAAGAAGAGAGGTATTAATAATGATTTCAAAAATCGCATGGAAAAAAGTTATGGCGGTAATTTGTTCAACTGCATTAGTTGGAACAGTAATGTGTGGATTTGGACATAAGGTTACATATGCAGAGGGAACTACATCTGAAGTTAATGGAGACCAGGGGACACTTCCTTGGGAGGCAGAATTTTATGCAGGTGAGACTGAAAACAATGGAGATGAAGGAACATTCCCATGGAATGATGAATTCACAACAACTGCACCTGAGACGACAACTGTAGATGTTACAACAAAAGGAAATGGCGATAATTGGGGAGAAGATATTTTTACAACATCGCATCAGGAGACAACTACAACAAAGGCGCCTGAGATAACTACAACAACGAAGGCACCTGAGACGACAACAACAAAAGCACCAGAGACGACAACAAAGGCACAGGAAACAACAACAAAAGCACCTGAGACGACAACAACAAAAGCACCTGAAACAACAACAGTACCAGAGACGACAACAACAAAAGCACCTGAAACAACAACAAAGGCGCCTGAGACAAGTACAACAACGAAGGCACCTGAGACAACTACAACAAAGGCGCCTGAGACAACTACAACAACAAAGGCGCTTGAGACAACTACAACAAAAAAAACACCGGGAATAACTACAAATCAGAACGAAACAACAACACAGAATGCAACAACAAATAATAACTCAAATGCACAGCCAACAAGTGTAGGTGGAACTTCTGCAATTTCTACAGCAACAGCAACAGAGACTACGATTGGTGGAGCAAATGTATATACAGTAAATAATCAGACAGCACCTGTAATCAAAAAAGCAATTAAGAAAAAATCAGCAAAAAAAGCAACAGTTAAACTTAAAAAAGTTGCGGGAGTAAATGGTTATCAGGTAAAGGTTTCTTTAAACAAAAAATTTAAAAAGAAAACAACTGTTACAATAAACACAAAAAAGGCAAAGGCAGTTGTTAAAAAATTGAAAGCCGGTAAGAAGTATTTTGTTAAGGCAAGAACATATGTGATTGTAGATGGAAAGAAAGTATATGGAAAATGGAGTAAGGTAAAGAAAGTTAAGAATATATAATCAGACTTTTAAGTGGTGAAAGACATGAGTAATATTAGTAAAAAAACATATGTATGGGTTTTATTGGCTATGGCAGTGATAATGGGAAGCGGATTGTTGTATTCTGCAAATGCAAGAGCCGGGGAAATAGTTAAAACAGAAAAGAATGGTGATGAAGGAACTTTCCCATGGCAGAACGAATTTACAACAACAGCACTTAATTATGAATCAGATACACAGAAAGAAACAGAAAAGACAACACAAAAAGTAACGACACAGCAAAAAGAAGAAACTAATGTAACAACAGTTGTTATATCTGATGAGAAATGTGTTAATGCAACTATTAAAAGAACCAAAATTAAAAAAATAAAAAAGAAAGCATCAAATAAAATATCGATTAAGCTTAAAGTCTTAAAGAGTGTTAATGGATATCAGATAAAAATATCAACATCAAAGAAATTTAAGGCGAAAGCAACAAGAACTTTAAATATAAATAAAATTAATTTTACAATTAAAAACATAAAAAATAAAAAAATTTATTATGTAAAAGTTCGAGGATATAGAAAAGAAAATGGTGTAAATCTTTATGGAAAATGGTCCAAAATAAAGAAAGTAAAATAAAGAAATAAAACAAAATAATAATAAAAAGGTTCAATGAATTGTATAGCTTACGAAAAGTTAGATTTTTAAGTCTGACTTTTGAGAGACTAAACAAAATTTCAATGAACCTTTTTTATTTAAAAATGACAAACTAGTTTAGGCAGTGTCGTATTAGAAAACGAAAAGCAACATAGCAACGAGCCAACTCATAGATGCTGCGCATCTATTTCGTTTAGGCAGTCGCCATATTCTAAAACAAAACCCCTCTGGTTTGTAAGCAAGCTTACACCAGAGGGCTATACTTTAGTAGGACGATAAATAATGCGTTTCTAAATTGAAAATAGGCTATCAAAATCGGTCTTGGAACTTCAAAAAAATATTTTGATTTTCTTGAAAAACAGTTCCGCTTTGTACCCCTATTTTCTCCTATTAGCAGAGGGAGTAATCCCTGTAATGCTAAATCGGATTACATAAGGAAAGGAGGATAAGAGAATGTCAAGGAGTTCAAAGATTACAGCACTCTATGAGCGTTTGTCGAGAGATGATGATCTTAATGGTGAGTCAAATTCAATCACCAATCAAAAGCAATACTTGGAAGATTACGCCCGAAGAAATGGTTTTACGAATATCCGTCATTTTACTGACGATGGTTTTTCGGGTGTAAATTTCAATCGTCCGAGTTTTCAGGAGTTGATTAAGGAAGTAGAAGCAGGAAATGTCGCAACGATTATTGTTAAGGATATGAGCCGATTAGGGCGAAACTATCTGCAAGTCGGTTTTTATACGGAAGTTCTGTTCCCACAGAAAGATGTCCGTTTCCTTGCGATAAATAACAGTATCGACAGCAATAATGCTTCTGACAATGACTTTGCCCCATTTTTGAATATAATGAACGAATGGTACGCAAAAGACACAAGCAATAAAATCAAGGCTGTGTTTGACGCCCGTATGAAAGACGGAAAGCGTTGTAGCGGTTCAATTCCCTATGGATATAACCGATTAGCAACCGACAAACAAACGCTTGTCGTTGACCCTGTGGCTTCTGCGGTGGTAAAGCGTATCTTTTTGCTTGCCAACGAGGGCAAAAGTCCGAGAGCAATCGCTGAATTGCTTACCGAAGAAAAGGTTTTAATTCCGGCTGCACACGCAAAGGAATATCACCCCGAACAGTATAACGGAACAAAGTTTTCAGACCCGTATCTTTGGGGAATGTCAACCATAAGAGCGATTTTAAGCAGACAGGAATATCTCGGTCATACTGTTTTGCGTAAATCGGTCAGCACCAATTTCAAACTGCACAAAAGAAAGAATACCGATGAAGATGAACAGTATGTATTTTATAATACGCACGAGCCTATCATCTCGCAGGAACTTTGGGACAGCGTTCAGAAGCGAAAGAAACGAGCGAACAGGACAGCGGCAAGAGGAACGCATAGCAACCGTTTAAGCGGTTATCTGTACTGTGCGGATTGTGGCAGAAGAATGACCCTGCAAACGCATTACAGTAAAAAAGACCGTTCGGTGCAGTATTCTTACCGTTGCGGCGGATATGCAAGCAAAGTAAACTCCTGCTCTGCCCATTCAATTAGTGCTGATAATGTTGAAGCCTTGATATTATCGGCTGTCAAACGATTATCAAGATTTGTTCTGAATGACGAAGAAGCCTTTGCAAAGGAACTTCAAGCACTTTGGAATGAAAAGCAGACAGAAAAGCCAAAGCACAATAAATCGGAATTGCACCGTTTTCAGAAGCGATACGATGAATTGTCTAAACTTATTCGTGGCTTGTATGAAAATCTTGTTTCGGGATTACTGCCCGAAAGACAGTATAAGCAACTGATGAAGCAGTACGATGACGAACAGGCTGAGCTGGAAACGAAGATTGAGGAAATGGAAAAGGAACTTACCGAAGAAAAAGTAAATGCTGTTGATATTAAGCATTTCATTTCTTTAATTCGCAAGTGCAAAGAGCCGACAGAAATTTCCGATTTGATGTTTGCTGAACTCATTGACAAGATTGTGGTTTATGAAGCAGAGGGTGTGGGAAAAGCAAGGACACAAAAGGTTGATATTTACTTCAACTATGTCGGGCAGGTCGATATTGCCTATACAGAAGAAGAACTTGCTGAAATAAAGGCACAGGAAGAACAGATTGAGATGGAACGCTTGGCAAAACAGCGTGAGCGTGAAAAAGCCTACCGAGAGAAGCGAAAGGCGAAAAAACTCGCTGAAAACGGTGGAGAAATCGTCAAGACAAAGATATGTCCTCACTGTCAAAAAGAGTTTGTGCCTACAAGTAACCGACAGATATTCTGTTCAAAAGATTGTTGCTATCAGGCAAGGCAGGACAAGACAAAAGCCGACAGAGAAGCTGAAAAAGGAAATCATTATTATCGTCAGCGTGTCTGTGCTGTGTGTGGCAGTACCTACTGGCCTACACACAGTCAGCAGAAATTCTGTTCCGAAGAATGTCAAAAGATAAACCATAACGAGAAGTCTTTGGAATTTTATCACAAGAAGCAGAAGGAGAAATCAGAATGCAAAGATTTATTACAGACGAAAGAACTGGTATCCAGTACGAACTCATCGGAGATTATTACTATCCCTGCTTGACGATAGAAAACGAAGAACCGCCTACGCTCACAAAATACGGAAGAATGAGGGAAAGATATTTGAGGGAGCATAGGAAAGTCTTATATTGCAATCTGCTTACAAGCGGAAAGTTATATGAACACCTTGCTGAAATTGATACTTCGGCGTGTAATATGGCGGAGTATCTGATAAAGGAAATGGCAAGAAAACAAGGTGTGACGGAACAACTGAAAGCGGAGGATATGATGAGATGGGTCGGATTGATGAATAATATCCGAGCCTGTGCAGATGAGATTGTATTGAACGATATTGTGTATTCCTAATAGCATACCAGCCGAAAAGGAACTGCTGTCTTTACTGATGGCAGTTTTCTTTTTCGGGAAGTATTCAAGAAGTCATTAAGTCGTGAGTGTAATGGAAGTGGTTAAATTGAAAGTTCATAAAGATGGTATGATGTGTTAAAATGAGAGTGATGAATTGTAATTTTCCGCATTGAATATTAAGAGACTTGTAGGTGTAAGCCTTTTGCTGTTTTATTATATTCTTTCAAAAAATGAAAGCTAATCTTTGAATAAATATTTTTTGAATTTAAGTGACGCTTGACACATTTTTCCCGTTTATTAGGGTGAAAGGCCTTAATACAAGGGAAAGGAGGAGAAGCCTATGGATGATAAGCAGATATTAGATTTATATTGGGAGCGCTCCGAAGCTGCTATATCCGAAACTTCAAAAAAATACGGAAAGTATTGCAGATACATAGCCTTTAATATTCTTCACAATGACGAAGATAGCGAGGAATGTGTAAATGATACTTATTTAAGAGCTTGGAACAGCATACCGCCTAACCGTCCATCTGTCCTAAAAACTTTTTTAGGGAAGATTACTCGCAACCTATCTTTGGACAGGTACGAACTGCTTAATGCAAAGAAACGTAATGGTGGGCAAATGCCATTGGTTTTTGATGAAATACAAGAGTGCATACCATCGTTGGATAGTACAGAAAACATTGTTGAAGAAATCGCTCTAACGGATATTCTCAACCGCTTTCTTTCTTCCCTGTCATTAGAACAGCGAAAAATCTTTATGAGAAGATATTGGTATTTATCGCCCATTAAAGAAATTGCAACGGAATATGGTATGAGCGAGAGCAAAATCAAGATGTCATTATTTCGTTCAAGGAACGAACTCAAAAAATTGTTAGAGAAAGAAGGTATCTCTGTATGAAAGAAAAGAAACTTTTAAGGGCATTGGGAAATGTCGATAATCAGTATATTAAGGAGGCTGAACCTATGAAAAAAACAAGTAAAATAACTAATCGGCAAAAATGGGTGTCTGTTGCAGCTTGCTTCGTACTCGTTGCTGTGATTGGAGTGGGAGTTTTTCAAAGCAATCTGTTTGGTACAAAAAACGATATTGCCACGCTGAATGATGGAGAAACAATTACTTTTGTTAAAAATGACTTATCACAATCTTCAATTAACTTAAATGTAACAACAAGACCTTTGAGCGATGCTGAAATTGAAATGCTTTTTGCAGACTTGCCTGTTACCGCAGATGCTTATTTTGATGCTGACAATCATAATATTCTGGGTTTTGAGGGAAAAATTGATGATACAAGAATGGTAGTTTCTAAACAGGGTGTAAATCTATTAGATACTATCATTGATGGAAATACAATCACTTCAAGTGTAGACGGCGTTGATATCAACGCAGGATATTTCGTAACAAAGTCAAATAGTCAAGGTGTCAAAACCGTAATATATTATGCAACCTTTGATATGGGAGAGAACACTATTTATGTAGAGTATTCTGGCGTTGAAAATGAAAGTGAAACTGTAAAAAACAACTTGGCAGACACAATTTTGAAGTTGATTGAGAACGGTGCATTTGATTTGAGCCAAATCCAAGAATAATCTGCAAATTTCATATACTAAGAACTTGATGTAACACCCTATACCCTTAAAAAATAGGGAAAGTAATATAAAGCCCCAAAAAACAAGTCTAAAAAGCTCTATTAGAACGGTATCTTCGCTTTTTGCCTGTTCTTATGATTATAATTTTAGTGGTCACGTTTTTTGCTACTTGAATGACAGAAAACATCGTAGAAATACGGTGTTTTTTGTTGCCCCAAACCCTACAATTTCATACATAACCACAGGTTAGTACAAATACCTTGCGTGATTTTTTTGAAAGGCTTAGAAAGGCAATTTTGCCCGATTTTCGCCCCGAAAAATGACAGAAACAAGGCTCTGAGTATCTTTCCTGTGGTTTTTTTATTTTCAGACGGAAAGGAGGATTGATATGCCGAGAATGAGTAAGAAACGGAAACAAGATTGGGCATTGTTTCTGAACGAAAGAAATCGCATTACCTACAACGAACTTTGCAGAAAATGCAGTAATGACTGCAAGCAGAGTTTCCGTTGTATCGTGGTGCTTTGCCCTAAGTATTTATCGAAAAGGAGAACGAAGAAAAATGAAGCAAATGGAAAATGAAATGAATGTAAATGTCCCTCTCGAAGTTATTAAGGCAAGTGAGATTGAGCCGAAGGAAGTGAAATGGCTGTGGTATCCGTATATTCCGTACGGCAAGGTTACGCTGTTGCAGGGCGATCCGGGCGATGGAAAAAGCAAGTTAATGCTGTCAATCGCCGCACTGCTCTCTAAGGGCGAACCTCTGCCTTTTACTGAAACGGAAGAAAATGAGCCTATGACTATCATCTATCAGACAACGGAAGATGATGCAGACGATACGGTAGTACCCCGATTTAACTCTGCCGGTGGGAACGGAGAAAACCTTATCTTCATCAAGGAAGATGAAAAGTCTTTATCCTTTGGAGATAACCGTATTGCTGAAGCAATCGAAAAGTATCACGCAAAACTTTTAATTCTTGACCCGATGAGTTCCTATATCGGAGAGAACTGTTCAATGAACAATGCCAACGAAACAAGGGCAGAGTTTAATCACTTGATTGCAGTTGCAAAAAATACTGGCTGTGCCATCGTGATTATCGCCCATATGAACAAGATGAGAGATATAAATCCTCTTTATCGCACCAACGGTTCGATTGATATTGCGGGTGCTGCAAGAAGTATTCTTGCAATCACACGCACACCGAACAAAGAAGCACCAGCGGAACGATATATGGTGCAAGTGAAATCTAACCTTGCCCCGACAGGCTCGGCAATTCTTTTTGAGGTGGCAGAAAAGGGAGTGGACTTTATCTCTGAAATGGAAATGACAGCAGAAGAAGCGTTCCAATCCCTCGCACCCAAAATGGGCAGACCGAACGAAAAGGAAATCAAGGCGAAAGAATTTCTTTTGGAAATGCTGAAAGACGGAGAAATGCTTTCTTCGGATTGCGAAGAAAGACTTGAAGCCGCTGGGTTCAAAAAATCGACCATCAAAAAGGCAAAGAAGAAAGCAGGAGTTATCTCCCGAAAACAAGGCTTTCTGTGGTACTGGTCTTTGCCGATGGGCGATATACCGAGAGAATAAAAGCAGGCTGTCTGATGGCGGGACAGTCTGTTTTTATGATGGAGGTATCAAAAGGAGGTCAAGGGGGAACACCCTTGCCCACGACATCTTTGCAGACGAAGTCTGAAAGTGTCATAGTGGGTTACACACATTCAGAGAATGTTGTGTAATGGCTTCGCCCTGTCTGGAAAGGAGAGAAAAATGGCAAAAACCAATAAGGCGGATATGAGTTGTGCAAGGGTAAAACAGTACACCGCTTTTGATGTGAGCAAGGCGGAAAGGCACAATGAACGCAAGAATGAAACCTATGAAAATATGAATGTGATTACGGAACGCATAGCCCTTAATGTGCATTTCAAAAAACCGACTGTCCCAACCTATATGGAGCAGTTAAAGCAGATGGAAACAGACGGGTTAGTATCGCTTCGTGGACTGAGGAAAGACGCTACCCTTTTCAATGAGATTGTGATTGATGTGAATACGATGTACTTCGAGCGTAACGGTGGTTATGAATATGCAAAGCAGTTTTATGAAGAAGCCTATCATTTCATCGAAGAAAAATTCGGTGCTGATAATGTTATATCGGCAGTAATGCACGCTGATGAAATCAATGTAGCCGCAACCGAGGAACTGGGAAAAGAGGTTTACCATTATCATCTTCACGCAATGGTTCTGCCTGTTGTGGAGAAAGAAATCTTATGGAGTAAGCGTTGTAAAAACCCCGAACTGCGAGGAACGGTCAAGGAAGTGGTTAATCAGATAAGCCATTCAAAGAAATGGAAATCGGATATTCCAATGACCGATGAAAAAGGAAATCCATTGTTAAAGAAGAACGGCAAGCCGATGTTTCGAGCTTCGTACAGCATACTGCAAGATGAACTGTTTAATTATATGACGGAACGAGGGTTCAAAGGCTTTCAGCGTGGCGAATACGGAAGTACAGCAGAGCATTTAACTTCCCTGCAATATCAAATCCAACAGGACAAAGAACGATTGGAGAAGTTGCAGAAGCGTATTCAAAAGGAACAGGTTAAATATGAGCCTGCCCGTCATATCTCAAAGATCTTAAACGAGATTGACGGTATGGGACAGAAAACCTTTACGGGCAAGATGGCAATATCCAAAGAGGACTACTCACAACTGACTGCCCTTGCAAAAGAGGGAATTACCAGTCGTGCGGAAATCAATAAGTTGGAGCAGAGTGCAAATTATTACCGACAGAAATATTTTGACAGTGCAAACGCATTGGAGAGAATGAAAACCAAATACAACGAACTGAAAGAAAAGTGCAGACCTTTTCTTGAAGCGTTGGAGCATTTCCCCGAAGTTGCTAAACTTTTTACCGAAAAAGTGAAGCAACTTTTTTCTTTTAAGGAAGCACAGGAACGAGCCGAAAAAGAAGCGAGGGAAAAAGAAAGACAAGAGCGTATTAAGGCACGAAGAAACAAGCGTGGTATGGAAAGATAACCATTTCCATTATACTCACGACTTAATGACTTCTTGATATGTTCCGATGAAACAGGCTGTATTTGTGGGGTGTTCCAAACGGAATGCCCCACAGTCAATTTATGAAAAGGAGAAACGGACTATATGAAAGAAAACACTTTATCTTATACAACGCGAATAGGCAAAACAACTTTTATTGTCAATGTGAAGCAATCGGAAAGTGCGAAGAAGCCTTTGAATACGGTGTTTCAAGAAATATGCCGACACGAGATGTTAGGCGTTTTTTCAGCAGATAAATATTTGAATTTAGAAAACTTACAAAAATCATCTTGACAAACTCGTTCCCGAGGGGTTTTGTTTTAGAACGTGGCTCGTTGCTATAAAAAATGTAGCTTTTATAAAATAAAGATACTTTATTTTAAATGGTTTAGTGGTAAAATTAAAATGGTTTATACGATTTACAAATAAAAAAGAAAGGATTATTTAATATGTTTAAAAAAGGAATTGCATTTATAACAGCTGTTGCTTTAGTTACATCAGGGATTGTATTTACACCTTCTAATGCAGATGCAGCAGTTAATTCAAATCAGGGTTCAAATTCATGGAAATTAGTGTGGAGTGATGAATTTAATCAGACTGTTGGTCAGGCACCGGATACAAGTGTATGGAATTATGATATTGGACATGGTAGCAATGGATGGGGAAATAATGAATTACAGCGCTATACGGATAGCACGAATAACGTTTACATTGCAGATTTATCTTCTGATTCGGGTTCGAGTGACGGAAGAGCACTTGCAATAAAGGCACAGAAAGAGGGAAGTGAATATACATCAGGTCGTATTCAGACTCAGAATAAACAATATTGTAAATTTGGAAGAATAGAAACAAAGCTTCGTGTTGAAAATGGAAGCCAGAGTGGTGTATGGCCCGCATTCTGGATGTTAGGTCAAAATTATAATGCGAGTGGTAATAATTGGAATGGCGCATATGGTGCATCACCATGGCCGTCATGCGGTGAAATTGATATTATGGAACATAGAAATGCAGAAACGCAGGTAATTGGTACACTACATTGGAATCCAAGTACAACTAATTATGAACATGTTTATGCGGGTAGTGAGACAACAAAAAGTTTTGGAGCAATAGATACAATTGAAAATTGGCATACATATGCAATTGAATGGTATGAGGATTGTATGAAATGGTATGTTGATGGTATTTGCTATCAGACAATGAATATTTCAAGTGAACAAATGGATGAGTTTCAGAGAGACCATTTTATTATTTTAAATTTGGCATTAGGAAGCAATAGTTCACCATTTACTTTGAATCAGACTGTAAGTGCAAATTTTACAAATGCTACAATGTATGTTGATTATGTAAGAGTTTTTCAGGGAAATGATGCTTCATTTTCAATTAAGAATAAAAAAGAAGGCATTGCTCAGCCTGAAACTACAACTAACAGATTTTCAAGTATGACTTCAATTAATAATGATGGCAATATGCATAATATAGGGCAGTGGAATTATTTGTTCGCAGGCGCTTGGACAGGCACATCAGGCTATTATAAGGGCGGAACAGATTTAAATGATTTGGAAGTTTATATTGGAAGCAATAACAATACAAGCGAAGAATGGGGAGCACAACTAAAGACAAATGCACTTAGCCTTAATGCAGGGAAAACATATAATTATTCCATTTCAATAGAGTCTGATAAGGCAGGTGCAGAAGTTCTGCTTAAAAATGATACGGATGGAATTGAATTACAAAGAAAGACTTTAACAAATGGCAAAAACATATTTGCAGGAACTATAACATCAGAAAAAGGAAACGCAGAGCTTATATTTGCACTTGGAAAAGTAGCTGCAGGGACGACTTTAAAAGTAACAGATTTTACTATTTCAGATAGCTCGGGAGAAATAACAACAAAAGTACCGGGTACAACAAAGGTTTCTGAAACGACAACAAAAATTGCAGAAACAACAACTGCTAGTGGTAATAAACCGGAAACACCATTTGGTTTGGTGGTAAATTGTCCAAGTGATAATACTATTTCTGTAGTATGGGGAAATGTAGTTGGAAATTTATACAATATTTATATAGATGGAGTAAAAGTAAAAGAAGCTGTAGGATGTGCAGAATATAGATTTGAAGGATATTCAGTAGGAAGTCATACAGTAGAGGTGTGTACGATAAAGGGTGGTATCGAATCAGACAAAATTTCAGGTACAGTTAATGTTACAGGAAAAGATGAGATAACAACAAAAGCACCTGAGACAACAAAGGTTTCTGAAACGACTACAAAAATTGCAGAAACAACAACTGCTAGTGGTAATAAACCGGAAACACCATTTGGCTTGGTGGTAAATTGTCCAAGTGATAATACTATTTCTGTAGTATGGGGAAATGTAGTTGGAAATTTATACAATATCTATATAGATGGAGTAAAAGTAAAAGAAGCTGTAGGATGTGCAGAATATAGATTTGAAGGATATTCAGTAGGAAGCCATACAGTAGAGGTGTGTACGATAAAGGATGGTATCGAATCAGACAAAATTTCAGGTACAGTTAATGTTACAGGAAAAGGTGAGATAACAACAAAAGCACCTGAGACAACAAAGGTTTCTGAAACGACTACAAAAATTGCAGAAACAACAACTACTAGTGGTAATAAACCTGAAAAACCATTTGGTTTGGTGGTAAATTGTCCAAGTGATAATACTATTTCTGTAGTATGGGGAAATGTAGTTGGAAATTTATACAATATCTATATAGATGGAGTAAAAGTAAAAGAAACTGTAGGATGTGCAGAATATAGATTTGAAGGATATTCAGTAGGAAGCCATACAGTAGAGGTGTGTACGATAAAGGATGGTATCGAATCAGACAAAATTTCAGGTACAGTTAATGTTACAGGAAAAGGTGAGATAACAACAAAAACACCTGAGACAACAACTAAGATTG
>NZ_JAODBU010000009.1:0-120499 GCF_025336545.1 Eubacterium album | reverse complement strand
TTGCAGAAACAACTACAAAGAAGCCTGAGCAGACTACAAATAAACAGGAACAGACAACAAAAACACCTGAGACAACAACTAAGATTGCAGAAACAACTACAAAGAAGCCTGAGCAGACTACAAATAAACAGGAACAGACAACAAAAACGCCTGAGACAACAACTAAGATTGCAGAAACAACTACAAAGAAGCCTGAGCAGACTACTAATAAACAGGAACAGACAATAAAAGTTACAGAAGCAACAAATAATGACGGAGCAAATCAGTCAACTATACAACCGACAGCTGATAAAAATATTTTAACTGTTGGAAAGGCAAAGATTACTAAAAAGAAATCATTAAAAAAGAAAATTAAGATAACCTTAAAAAGAGTAACAAATGCCAAAGGATATATTGTTCAGTATTCAACAAGTAAGAAGTTTACAAAAAAGACAACAAAGACAATTAATGTAGCAAAGACAACAGTTGTTTTGAAAAAATTAAAGAGTAACAAAAAATATTATATAAGAGTAAGAGGGTATGCTGTTTCAAATGATGAAAAGGTATATGGAAAATGGTCAGGAAAAACATCAGTTAAGACTAAATAATTAAAATCAGAATATTAGAAAAATAACTATGATATAAAAAAAGCATGTTGCGTTAGTGTAAAGAAGCCGCTAATGTAATGTGCTTTTTGTGTGCAATGATTCACAGAGATAAAATAACTCTATAAAAATTATTTCCCATATGAGCTTATTATTGTGAAAAACATTTTTATTAGATAAAATATTTAGTAAGAGATTTGATGAAAAAGGGAATTATTTAAGGAGATAACAGATTTTATGAATCAAAAAAAATTAAGAAAGGTATTCGCAATAGTTCTTGCAATGGTTATGATGATATCGGGAGTTAATTTCAATTACATTGCCAGGGCAGATGAAACTGAGGAGTCAACATCAACCAAGGCTCCAACAAACTTTAAGGTTATTAATTATGGAAAGTATACGGGAATTTATGTGCTGAAATTCGATTCAGTAGAAAATGCAACATCATATAACGTGTATATTGATAATGAGGCAACTGTTGTGAAATCTGTAAAGAGCAGTGGTGAATATTTAACAAATAAGCAATTGAGCAAATATTCAAATGGTGAGCATACATTTTACCTTACAGCTGTTTACGCAGATGGTACGGAATCTGACAAATCAGAAGGAGTTATAGTTGATAAAGAAAACTCATCAGGAGATGATGATATTGCCCAGATTTATATTGAAACGGATAAAAATGTAGACGCCTTAAAAATTAATAAAGACATGGGAAAATTGACAGCATCAATTACAGCAATAGATAATCAGGGAAAGTATAAAGATATTGTTGATGCTACAAATAAAACAACAATTAAGGTGCGTGGAAATTCAACTGCGTTAGCAGACAAAAAAGCATATAATATTACATTTAACAAAAAGAAAGATTTGTTCGGCTTAAGCTCTGCATTTGACGGTACCGGAGCAGGAGCAAAGAAATGGAGCCTTCTTGCAAATGCATTTGATAAATCTTTAATAAGAAACAAACTTGCACTGGATTTAAATACAGCATTTGGAATTCCATTTACATCACAGTCAAGATTTGTTGACTTATATTTAAACGGCCGATATATGGGAAATTATCTTTTAGTTGAATCCGTTGAAGCCGGTACGGACAGAGTTAATATTGATTCGGAAAATCCGGAAAGTGATGATATTTTAATTGAGTTAGAGAACAATGAAAAAGATGAAGAAGGTGTAGATTATCTTATTACAACAAGATATGAACAGAGATTTAACATAGGTTCCCCTGAAAGAGGAGATATGTTTGATTCCGATACACCGGAAGACACTGCGGCAATACAAAAAAAGAAAGAAAGCACTTTAAAAATACTCAATGGTTTTGAAGATGCCCTTGCAACAGGTGATTTTTCAAAAGTAGAAAAATATATTGATGTAGAGTCATTTGTTAATTTTTATCTTGTAAGTGAAATATTTAAAAATCAGGATATTGCATATAGCTCAACAAGATTTTACATTACAAAAAAGACAGGTGATGAAAAGTATAAAATATACGCAGGCCCGGCATGGGATTTTGACCTCTCAAGTGGAAATGTAGCCCCTCATTACTATGGAGATGCAGCTACAGACTATAAATATTGGAAAGCAACTGATATGAAATGGTTTGATAAATTAACATCCATAAAAGAATTTAAATTAAAAGTAGTAAATAGATTTTATGAAAAAATGGATGATATCACTGCATTATATAGTGGGGATAATAGTGAGATAAATACACTTCTTAAAGAATATGGAAATTCTTACAGAAGAAATTACACTGCCGTTGAAAATGGCGGAGCCGGATGGAGTGAAACAGTAAAAGATTCAGCAGACGGATATAGTTATGCAAATATCGGATGGGCATCATTTGATGCAGCTGTTAATTATTTAAGAGATTGGCTTGAAAATCGTGTTGAATGGTTAAAAGTAAAATGGTCTAAAGAGTATTATCTTGGTGAAAAGGATTATGAATATTCAAGCACTCAGGTTAATGGAAATTATAAGTACGACACTGATATTAAAATAGATTCGGTTGCATATAAGAATATCATAACAGGAAATGAAAATGTCGTTGCGTCATCAGGACAGAATTCAGCTAAAAATATTGTTGATGGAAATATGGGGACAAGATGGGGAAGTGAATATAAAGATCCTCAGAACATAGTTGTTGATTTAGGTCAGGTATATTCCGGCTTGAAAAAAGTAGCAATTAATTGGGAAGCAGCTAATGCAAGGGATTACATTATTGAACTTTCTACAGATGGCAACAATTATACTACAGCTGCTGACATAAGAGATGCTGCTTCAGAAAATAATCGTTTGGATGAGATTGTATTTAATAATGGAAAGACAGCAAGATACATACGAATTACGGGAACAGCCAGAAACTTAACATATGGATATTCTATATATGAAGTTGCCGTATATAATATTAAGGCTCCAATATTAACAGATTCCTTAAAGATTGAAGGAAATCAGATGAGTACATGTTTTGGTGGCGTTGATGGTGCAATAGGTATTAGAAGTATTTATTCTGTAGAGAATGCAATTGAGAATATTAAAGTAAGTGAAGTCGGAGTTATTTATGGAGTAGTTACAGAAAAAAATCCTATTTCTGTAAATGATATGATTATAAACAGCGATAATAAATATGTATATAATTGTGCAGCAACTGCAAAGGGCAAATTAGACAAGGTTTATGGAGATTCACAGACAGCATCATATTATGCAAGAACAATGAATATATCTGATTTTTCAGCACAGGGATATAGTATGACATATTATGTAAGACCTTATGCAATTTTAGAAGATGGAACAATAGCTTATGGTGACATAAAATCTTTCTCTATGTATAATATAGCAGATGATTTATATCAGGGTTCTAAGATGAATACAGTTATAGCACACAACTATTTGTTCAACAAAATTTTAAAGATTGTAAATAACAATTATAAGGAAGTTGAATATGGATGGGGAAACGGAATAGTTAAGCCATCGCAGGCAAATTAAAGTTATGATAAAATATAAATGTGATAAATTTAAAATGATTATATTTAGTGCTAAATAAATTTAAGTAGTTAACTTGATATCAATAATTTTATAATTGACAAATTAATAAATGCGATACTATAATATAATGTAAGTGTCAAGAGACATAGAAAGCGAATTTGTTCGCAATATGATAAAGACTTTGATGGAGACAGTAATATAGTAGTAAAAGTAATAGAGAGTCCGGGATGGTGGAAGCCGGATACAAGTAACTGGTATATGAATATCACTCCGGAGTTTCAACCCGAATGAATGACTGAATAACGACTGACTTAATTTGACGGAAGTTATTTAAGTAGGAGTTGACGGATTTCCTCCGTTACAGGGAACACATATGCAAGGAAACTTAAGTATGCTGTAAAGGTGGTTAAACGAATAACAGACATTCGTCCTTTATGGGCGGATGTCTTTTCTTTTTATTACAGCAAATTTTTAAGAAACTTATTTAATACTTAGTAAAGGAGTAAAAAATATGTACAACAAAGTATCACCAAATCTCGACTTTGTAGAAAGAGAAAAGAAAACAGAAAAATTCTGGAAAGACAATGACATTTTTGAAAAAAGTATGGAAAGCAGAAAGCAGGGACCAACATATACTTTTTATGACGGACCTCCAACAGCTAATGGAAAGCCACATATCGGACACGTTTTAACACGTGTTATTAAAGATATGATCCCAAGATACAGAACAATGAAGGGATATATGGTTCCAAGAAAAGCAGGATGGGATACTCATGGACTTCCTGTAGAACTTGAAGTAGAAAAGTTATTAGGATTAAATGGAAAAGAACAGATTGAAGAATATGGTATGGAACCTTTCATCAAGAAATGTAAGGAATCTGTATGGAAATATAAAGGAATGTGGGAAGATTTCTCAGGAACAGTTGGTTTCTGGGCTGATATGGATAACCCATATGTAACTTATGATGACAATTTCATTGAATCTGAATGGTGGGCTCTTAAGAATATTTGGGATAAGAAGTTATTATACAAAGGATTTAAGATTGTACCTTATTGCCCTAGATGTGGAACACCTCTTTCATCGCAGGAAGTTGCACAGGGATATAAGTCAGTAAAAGAGCGTTCAGCAATCGTTAGATTTAAGGTTGTTGGAGAAGATGCTTATTTCCTTGCATGGACAACAACACCTTGGACTCTTCCATCAAACGTAGCTCTTTGTGTTAACCCTAACGACACATATTGTAAAGTAAAGGCTGCTGACGGATATACTTACTATATGGCAGAAGCATTACTAGACACAGTATTAGGTAAGCTTGCTACAGAAGATGAAAAGGCTTATGAAGTATTAGAAACAATGAAGGGTGCAGACCTTGAAAATAAAGAATATGAACCATTATATGATTGTGCAAAAGCTATTGCTGATAAGCAGAGAAAGAAAGGTTTCTTTGTAACATGTGACACATACGTTACTATGAGCGATGGTACAGGTATCGTTCATATCGCACCGGCATTTGGTGAAGACGATGCTAATGTAGGACGTAAATATGACCTTCCATTTGTACAGCTTGTAAATGATAAAGGACAGCTTACAGACGATACACCTTATGCAGGATTATTTGTTAAGGATGCTGACCCTAAGGTATTAGTTGACCTTGATAAGAGAGGACAGTTATTCGACGCACCTAAGTTTGAACATGATTATCCACACTGCTGGAGATGTGATACACCATTAATCTACTATGCAAGAGAATCATGGTTTATCAAGATGACAGAAGTTAAGGATAAGCTTGTTGCAAATAACAATACAGTAAACTGGATTCCAAAATCAATAGGTGAAGGACGTTTTGGAAACTGGCTTGAAAATGTACAGGATTGGGGTATTTCAAGAAACCGTTATTGGGGTACACCGCTTAATATCTGGGAATGCTGCGATTGCGGATGTCAGGAATCAATTGGCAGCCGTGCAGAATTAGCAGAAAGAAGTGGAAATCCTGATGATGCAAAAGTAGAATTACACAGACCATATATTGATGAAGTTACATTCAAATGTAAAAAATGTGGTGGCACAATGAAGAGAGTACCGGAAGTTATTGACTGCTGGTTCGATTCAGGAGCAATGCCATTTGCACAGCATCATTATCCATTTGAAAATAAGGACTTATTTGAACAGCAGTTCCCGGCAGATTTTATTTCAGAAGCTGTAGACCAGACAAGAGGATGGTTCTATTCATTAATGGCTGAATCAACATTATTATTTGACAAAGCACCATATAAGAATGTTATTGTACTTGGTCATGTACAGGATGAAAATGGTCAGAAGATGAGTAAGTCAAAGGGTAATGCGGTTGATCCATTCGAAGCATTAGGACAGTATGGAGCAGATGCAATAAGATGGTATTTCTATACTAACTCAGCACCATGGCTTCCAAACCGTTTCCATGGAAAAGCAGTTCAGGAAGGACAGCGTAAATTCATGGGAACACTTTGGAACACATATGCTTTCTATGTTTTATATGCTGAAATTGACCAGTTTGACCCAACAAAATACACACTTAATTATGATAAGTTAAGTGTTATGGATAAATGGTTATTATCAAAACTTAACACTATGGTTAAATCAGTTGATGATAATCTTGCAAATTACAGAATCCCTGAAGCTGCAAGAGCATTAGATGATTTTGTAGATGATATGAGTAACTGGTATGTAAGACGTTCAAGAGAACGTTTCTGGGCGAAAGATATGCCACAGGATAAGATTAATGCATACATGACATTATATACAGCACTTGTAACTGTATCAAAGGCAGCAGCACCTATGATTCCATTTATGACAGAAGATATTTATCAGAATATCGTTAAGAATGTAGACGCAACAGCACCTGAAAGTATTCATTTATGTGACTTCCCTGAAGTTAATGAAGCTTTCATTGATAAAGAATTAGAAGAAAACATGGAAAATGTTCTTGAAGTTGTAGTAATGGGTAGAGCATGTAGAAATGCATCAGGTATTAAGAACAGACAGCCTATCGGAAAGATGATGGTTAAGGCAGAATTTGATTTATCTGAATTCTACAAAGAAATCATTGAAGATGAATTAAATGTTAAGACTGTTGAATTTACAGATGATGTAAGTGCATTTACTTCATATTCATTTAAACCACAGCTTAAGACAGTTGGACCTAAATATGGAAAAGTATTAGGAAAGATTAAGGCTGCACTTGCTGAATTAGATGGAAATAAAGCAATGGCACAGTTAAATGCTGAAGGCGCATTAAAATTTGATTTCGATGGAACAGAAGTTGTTCTTGAAAAAGATGATTTATTAATTGATACAGCTCAGGTTGAAGGATATGTATCAGAAAGTGACAACAATATTACTGTAGTGTTAGACACTAATTTATCACCTGAATTAATTGAAGAAGGTTTTGTAAGAGAAATAATCAGTAAGATTCAGACTATGAGAAAAGAAGCCGGATTTGAGGTCATGGATAAAATCGTAGTTAATGTTTCTAAAAACGATTCAATTATTAAAGTAGTTACTGACAATTTAGACGAAATTAAGGCTGAAGTGTTGGCAAATGAAATCGTTTTTGATAAAATCGAAGGGTACTCGAAAGAGTGGAATATTAACGGTGAGAAAGTTACTCTTGGTGTAGAAAAAGTGCAGTAATACTTAACCCGAATAAATATACTAACAGATAGCTTTGTAAAGTGACGGATAATATTCTATTCGTCACTTAATACTTAAGATAAGAAAAGTACCGTAAATAATTATGGAGGAAAACTAAATGGCAAAAACAGTGAAGACAGAGGCTGAAATCTTTAAAGAAGAATTTAAGAAAAAAGTCCGTGATGAAGCTAAGATGCTTTACAGAAAAACTCTGGAAGAAGTGTCAGACAGACATAAGTTTGTAGCAGTTGCATATGCAGTAAAAGATATCGTTATTGATCAGTGGATTGCTACACAGAAAGCATATGAAAAGGCTGATGCTAAAACAGTATATTATTTATCAATGGAATTCCTTATGGGAAGAGCATTGGGAAATATGATTATCAATTTATCAAGTAGAAATGAAATCAAAGAAGCTATCGAAGAACTTGGTTTAGACTTAAACGTAATTGAAGATCAGGAACCTGATGCAGCACTTGGAAATGGTGGTCTTGGTCGTCTTGCAGCCTGCTTCCTTGACAGTTTATCTACATTAGGATATCCGGCTTACGGTTGTGGTATAAGATACAAATATGGTATGTTCCAGCAGAAGATTGAAAATGGATATCAGAAGGAAATCCCTGAAGATTGGTTAAGACATGTTAATCCATTAGAAATAAAGAGAGAAGAATATGCCTGCGAAGTAAAATTTGGCGGATTCGTAAGAGTTGAACACAGAGACGGAAGAAACTACTTTATCCAGGAGGGATATCAGGCAGTTCGTGCAATCCCTTATGATATGCCTATCGTAGGTTATGGAAACAACGTAGTTAATACACTTAGAATCTGGGATGCAGAACCAATTGTACATTTTAATTTAGATGAATTTGACAAAGGTGCATATATGGCAGCTGTTGAACAGGAAAATCTTGCTAAGACAATCACTGAAGTTCTTTATCCAAATGATAATCATTATGCAGGTAAAGAATTAAGATTAAAACAGCAGTATTTCTTTATTTCAGCAAGCTTACAGACAGCAATCAAGAAATATTTGACAAAACATGATGATTTAAGCAAGCTTCCTGAAAAGGTAGTATTCCAGATGAACGATACTCATCCTACACTTACAGTTGCAGAACTTATGAGATTATTAATGGATGAATATTTATTAGAATGGGATGAAGCATGGGCAATTACATCTAAGTGCTGTGCTTACACTAACCACACAATTATGAGTGAAGCACTTGAAAAATGGCCAATTGAATTATTCTCAAGATTACTTCCAAGATGTTATCAGATTATTGAAGAAATCAACAGAAGATTCATTATAGACATTGAAAATAAATACCCTGGAGATCATAGAAAGATTGAAAAGATGGCTATTATTTATGATGGTCAGGTTAAGATGGCTAACTTAGCTATTTGTGCAGGATTTTCAGTTAACGGTGTTGCAAAACTTCATACAGAAATTCTTGAAAAACAGGAACTTAGAGATTTCTATGAAATGTTCCCAGAGAAGTTTAACAACAAGACAAATGGCATCACACAGAGAAGATTCTTGCTTCACGGGAATCCATTGTTAGCAGAATGGGTAACAGGAAAAGTAGGAGATGACTGGATTACTGATTTACCTAAGATTCAGGGAATTGAAGTTTATGCAGATGATAAGAAAGCTCAGGCTGAATTTGCAAATATTAAATATCAGAACAAGGTTCGTCTTGCTAAATACATTAAAGAACATAATGGTATTGATGTAGACCCACGTTCAATATTTGACGTTCAGGTTAAGAGACTTCATGAATATAAACGTCAGTTACTTAATATTTTACATGTTATGTACTTATATAACCAGATTAAAGAACATCCGGATATGGATTTCTATCCAAGAACATTTATATTTGGTGCAAAGGCAGCTGCAGGTTATAAGATTGCTAAACTTACAATTAAGTTAATCAATAGCGTTGCTGATGTAATTAACAACGATGCATCAATTAATGGTAAGATTAAGGTTGTATTTATTGAAAATTATCGTGTATCAAATGCAGAAATTATTTTTGCGGCAGCAGATGTTTCAGAACAGATTTCTACAGCATCTAAGGAAGCATCAGGAACAGGTAATATGAAATTTATGTTAAATGGTGCTTTAACTCTTGGAACAATGGATGGTGCTAATGTTGAAATCGTTGAAGAGGTTGGAATTGATAATGCATTTATATTTGGTTTATCAAGTGATGAAGTAATCAATTATGAAAATAATGGTGGTTATGATCCAATGCAGATATTCAATGAAGATATGGATATCAGAAAAGTATTAATGCAGTTAATCAATGGATTCTATTCACCTGATGATCCTGAAAGATTTAGAGATATTTACAATTCATTGTTGAATACACAGTCAACAGATAAAGCAGACAGATATTTCATCTTAAAGGATTTCAGATCTTATGCTGAAGCTCAGAAGAGAGTAGAAGAAGCTTATAAAGATCAGGAAGGCTGGGTTAAGAAGGCAATGCTTAACGTTGCTCATGTTGGTAAATTTACATCTGACAGAACAATTCAGGAATATGTAGATGATATCTGGCATCTTGAAAAAGTGAAAGTAGATATGTAGGATATGATGTAAATATAGATTTACATTTACATATATCTTATGTATATAAAATATGAAAGTGTAAAGTTTTATGATTTTATGCTTATATGAAAAAATAGAAGACAATTACAATTGTCTAAAGGGTAAATTATAATATATAAAAATGCTATTACATTTTGAGAAATCAGATGTAATAGCATTTTTTTGCTTTGTATTATATTTAATTAAACATCTTGACATATCACTAAACATATGTATAATATATGAAAAAACATATACAATGTGAGACTGTGATGAAACTGTAATAAAAATAAGTTCTATTAAAATAAAGCGTCAAGGAGGAGATTATTGAAGAAGTACGAAGAATTAGACATAACAGACCCATTCATTTTTGCGAAAGTCATGAGTGAAAAAGAATTGTGCAAACCACTGTTGGAAAATATATTAAACATAAAAATAAGGGATATTGTATATGTTGATTATGAAGAAACAATACAGATGACAGTGAAGTCAAAAGGGATAAGACTCGACATATATGTTGAGGATGACAACAACACAGTATTCAATCTCGAAATGCAGACGACAACTTATAAAGAATTACCAAAAAGATCAAGATATTATCAGGGAATAATAGATTTAAACATGATTGAAAAAGGCGAATCATATGATATACTTAAGGAAAGTTATGTCATATTTATCTGTACATTTGATTTTTTTGAAAAAGGAAGAAGTGTTTACGAGTTTGAAAATGTATGCCTGGAAGATAGTGAAATCAAGTTAAATGATGGAACGCATAAGATATTTCTAAACACAAAAGGCGATAAAAGTGACATAAATAAGGAACTGAAATCATTATTGGAATATTTTGACGGCAGCGAACCTGAAAGTGAACTTACGAGAAGTATAGACAGAAAGGTAATCGCAGCCAGAAAAAATGAGAGATGGAGGCGAGAGTATATGTCATTACAGATGGAAATGAATCTAAAATATAGAGAGGGTCTGAAGGCTGGAGAAGAAAAAGGAAGGGCATTAGGTCAAAGTGAAGGTAAAATTGAAACTCAGAAAAATATTAACAGACTTAATAAAATTTTGCTGTCAGAAAAAAGATACGATGACTTAGAAAAATCAGCCCAGGATATTGAGTACCAGAATAAACTTATGAAAGAATATGACATTATATAATGGAGTAGAAAAAAAGAATCATATCCACAAAAATATTATTTAAAGTAGATACCACTCAGTCGAAAGATTAGGTGGTATTTTTTTACCTGTATTTAAAAAATGATTAGTGTATGATAAAAAATATAAGTTGAATTATAGATAATAAAAAGGAATACAATATAATAATAACTTTGGTTGAAAGTATATATGAAAGTTAATAAAAAATTTGTTGGAGCTATATTTGTATTAATAACTTTGATAGGATTATTGATTTATATAAAGGGGACAGGAACAAAACAGGATGATGGCAAAAAATTTAATAAATATATTGTTATAGATGGAAATGGTTATAAAACAAAAATGGATGTGGAACAATTTATTCCCTGTGTCTTATTTGCACAAATGAGTTTGGAAAATAATATAGAAACAATTAAAGCGCAGGCAGTTGTAGACAGAACGTATATAGCTTACATGATGAAAAATAAGAAGGAAATTGAAGCGGATGAATTAGGACTTCCTTATATGTCATATGAAAAAATGATTAAAGTGTGCAAAGATGAAAAAAAATTAAAAGGTAAAAAAAGTGCATTAGGTGTAGTGAAAAATATTGTGGGAAGTAGTAATAATGAGCAATTTAAAAGTAAAATGCAGATAATTGATAAAGTAATGAATGAAACAGCACTGATGGTAATGAAAAATAAGGGAGAAATAATTCTTCCGTTATATCATGAAATAAGTGGAGGAATGACAAGAAACGGATTAGAAGTATTAGGAGAAAAATATGGCTATTTGTTAGCAGGTGTATGTCAGGATGACTATAACAATAGTGATTACAAAATGGAACGTTATTTTACAATGGCTGAATTAGCGGATAAAATGGAAAAAGCTAAAATTATAATTTACGATAATGAAAAGAATGAAATCGATTTAAAAAACATAACGGTAAATGAAATGATAGAAAATACGAATATAGCAAAGGATAGTAGTGAATATGCTGTGTCTGTAAAAATATTTGAAACCGGTATATCGGGTGAAGATTTTGCGAATGCTTTAAATGTAGATAGTTCAAATATCACGTTAGAGTACATAGATGACAAAATAAAAATAACTACTAAAGGAAAAGGGCATGGATTTGGATTAAGCATGAATCAGGCTGAAAAATATGGAGAGCAGGGAATGGGATACGAAGAAATATTAAAAAAATTTTATGATGTGACGATAGCTGAATAGAAAATAATATTTTGGTCCATACTTTAACTATAACAAAGTTAAAGAAAGGAGAGCATGGATTATTTTATAAAATATGACATGCGATAGTTTTATGGACAAAAAATTTATGGCCTCATTAGTGGTGTGCTTTGTTGCACTTACCATGGTTGCGGCGGGTACTTATTATATTGGTCAGAAAAAAGACGAAAAGACAATTAATGTAAAAAAAATTGCAAAGGTTGAGACAACAGTAGATTCTGAAAACATTGAAGCTGCTCAGAATGCTTTAGGCAAAGAAGTTACAACAGAAGGTGACAGAATAAGTATGGCAGAGGAAGAAGCTTCAAGTTATGAAGGAGAAACTAAAATTGTAAATGAAGAACCTACAACTGCTAAGGTTGTAGAGGAAAATACAGCATCAAATATGGATGAAAAAGATAATATGTATGGACTTTCTTCAGAGGCAGCAGCAGTTGTAAGCAATTTAAAATTCAATAAAAACAGTAAATTGCTCTGGCCTGTAGAAGGAAATATTTTACTTGAATATAATATGGAAAATACAGTTTACTTTTCAACTCTTGATGAGTACAAATGCAGTCCTGCGATAGCCATCCAAAGTAAAGAAGGTGCCGAAGTAAAAGCAGCGGCAAAGGGTGTGGTAACTGAATTAGGACAAAATGATGAATATGGAGTTTATATGAAAGTTGCTATGGGAAATGACTATTTTGCAACTTATGGACAGATAATAAACCCACAGTATGAGGTTGGACAGACTGTAGAAGCAGGTAGCGTAATAGGCTATGTAAATAAACCAACATCAAGTTATGAAAAAGAAGGAGATAATTTATATTTCCAGGTAACAAAGAAAAATAAACCGAAAGACCCTCTCAAATATATGGATTATCAGGATTAAGTATATTGAGATATATTACAAAATATTATGAAATATATTCAGAAATGATTTATGGTTAAATCACAAACTGATAAGTTGAGCATACAATGTAATAAGTGTTAAAAGATTAGAAAATTTAAACTTTTACAGATTATGTATGAAATAATAATTTAATAAGTGTTATACAAATAGACACAAATATAATCTATTTACAACAAGCAATAAGACTTTTTTACGACGAGCAATCGTTCAATAACATTAACCGTCTGTTGCTTTAAATAGATTAGAACTGTAAAGTTCTTTAGTTAGCAATATCTATTTAGAAAAAAATCTAAATAGATATTGCTTTTTTATTTCTGAAGTGGTATATTCTATTTAGAAAAAAATCTAAATAGCAGAAAGGAGTATAATATATGAGCTTTCATGAAACCTTTAAGGCTTTGTCTGATCCTGTGAGAAGGGATATACTTGTTTTGTTAAGAGATAAAGCAATGTCAGCTGGAGAGATAGGTGAGCATTTTGATTTGACGGGAGCGACAATGTCATATCATTTAAATCAGTTAAAGAAAGCCGGATTAGTGTATGAAAATAAAGAGAAAAACTACATTTATTACCAGCTTAATACATCAGTTATGGAAGAAATAATATTATGGCTTTCACAGTTTGGAGAGAGTGAAAGGGAGGAAAATAATGATGAAGATAAATAATAAAAAACAGATGATAATTACATCTATTGTATGTGTTTTACCTATGATTATCGGAGCAATTATATATAGTAAATTACCGAAGCAGATGCCGATACATTTTAATTATTCAGGAAATGCAGATAATTATGCTCCTAAAGCTTTTGTATGCTTTGCATTACCGTTAATTATGTTACTTGCTAATTTGCTTTTACATGTGATTATTAATAATGACCCCAAAAATAATGGTGGAGGTAGTGTGGTGGCTACTATAAGTAAATGGACAATACCGGTAGTTTCAGTTATAGTTTTTGCTTTATGTTCTATTTACGGATTAGGATATAATTTATCTTCTACAAAATATGTAATTGTTGCAGTTGGAATTTTAATTATATTCATTGGAAATTATCTTCCTAAATGCAGACAGAATTATACAGTAGGAATAAAACTACCATGGACCTTGAATGATATAAATAATTGGAACAAAACACACAGAATGGCAGGAGTTTTGTGGATAATATGTGGAATACTCTTTGCAATAAGTGCATTTTTAGGAAGAGTGGGAGAAGTGTCAATTATAATATTAATTATTGTTATGGTTTGTGTGCCTACAGCTTATTCGTTTTTACTATATAAAAATAAAAGGCATAAGTAGTACCGGAATAAAAAATGTTAAATTAATATGAGATAACTTATAAAAGCCTGGAGTATAATCTATTTTTATCATATTAATGAAATATAAAACTGTAATATGAAACTGTAATATGAAAAAGAGACTGGATTTACCGTTATATACTTGGTAAATGAAGTCTCTTTTTTGTTGTATATTATAGTGACACTTTAAATAAATTTAGTGTCAGTCCAATAATTATTTGTTAACTGTATTCTCCCATTTATAAGGAATTTCTTTATAATCAGGGTGTACAACAGTTAATATATTGTAGAATAAATATTGATGTCCGTCATAAGTAGGCATTAAGTTATTCTGATATAATGTATCAGCAATGCTATATAATGAGAAGTCATACACCTCGCTGTAAGCAATAGCTCCGTTTTCAAGAACTGAGTATGCACGTACATAATATTTAGCATTATATCTTGCAGCACCATAGCCGTTATGTGTCATTGTGCGGACATAGTAGGTTGCAGTTGCTGAATCACCATTATAATTTGAAATTACACCCTTAGCAGTAGCTTCGTATGAAGCAATATATTTGTTATCTGAATTAAATACAACATCATTTTTGGTTATCGGACCATTAGCAAAACCATAAATTAATCCGGATGAAACAACTTTTTGTCCCTTTATAGTAGCTTCAGATGAATAAAGTACTCTTGAACCTCTAAGTACAGCACTAATCTGATAGCCTATGACTTTTACATCATTACTAATGAATTCACCTTTTGGTTCTACAGTAGTAGTTTCTTCAGGCTTAGTAGTTGGTTTCACAGTAGTAGTTTCCTGAGGCTTAGTAGTCTCTTCTGTAGTAGTTTCTTCTGGTGTTTTACTCTCATCTTCATCTGAAATAAGGTCATTATTTGCGGCAGCATTTAATGCATAAAATTCATGAATTGACCAGTAGTTAGATTTTGAACCGGTCTGAACAACTCTGACATATCTTGAATTTTGAACATTTACTTTAATAATTCCGTTAGTAGTTGTACCACTTGCGATTGCATTTCCCCAGTCTGTTCCATTAGAAGATACATATATTTCATAAGCTGCAGGAGCATCGCTTGAAGTACTTGAGCCAACATCGCAAATAATGGTGTTGTATGTTAATGTTTTTCCAAAGTCAACCATAAACCATTGACCTGGAGTCTGAGAACCGCTTGTATCCCATCTTGTTGCTGCATTTCCATCTAAAGCATTTTTAGCATTGTTGTTATTGTTACAAGCAGTAGCTTTCCATGAATCACGTCCTGAAACCTGAGCAAGAGCACCTGATGAAGATACTGTTGAACCAAGTCCCATATTGCTATCAAATGATTTAAATGAGTCGGCATTATTATTTCTATTATTAAGAATAGAACCTGATATGGAAATATTCTTTTCACTTCCTGAATCAACAAATGCACTACCATTTTGGTTAGAAGCACTGGCAAGAATATTTAAATTTGCATTTGATACACTTGCTAATGTCTGCTGTCCCGGATTGTTAAAATGAGCACCGTATAATGTTAAATTACCTGAATCTAAAATGAGTCCACGTTGTGGCTGTCCCCAAAAATCGCAATTATTAAATGTTGATTTAAAATTGCTATTTTCCTCTGAATAGAAATAAGCTGTCTTTGGATTGTTATCTCCAATGGAAACAATCTGGGAATTGTCAAAGTCAAAACTCTTAGTTAAACCTGAAGTCCAATAGACAGCTCTTGTTGAACCATCAACACCTAATCCCATACTTCTACCGGAAGGACCACCGTTACCATCATTTTGTAATGAAGTTCCACGGTATGAACCATAGTGGAAATCATTGTATAATGTTTCGTTATCGCAATCTCCTAAAATAAGAAAATCTAAATGCTCAAGTCCATATGAATACAAAGGCGCGTTAGAAACGCCATTTGGCATATTACTAAAGCTTCCAAATTTACTTTCATTTCCGCAGGCATAAACAATTACGTTAAACATAAGGTTATAAAGCTTTCCGTTAACTGAATTTCCACCTACACGCACACCCGTATCAAAGGCGTGACCACCTAAAAAATCAACATAGTGGTTGTCGCATTTATATGTAAATAAGTCTAATGCTTTATAAGCAGCTCGAACGCCTGAATCAATTACATAAACATTAGCTCCCTGTCCCTGAATTGTGTAAGGGTACTTTGCCGGAAGCCAGTCTGCGCTTCCTGAAAATACCTGTTCAGGATAGTCGACTACAATGCCACGGATACCACTGTCAGCCTTTAGCTGAATAAAAGAATCACCATCCGGATTGTTTCTATTCTCATATGCTTCAAGTATTGTGCCTGAACCATGAGGAACGCTCCATAAATCAACGGCACCGCGAAGCTCAACATTTGATGGAATTGTCAAATGTCCACGAACTTTGTATTTGCCACTAGGTAAAAATACGATTCCACCACCATCATTAGAAGCCTGATTTAATGCTTTCTGAATAGCAGAAGTATTATCATTTGAATCTGTAGTGGCATTATATGGCGAAACAGTGGCGTTATATAAAACTGTTCTTGCAGGTGTATGTGGGTCATATTCTACTTTAGTGAAATCTGAAACTTCACCGGTTACTACCGTACTATCGCTTAAAGTAGATTCATAAACAGATTTATTTGTGATTTTTCGACCTTTAGTAAATGCACATTCTGTTATGTTTCCACGACCTGAAGTACCATAATAAATCTGTGGAGTACTGTTGCTAAATGTTGTATTATTTGCAACAAATGTTCCACTGTTAATTGCAACACGACCTCTTGATACTTTTGATGAATTAAATGTAAGTTTTGTACTTGAAGTATCAGGGATTTGTATAGCATATTTAGATACGTCTACTGTTGTTTTTGTAAATTGTGCTGCATCTGATGTGTTTTCGCCAAGCACGATTCCGTTTTCACAATTATGAATATTTATCTCGTCAAATAAAATACCTACAGAGTTAGTTGCATTAATCTGAATACCTGTTTTACATTCGGATAAATCAAAGTTATAGTGATGGCCGTTTGGTGTAGCATTGTCATCAGTTGATAAAGTTTTTTC
The DNA here is from genome assembly GCF_025336545.1 of Eubacterium album. NCBI lineage: Bacteria > Bacillati > Bacillota > Clostridia > Eubacteriales > Eubacteriaceae > Eubacterium > Eubacterium album. The sequence continues at coordinate 103,025 of NZ_JAODBU010000009.1, read as the reverse complement.
TGTATCGTATCCGATATTATAACCATTAATATTAATGTTACATGTGTATGACCAATCGTTACGTCTCATTACGATACCGATTGAATTGTTGTACATGTAATCGTTGAAAGAAGTTGTAGTTGGGGCATTTGCAACACCTGAATTCTTCCAGTAGTCAGGTGATAAGTTTACATTTTCAATTCTTCCAACATCGGCTATTTTATCAATTTCTATAGCTTTACATAATGTAGTTCCATAAAGTCCGTTAACTACCGGTGAAGCACCACCGTTATCATAGTTAAATAAAACGCCAATATATGAGTTTAATAAAGTGACATTTTTTGTATTACAATATTCATTTCCAAAATAATTGTTGAATCCATAACGAATAGTTGGTGAATATGGAGTAATGTTATTCGGGTCCTGTTCAGGATACCATATTGTTAAATCCATAATTCCTGTTTCAGGAGCCATTTCAACAAATGGTGTTGTGCGTTCATTTCCATTTCGTCCTGTATAGGCCATAAGTAATGTCCCAATTGGAGCACTGTTATTTCGACTAGGCTTTTGCCAGTCACCACGAAGTGTAACTCCTTTAGGAATGGAAAGAGCGCCTTTTATTGCATAACGCCCGCTTGGAACATATACAATACCGCCTCCTAAATCTCCAACTTTGTTTAGAAGTTTTTGAAAAACATTTGTGTTATCTGTCTGTCCGTCGGCAACGGCACCGTAATCGGTTACATCATATGTTGCCACGAATACCTCTGACGAATCTAGAGTGTGAACAAGTTTATAAGATGGTTCACCTACATTGCCAAAGTCTGTAGTGGCACAGAAAGCCACTGTAGAGCCAAACAACATTAAGACAACAGTCCATAATGTTGCACGCAAAAATTTGTACATATGTACTACCTCCAATACTTTTATTATGGTTCTATTGAACCTATTTCTTACCCCAATAAAATTATAAATGCTTTTAGATAATGATACAAGAAAAATAAATTAAATTTAGTCAAGTTATCAGGAAAATAAAAGTTGCAATATAAATAAGAAATGTCACATATACTAAATGTTGCAAAGACGATATTGTTATGTTAAAATTAATCGGAACTAAAAATGTATTAATTAATGGAGGGTATATGAACAAGAAAAAAATTTTAGTTGTTTTAACTGCAATGATTATTAGCTTATGTGCAGTATTTGTAACTGTTGACGCAGCCACTAAGGTAAAGCTTACTAAGAAAAGTGTAGCTATGTATGAAGGTGACAGCATATTTTTAAAGGTTAAGGGAACAAAGTCTAAGATTAAGTGGAGCAGTAAGAATAAAAAGGTAGCCGTAGTTACTAAAAAAGGAAAGGTTAAGGCAGTAAAGAAAGGTAGAACTGTAATTTATGCTAAATTTGGGAAGAAAGTATTAAAATGCAAGATTATAGTTAATGAAAAGGTGACAAATAAAGATGTTATTAAGAATGATAATAAAGATACAATTGTAAATGAGACTACTACTAAAGAATCTATTATTAAAGAAGCGGTAAAAGAAGAAGTCACAACGAAAAGGCCATCTGATAACGGGACAGATAATGAAGAAGAAACGAACAATAACATTACCATAGGGAAATGGATAGTGATGGATTTAGATGGAAGATATGCAATAGAAGGTTATCATGGAAGTGATAAAGAAATAACTGTTCCTAATGAACTTAATGGCGTGAAAGTGTGGTTGATTGATTCTGACGCATTTATGGACAATATGGATGTAGAGAAAGTCGTAGTTTCATATGGAATTCAGATTGTCAGAAGTTCAGCTTTTGAAGGATGTGATTATTTAAAGACAGTTGTTTTACCGGAAAGTGTTACAGGAATAGGTGATAGAGCATTTAAAAATTGTTATGAGTTAGAGAGTGTTAATGTGCCATCGGGTGTAGAGACTATAGGTGAAGAGACATTTATGGGTTGCAGTTCTTTAACTAGTATACAGTTACCTGATGATTTAGAAGAAATTGATAGTAGCGCATTTAATGGAAGTGGAATTACAAATATTGTTATTCCTGATAAAGTTACAGCTATTCTTTCTAAAACGTTTATGAATTGTAAAAATTTAGAAAGCGTTACTTTAGGAAAGAAAACAAGAGCAATTGGATTTCTTTCATTTGAAAATTGCTCAAGTTTGAAAAATATTGTTTTACCGGAAACTTTAGAAAAAATAGGAATGAGAGCTTTTGCCGGATGTACTTTCTTAGAAAGTGTAACTGTTTATGCGGGAGAAGTAGATATACTGAAAGATGCATGGATTAAAAATCCTAATTATTCTAGGGATGAAGAGCCAATACCTCTTGAATGTACAATTATTGGAGTTAAAGGTTCTCTTGTAGAGGCCTATGCCATAGAATATGGATTAAAGTTCGAGGAGATAGAGGAGTAGGAGTTTTTATTAAGTTGAAGTAATAGATACATCATTATTTATGCACATTTTATTCTAAATAAAATTATTGAGGGCGAAATATCTATCGGTAGTAATTTTTCATATTTTTATATTAGTGAATTTTGTAAATAAATAATGAGATTAAGCTGATGCACAAACAATTTGTTGCAACAATTTAGCGGATTTGATATGATATCTTTGGGTACTACCTAGAAACGGTAGGCGGTTAGTCCTTCAGAAGAGGGACTAAATCCTCTGATTACATGGAAATCTTCATAGGAAGAAATCTGGATTTACTTAATGAGTGATTTTGAGATTTTATACATAGTGTTGATGATTATTTCGATTATAGTTACCATACTTATAGAATATATAAATAACTTAAAAAAGTAACCGCCGTCTGCAAATGGTTTGGTTACTTTTTTAACTAAAATATTTGTGACTAACCGTCTATCGGTAGTACCTTTTTCTATATCTATAGTATCAAATTTATATAAATAATTCAATGGTAAATTACGAGCAGTTTATGTCGCAATATTAAAAAAAGCCGAGCACCATTCATAGCCCTGCGGGCTATTTCATGGACGGCTGTCGTATAAATTACGAGCAACATCCAGCTCGAATCCGCTTCGCTACTTCTCGCTGGAGATTGTCACAACATTAAAAAAGCCGAGCACCATTCATAGCCCTGCGGGCTATTTCATGGACGGCTGTCGTATAAATTACGAGCAACCTCCAGCTCGAATCCGCTTCACTACTTCTCGCTGGAGATTGTCACAACATTAAAATAAAATAGCTTACACCTTTGTGAGTAAACTCCCAGGTGTAAGCTATTTATTTTAACGTTGCTCGTAATTAGCCAAAGTATCTCTTTAATAAGCCTTCGAATGCTTTGCCGTGTCTTGCTTCGTCTCTTGCCATTTCATGTACTGTGTCATGGATTGCATCGAGGTTTGCAGCTTTTGCTCTCTTTGCGAGGTCAAATTTTCCAGCTGTTGCACCGTGTTCAGCTTCAACTCTCATTTCAAGGTTTTTCTTTGTGCTGTCTGTTACAACTTCACCGAGTAATTCTGCAAATTTAGCAGCGTGTTCAGCTTCTTCATAAGCAGCTTTTTCCCAGTATAAACCGATTTCAGGATATCCTTCTCTATGAGCAACTCTTGCCATTGCAAGGTACATTCCAACTTCTGAGCATTCACCTTCAAAGTTTGCTCTTAAGTCAGCAAGAATATCTTCGCTTACTCCCTGAGCTACACCTACAACGTGTTCTGCAGCCCATTCTTTTTCGCCTTCTTCAACTTTGTTAAACTTATCTGCACCTACACCACATACTGGACACTTTTCAGGTGCTGAATCTCCTTCATGTACATAACCACATACTGAACATACAAATTTTGCCATTTTTAATTCCTCCATTATATATAATTATTTTTTAGTGACTTACTAATCTTTCTTATTGCACTTAGGACAAATGCCGTAGTAGTAAGTTTGGTGACCTTTTATTATTCCGTCAAAATGATCTTGAGCTATCTTGTTAATCTGTAACTCTTTCATAAATATATCTTCAACTTTACCGCATTCTGTGCAGATGAAGTGGTAGTGGGGTTCTGTGTGCCCATCAAAATGTTCCTTACCATCGCCTAATTTTAATGAAAGGACTTCACCTTGTTCAACCAGAAATGAAAGATTACGATATACAGTTCCAAGACTGATGTTAGGAAGTATTAGCTTAACACTTGCATAAACATCGTCTGCTGTAGGATGATCATATCGGCTTAATAAGTTTTCTCTGATTAACTCACGTTGCTTACTGTATTTGACCATTTGCTTTCCTCCATAACAATAATAGTAACGATTACTGATATTATAATATCTAATGAATCCTAATTTGTCAACACTTATTTTTAAAAATATGATAAAATATTTAGCTATTATGTTAGGGAAATATGACATCGGGGTAAAAAGCAATCGCCTTTAATGAGCGTATCGGGACGTGCCTAAGAATTTTTGCCAGCTTATGTTCATGTGGATTTAGACATTTTGACTCTGTTATAATAAAACATTTAACAATTGTGAATTGAAAAATGGAGGAAACGTAGTAAATGAAAGACGAAAAATCATTTGCAATGCAAGCATGAATTCTTGCATTTATAAAGAATAAATTTACAATATAAAAAGAAAATATTAATATTTCATCTTAATAAAATATGGTACAATTATATATGAGTTTTAGAACGTGAAAATAATGAAGGAGGAGCGTAATTTAAATATTTCTGTGTGATGATTATTTGGAATTACGCGAAGTTACATATGGAAAAATACATTATGGCACTTGATCAGGGAACTACAAGTTCAAGATGCATTTTGTTTAATAAAAAAGGTGAAATAATAGCTCAGGCAAATCAGGAATTTACACAAATATTCCCAAAACCCGGCTGGGTTGAACATGATCCGGAAGAAATTTGGCTGACACAGTTACTTTCAATAAGAAAAGTAATGAATATGGCTGGAGTTAGTGGCAATAATATAGAAGCAATAGGAATCACTAATCAGCGAGAAACTACAATTGTGTGGGACAGGAATACAGGAAAACCGGTGTATAATGCGATTGTATGGCAGTGTAGAAGAACTGCTGATATTATTGATGATTTGGAAAAACAGGGAAAGAGTGATTTGATAAAGAAAAAGACAGGATTGATTCCCGATGCTTATTTCTCAGGGACAAAGATTAAATGGATTTTAGACAATGTTTCCGGAGTGAGAAAGAGAGCGGAAGCGGGAGAACTTGTATTTGGAACTATTGATACATGGCTTATATGGAAATTAAGTGGTGGAAGTGTTCATGTAACAGATTATACAAATGCTTCAAGAACAATGTTATTTAACATTAAGGAATTGAAATGGGATAATGAATTGCTTGAATTGTTAAACATACCAAAGCAAATGCTTCCTGAGGTTAAACCTTCAAGTGGAATATTTGGTTATGCAAGCAAAGATATATTGGGAAATAATATTCCGATTACAGGAGTGGCAGGAGACCAGCAGGCAGCATTGTTTGGACAGGGATGTTTTGAAAAAGGCGATGTTAAAAATACATATGGAACAGGATGCTTTTTATTGATGAATACAGGAAACACACCTGTTGAATCGCAAAATGGGCTTATTACAACAATAGCAGCATCAACCGATGCAAAAGTTGAGTATGCACTTGAAGGTAGTGTTTTTGTAGCGGGAGCAGCGATTCAGTGGCTTCGTGATGAAATGAAACTTGTGGAAAGTGCACCGGAGAGTGAGGATATGGCTTCTAAAGTTGAAGATACAAATGGAGTTTATGTTGTACCTGCTTTTACAGGTTTGGGCGCTCCATATTGGAAGCAGAATGCCCGTGGAATGGTTGTAGGACTTACAAGAGGAACAAGCAGAGAACATTTTGTAAGGGCAACACTTGAGTCATTGGCATATCAGACATATGATTTGGTAAAGGCAATGGAAAGTGATTCAGATACTTCAATTAATTCGTTAAAAGTAGACGGAGGAGCTTGCGCAAATAACCTTCTTATGCAATTCCAGTCAAATATATTGCAGACAAATGTAGCACGCCCAAATGTAATTGAAACTACAGGTTTAGGTGCAGCATATCTTGCAGGACTTGCAACAGGGTATTGGGCAAGCAAGGAAGAAATAAAAGCCAATATGGGAATTGAAAAAACATTTGAGCCTGATATGGATAAAAAAAAGGTAGAAAGAATGGTAAAAGGGTGGCATAAAGCTGTCAAATGTGCCATTTTCTATAGTGAAGAATAAGTTAAAAACGAAAGTTTTCTGACTATATGAAGATTTAAAATAAATAATAAAGCAATTAAGATGATAAGTATTTACTAATGCAGTATTAAAAATAATTGGACTACAAGGAGAAACTAAAAAAATGAGTATTTTATCGGTGGTAATTCCGGCATACAATGAGGGAGCGATGCTTCATAAAACAGCAAATGTTGTATCAACTATTTTAGAGGAAAATAATATAGATTATGAAATAGTATTTGTAAATGATGGCTCAAAAGATAATACATGGGAAGAAATTGAAATAGCAAGTAAGGCTAATCCAAAAGTTAAAGGAATTTGCTTCTCAAGAAATTTTGGAAAAGAAGGAGCAGTATTTGCGGGGCTTGAATTCGCTCATGGTGATTGTTGCGCAGTTATGGATTGCGATTTGCAGCATCCGCCTGAAACTTTAGTGGAAATGTATAAACTTTGGAAGCAGGGATTTCAGGTTGTTGAAGGAGTAAAGGCGACAAGAGGAAAAGAAAGTGCAATTCATAAATTATTTGCAAAGACATTTTATAAAATTATAAGTGATGCAACAAAGATTGATATGTCAAGGGCATCAGATTTTAAACTGTTAGATAGACAGGTTGTAGATGCGTTTATTGCTTTACCTGAAAGACAGGTATTTTTCAGAGCATTGTCATCATGGGTTGGATTTAAAACTACATATGTGGAATTCGATGTCCAGGAAAGAGAAGCCGGAGTATCAAAATGGTCATTTAAATCTCTTTTTAAATATGCAATTAACAATATTACGTCATTTACAGTTGCACCTATGCAGATAGTTACCGGTTGTGGGATGTTTTTATTTGTGTTCTCTATTATTTTCGGAATTTTTTCATTAGTGAAATATTTTAGTGGAAAATCATTAGAAGGATTTACAACAGTTATTTTACTTTTACTTATTATAGGTAGTATTTTGATGATGAGTTTAGGTGTAATTGGTTTCTATATTTCAAAGATTTATGAGGAAGTAAAAATGAGACCACGATACATTGTGGCAAAAACAACAGATGATAATAATGAAAAATAACTGATGGCATAAGTTATAAAAAGACCTGTTCAATTTAATATACATTTAAGATTATAAATGTATATTAAATTGAGCAGGTCTTTTTTATATAGTCGGGGTCAAAAATCCTTGACTTTGATGCCTACGGATTGTCATACGCTACGCATTTAAACACACCCTGGCATTTTATTATATATTAATTAATTATTTATTCTGTAAGTAAGCATCAATGCTTTCAGCAGCCTGTTTTCCTGCACCCATAGCAAGGATAACAGTAGCAGCACCTGTAACAGCATCTCCACCTGCGTAGATTCCTTCACGTGTTGTCTGAAGAGTTTCTTCGTTTACAACTAAACATCCACGCTTATTTGCTTCCAAACCTTCAGTAGTTGTTCTGATTAATGGGTTTGGTGAAGTACCGATTGACATGATAACTGTATCAACATCAAGTTCAAAATTACTTCCTTCAACTTCGATAGGACGTCTTCTTCCTGAAGCATCAGGCTCACCAAGTTCCATTTTAACGCATTCCATTTTAGAAACACGACCATTTTCGTCGCCGATAAGTTTTACAGGATTATTTAAGTTCTTGAAGATGATTCCTTCTTCAATTGCATGATGAACTTCTTCCTTACGTGCAGGCATTTCTTCCATACCACGACGGTAAACTACGTATACATTTTCAGCACCAAGACGCTTTGCAGTTCTTGCAGCATCCATAGCAACATTACCACCACCTACAACAGCAACATTTTTGCTCTTAATAATAGGTGTATCATATTCAGGTAAGTAAGCTTTCATAAGGTTAGCACGTGTTAAGTATTCATTTGCTGAATAAACACCGATTAAAGCTTCGCCTTCGATTCCCATAAATGATGGAAGTCCGGCACCTGAACCTACGAAACATGCTTCATAGCCCATATCAAAAATTTCATCGATTGAAAGAACCTTACCTACAACCATATTTGTCTCAATGTCAACACCAAGAGCAGCAAGGTTATCAACTTCCTTCTGAACGATAGCCTTTGGAAGTCTGAATTCAGGGATACCGTAAACTAAAACACCACCGGCTTTGTGGAATGCTTCAAATATAGTAACCTGGTAACCTTTCTTAGCTAAATCTCCGGCACATGTAAGTCCTGAAGGACCGGCACCGATAACAGCAACTTTTCTTCCGTTGCTAACAGGTTTTTCCGGTGCAGCAAGGCTGTTTGCCATATGGTAATCAGCACAGAATCTTTCCAAACGTCCGATTGCTACAGGTTCACCCTTTATACCACGAACACAATTTCCTTCGCACTGTGATTCCTGTGGACATACACGACCACATACAGCAGGAAGCCCGTTTGTGCTTGTAATGATTTCATAAGCTTTTTCAAATTCTCCGGCAGCTACCTGTTCAACGAATTCAGGAATTCTAACATTTACAGGACAACCGTTTACACATGGTTTGTGCTTACAATTTAAACATCTTGTTGCTTCTTCAATAGCCATTTCAGGAGTGTATCCCATGGCAACTTCTTCAAAATTCTTATTTCTTACATTTGGTTCCTGCTCAGGCATAGGAACTTTTGTTAAAGACATATTTGCCATTATTTGTCACCTCCAGCCATTTTATACATACGACAATGTTCTTTGTCGTGAGCTTCTTTTTCTTTATATGTAGAATTACGTTTCATTAATTCATCAAAATCAACTTTATGTCCGTCAAAGTCAGGACCGTCTACACATGCAAATTTAATTTTTCCATCTACAGTAACACGACATCCACCACACATACCTGTTCCATCAATCATAATAGGGTTTAATGAAACTAAAGTTTTAATATTGTATGGTTCTGTTACTTTTGCAACGAATTTCATCATAGGAACAGGTCCGATGGCGATAACTAAATCATAGTCATTTCCGGCATCGATAAGGCTTTGTAATTTGTTTGTTACAAATCCCTGTTCGCCATAAGAACCATCATCAGTTGTTATATATAAATTGTCGCAAACATCCTTGAATTCATCTTCAAGAATAACGATATCTTTATTTCTAAATCCGGCGATAACATCAACCTTAGCACCATTATTAAATAAAGCTTTAGCTGATGGGTAAGCGATGGCACATCCAACACCACCACCGATAACGCAGGCTTTCTTTACTCCGTCTAATTCTGTTGCTGCACCTAATGGCCCAACAAAATCTAATAAAGCGTCTCCTTCATTTAACTTAGAAAGAATCATTGTTGTCTGACCTACAATCTGGAAAATGATTGTTACAGAACCCTTTTTGGGATCTGTATCTGCGATTGTAAGAGGCATTCTTTCACCATATTCATCAATACGAAGAATAATAAACTGTCCAGCTTTTGCTTTTTTTGCGATAAAAGGTGCTTCTATTTCTAAAAGTACAACTGTATCGTTAAGCTGTTTTCTTCTTAAAATTTTGTACATAGTAAACTCCTTAACATAATAAATATTTATATTCTACTTAAAATCTTCACTAGTATACCATAGTAGGAAAAAGTACGCAATTCCAAAAACTGCATAAATATAGAAAGAATTGTATAAAAATCCTGTTATTGAGCAAAAATAGAAAGTTAAAATTATATCAATTATGTAATTTGTCAAAAAAATTGCTTTTGAAAAAATAGATTTAGTATAAGCAACAATTTTAAGCCAATAAAGCATGTTGACAATTAAATTTATGTATTTTATACTTTAAGACGAGTCTAAAATAGATTAAATAAAGTCAAGACTTAAGAACAGTAAATGATGTTAGAAAAAAGTGTGGCTTGTAGGAGATAATATACAAAGCATTCATACAATTTTGACATCATTAAATTAAAATAATTTAAATTTAAATATTGTACAGTTGAGATTGAACAGGAGTTCATGAAGGGGTACACCACCACGGGTGTAGTTTCTTTGTGGACTCCTTTTTTATTTGGCTAGTGATATGGAAGGAGGAAAATAATGAAGATAAATGGAAAAGATTTTGTTTTGAATAAATCAACTACAGTAAGCGAGTATTTAGAAAAAAACGGATATGTTCAGGCACATATAGTTGTTGAATTAAATGAAAAGATTTTGCCAAAAGATATGTATGAAAGAACATATTTAAAAGACGAAGACTGCCTTGAAATCCTAACTTTTATGGGTGGAGGCTGATTTGAAAATATAATATGTCAGGCTAAGATGTTTAATTAAGCAGGAAAAATTATAGCGATATGAAACTGTGACATTTAAGCAGGAAAAATTATAGCGATATGAAACTGTGACATTTAAGCAGGAAAAATTATAGCGATAGGTAATTGCAACATTTATTTTAAGAATATTGTAGAGTTAAGATTTTGATTTAGAAGCAGTGTTAAAGGAGGAACATTATGAATAAGGATACATATTCAATTGGAGGACATGAGTTTGAATCTCGTTTTATTTTGGGATCAGGAAAATTTTCTCTTGATTTAGTTAAAGCATGTATTGAAAAAGCACAGACACAGATTGTTACATTAGCACTTCGCCGTGCAAATGAAGGTGGAATGGCAAATATACTGGATTACATTCCGGACAATGTTACTTTATTACCTAACACATCAGGAGCAAGGAATGCAAATGAAGCAGTAAGAATTGCACGTCTGGCAAGAGAAATGGGATGTGGCAATTTTGTTAAATTAGAAGTAGTTCATGATTCTAAATACTTGCTTCCGGATAACTATGAGACGATTAAAGCAACAGAAATTTTAGCAAAAGAAGGATTTGTTGTTATGCCATATATGTATCCTGATTTGAATGCAGCAAGGGCGTTAAAAGAAGCAGGGGCAGCCTGCATAATGCCGTTAGGAGCTCCAATTGGTTCAAATAAAGGACTTGCAACAAAAGAGTTTATCCAGATACTTATAGATGAAATTGATTTGCCAATTATTGTAGATGCAGGAATTGGACGACCTTCACAGGCGTGTGAGGCAATGGAAATGGGAGCTACTGCTGTAATGGCAAATACGGCAATTGCTACTTCAGGAGACGTGGAAGTTATGGCTGAAGCATTTAAGAAAGCAATTGAGGCCGGAAGAAGTGCATATCTAGCCGGACTTGGACAGACTATAGAAAAAGGTGCAAGTGCATCATCACCATTAACAGGATTTTTGCATGATTAACAGGAGGCTTTAAAAAATGAAAAATGAACAGAATAACAATCATGTAAATGAGAGTATTTTAAGCGAACAGATTTTAGAAGACCAGAAGAAAAACAGAATTAATCATATGGAATATTTGCCGGGGATGGAAAACATCGGTTCAGAAATAATGGATAAAGTTGTTAGCGAAATGAACAATTATGACTATGACAAATATACAGAATATGATGTAAAGAGAGCACTTAACAATACAGAAAGAAGTGTTGAGGATTTTAAGGCGTTACTATCACCGGCAGCGCTTCCATTTATTGAAGAGATAGCCAAGGCAGCACAGATAGAAACAAGAAAACATTTTGGAAACAGCACTTATATGTTTACACCAATTTATATTGCAAATTATTGTGAAAATTACTGTATTTACTGCGGATTTAACTGCCACAATAAAATAAAACGAGCTTGCCTTAATGATGAAGAAATAGATAGGGAAATGAAGGCAATCGCTGATACAGGACTTCAGGAAATTTTGATTTTAACAGGGGAGAGCCGTGCAAAATCAACAGTTGAATATATTGGAAATGCCTGCAAAATAGCAAGAAAATATTTTAAGGTAATCGGACTTGAAATTTATCCTGTAAACTCAGACGAATATGCATATTTGCATGAATGTGGAGCTGATTATGTTACGGTATTTCAGGAAACTTATAATTCAGACAAATATGAAACTTTGCATTTAGCGGGGCATAAGAGAATTTTCCCATATAGAGTGAATGCACAGGAGAGAGCATTAAAAGGTGGCATGAGAGGTGTTGGATTCGGTGCACTTTTAGGACTTGATGACTTTAGAAAAGATGCATTTGCTACAGGATATCATGCATATCTTTTACAGAGAAAATATCCACATGCAGAGATTGCGTTTTCGTGTCCAAGATTGCGACCGATTATTAATAACGATAGAATTAATCCTATGGATGTTCACGAGACTCAGCTTTTGCAGGTTGTATGCGCATACAGATTATTTATGCCATTTGCAAGCATAACAGTATCAACAAGAGAATGTGCAAGAGTCAGAGATAATCTTGTTCAGATAGCCGCTACTAAGATTTCAGCCGGCGTTAGTACAGGAATTGGAAGTCATGCAAAGGACATTGAAGATAAAGGTGATGACCAATTTGAAATTTCCGACGGACGTTCGGTTGATGAAATATATAATGATTTATTAAAGGTTGGAATGCAACCTGTAATGAGTGATTATATTTATGTATAGCAGATGGAGTTTATGAGCTATTTTAGAAAAGTAAGAAAACTTATAAATGCTTATTATGCATAACACACAAAATTTGTTATGTATAACAAGTGGAAGGGAAGAGAGTTTATTTTTGTGGTAGGTGAAGTTTATGAGTGACACATATGAAAATAAAATCAAAGAAAACGGATATATAAATGATAAAGTTATATGCGTTACAAACAGACATTTAAGCGAAAAGTCATTAGCCAGGCAGGTAGAAATAGTGTGCAAATTTCATCCAAAAGCTATAATTTTGAGAGAAAAAGATTTGCCGGAGGATGAGTATATGACTCTTGCAAATGAGATACTTGATATTTGCAAAAAAAATAATGTTAAGTGCATATTACATTTTTATCCTAATGTGGCAAAAAAGTTAGAGTGTGATGCAATCCATCTGCCTCTTTTTAAACTTAGAGAAAATCAGAAATGCTTATCAGGATTTAAAATAATAGGGACTTCGGTTCATTCGGTAGAGGAAGCAATTGAAGCACAAAATCTAGGTGCGACATACATAAGTGCAGGACATATATTTGCAACAGATTGCAAAAAAGGTGTTCCACCAAGAGGATTAGAATTTTTAAAAGAAGTGTGTCAAGCGGTAAACATTCCGGTCTATGCAATTGGGGGAATTAAGCTGTCAGATGAACAAATAAAGTTAATTACAGATTGTGGGGCAGCAGGCGGATGTATAATGTCAGGAATGATGAAACTGAAATTAGAAGATATGGAATAAAGATTTTGCCAGGAATGATGAAACTGAAATTAGGAGATATGGAATAAAGATTTTGCCAGTTGATTAAAAAATGAGAAAGACTATCAGGAGATAATTAGTTTACATATTACAGAAATTTTATTAAAATAAAATGAGTAATTAATAACAAAGATAGAAATGAGGGTTTTATTATGAGCAGAGTAATAGAAGAAAACGGACGAAGAAGCACAGAAAAGGAATTGTGGTCAGATAAGAAAAGAACAATATTTGGACTTCCAATTTCATTTACAAAATATACACTTACAGATACGAGACTTATTATTAAAAGCGGATTTTTAAACATTAAAGAAGATGAAATCATGCTTTACAGAATTACAGACATTACATATAAGGCAAGTCTTTGGGAAAGAATGTTTGGAGTTGGCAAATTGTTCTGTGATTCAGCTGATAAATCAGCAACTAATTTTATTGTTGGACCTATAAAGGAGGCTGTAAAGGTAAGAGATTTGCTTTCTGATAATGTAGATGAACAGAGAGATAAAAAACGTATCAGAGGAAATGAATTTTTCAATGATTCAATGGATGATGACATGGATTTACAGAATTAATATGATGACATGAAGTTGAATAATGAGAAATCATAGTCATATAAAATCAAGAAAGTTAAAATTATTTTGTAAAATTCAATCTAGAGATAATGAATTATAAATAAAAAGCACCTATCCTTCAACAAACGTGAAACAATTTCAAATTTTAGATTTGAATTTGCATAATACACTATAGTTGTAAAAGGTAGGTGCTTTTATGTTTATATTTTTAATTTAAACAAAAATTATTTTGAAGATGTTGGGATGTACTGGGCAAGTGTAGATGCCATATTTGAAATAGGCATTGTCTGAAGCCATACTCTTCCAGGACCTGTAATATATGTATTGAAAATTCCTTCGCCACCAAATAAGATGTTCTTTACGCCAGGAACAGTCTTAATATCCATCTGACAGCTTTCAGACATAGCTGCAAGATGTCCTGTGTCTACAACAATTTGTTGACCTGCTTCAAGATTATATTCAACAACATGACCATCAAATTCTGCAAATACAATTCCGTTGCCTGCAACCTTTTGCATGATGAAGCCTTCACCACCAAATAAACCTGAACCTAATTTTTTTCTAAAATGCATAGAAAGTTCAACTCCACGTGATGAAGCTAAGAATGCAGATTTTTGTAAGATCATTGCATTGCCTGGAGTTATTTCAAATGCTTTAATAGAACCCGGAAAACATGAAGCAACAGCAATTTCACCGGGACCACCTTGGGCTGTGTAAATATTTTGAAATAAGGTATCTCCTGAAAATGCTCTTCCAAGTACTTTTCCAATTCCACCATTAGTAGTTGTTTCCATTAACATGTTTGGTGACATCCATGACATTCCACCACCTTCGGTAATAATGCTTTCACCGGCTTCAAGATTCATAATTACAACCGGGAGTGTATCTCCCTCAATACGATAATTCATAAAAATCCTCCTTATATATGTTTATATTTTGTATTTCTTTTTAATATACGGACTGTTATGTGCTAGATATTTGTAAAATCTTATCTGACATTTAAAAGTATTATAGCATATACTTACCGATAATGTGTAAGAACCAGATGCAGATTAAGAAATTTATAAGGTTTATAAACATTTACTAGCATTTTTTGCAGTTAGATAGTATAATGTATGTGGTCAAACCATGGGCTTTAGTTATGTAAACCATATTTTAGGAGTTTGACTAATACAGGTAAACAGTTATTTACCAGGTACAAAGTTTAGGAGGATACTAAATGGTAAGAGCAATAGTAGGTGCCAACTGGGGCGATGAAGGTAAAGGTAAAATTACAGACATGCTTGGTGAAAAGTCTGATATAATCGTTAGATTTCAGGGAGGAAGCAATGCAGGTCATACAATTATAAATGACTATGGTAAATTTGCATTACATTTACTTCCATCAGGTGTATTTTACCAGCATACAACATGTATTATCGGTAATGGTGTTGCACTCAATATTCCATACCTTCAGAAAGAAATAGATGAAATAGTTTCAAAGGGTGTTCCAAAACCACACATCCTTGTTTCAGACAGAGCACAGATTCTTATGCCATATCATATTGATTTTGATGCTTACGAAGAAGAAAGACTTGGAGGAAAGTCATTTGGCTCAACAAAGTCAGGTATTGCTCCATTTTATTCAGATAAATATGCAAAGATTGGTTTCCAGGTTTCAGAATTGTTTGATGATGACATTTTAAAAGAAAAAGTATATAGAGTAGCAGAAATGAAAAATGTTATGCTTGAACATATGTATCACAAACCATTAATTGACCCTGAAGAATTATTAAAGACATTACATGAGTACAGAGATATCGTTGAACCATATGTTGCTGATACATCATTATTTATCAGCAATGCATTAAAAGAAGGCAAAACAGTTCTTTTAGAAGGACAGTTAGGTTCATTAAAAGATCCTGATTTTGGTATTTACCCAATGGTTACATCTTCTTCAACACTTGCAGCATATGGTGCAATTGGAGCAGGTATTCCACCATATGAAATTAAAGATATTATTACTGTTGTTAAGGCATATTCAAGTGCAGTAGGAGCAGGTGAATTCGTAAGTGAAATATTTGGAGATGAAGCAGATGAACTTAGACGCCGTGGTGGTGACGGTGGTGAATTCGGAGCTACAACAGGTCGTCCAAGAAGAATGGGATGGTTTGATGCAGTTGCTTCAAGATACGGATGTAGAATGCAGGGTGCTACAGAAGTTGCACTTACAGTATTAGACGTACTTGGATATTTAGATGAAATTCCAGTATGTGTAGGATATGAAATAGATGGAGAAGTTACAAGAGACTTCCCTGTAACAGCAAAGCTTGCAAAAGCAAAACCTGTTTATAAAGTACTTCCTGGATGGAAAGAAGAAATCAGAGGAATTACAGAATATGACAAGCTTCCGGAAAACTGCCGTAAATACATTGAATTTATAGAAAAAGAATTAGAAGTACCAATCACAATGGTATCAAACGGACCGGGAAGACATGAAATCATATACAGATAGGCAATGAGCCATCGCACAAAAATAGAGAGAGATACACGATGTGAGTTTACTCACAAGAGAGTATCTCTCTCTATTTTTGTATGTGGCGAAGCCACTGACGAAATAGACCGAAGGTCTATGAGTACAGATGGCGAATTGCCTGTCTGTATATGTTACAAAAAAGAAAGAGATTAAAAGGGCGAAGCCACTGACGAAATAGACCGAAGGTCTATGAGTACAGATGGCGAATTGCCTGTCTGTATATGTTACAAAAAAGAAAGAGATTAAAAGGGCGAAGCCACTGACGAAATAGACCGAAGGTCTATGAGTACAGATGGCACATTGCCTATCTATGATGCCCAAGTTGGAGAATAAAAATATCCGAAAAAACAAGTCTAAATGCTTACGCATAATAATAGAATTGCCAGTCTCCATCTAAATGTAACTATTTCCTACCTAAAACCTTAGCTATCAGTAAAATAGCGTATATCAAACATGGAAGAACAACGATGCTCCATGCACAGGCCATAAATGCTGAATTGTTTCCCATTATCGCAAAAACAAGACATGCAATAATTAAAACAGCAAGAATTCCAATTGTAGCAAAAACCAAAATTTTTTTAATTTTATCCATAAGAATGCTCCTTTAAGAAGTAATATTATTTCTTTATATACAAATACTTTTTGTATTATAGAATAATAAATTAGAAAATAAAAGCATAAAAGTAACAAAAATATTATTTAATAAGAAAAATCTAATAAAAAGTTTTATTGCAATTATTAACATTTATTCGTATAATATCTAAAGTATGCGTAGTTTGTTTACGCAAATCAATTAAAAATGTAATTACAGATATTAAATTATAATGAAAGTTAAGTTATGGAGGAATTTGCGTAATGGCAGAGAAAAAGTACTTATTAGAAACTTGGAGAGAGATTGCTTACAATCAGAATCAGACGCAGCAGCAGTTTGATGCATTTTGGGATGCATATTTTGTTCAGGAAAAAGAAGTTTACAAAGATATTCTTGGAAACAAAGATGTTGTAGTAAAAGGAACTATTAAAGAACTTGCTGATAAGTACAATATGGAAGTACTTACAATGGTAGGATTTTTAGATGGAATTAATGACAGCTTAAAGGTATCTAACCCAATTGATACATTTGAAGAAGATACAGAAGTAAGTCTTGAATATGATCCTGAATTATTATACAAGAACATGGTTGAAGCTAAGGCAGATTGGTTATACGGCTTAGAAGAATGGAATGACATTCTTACACCAGAAAGACAGAAGGAATTATATAGAGAACAGAAAAAGTCAGGAACAATCGTTAAGGAAAAGAAGATTGGACGTAATGATCCATGCCCATGTGGAAGTGGAAAGAAATACAAATTCTGTTGTGGAAGATAATTATAGGGCGGTCCGGCTGTTAGCTTGGCCGCTTTAGTTTATTATGGACTTTAGTCTGAGTAAGACAATCACGCAGCGTGTGATTGTTTTAGAACTATAAACCACCTGCTATGCGTGTGGTGACATTGTATATTTTTATATTAGCTTTAAGGTAAACTATTATGGTTTTAGTCAAAAGAATGTTATAGTTTTAGGAGAAAAATATGGATGCTTATACCGGATTTGCCGCAGTTTATGATGAATTAATGGATAATATTCCATATGAGGAATGGGGCAAATATTTAATAGAATTATTAAATGAATATGAAGTGAAGGATGGAATTGTATTAGACCTTGGTTGTGGCACAGGAAATATAACAGAGATTCTTGCAAATAATGGTTATGACATGATTGGAGTAGACAACTCTCAGGAAATGCTTAATATAGCGATGGAAAAAAGAGGTGACGATACATCTATATTGTATTTGCTTCAGGATATGAGGGGATTTGAATTATATGGAACAGTTGCTGCAGTTGTAAGCATTTGCGATTCGCTAAATTATCTTACTGAATATGAAGATGTTGTAGAAACATTTAAACTCGTAAGAAATTATTTAGACCCGGGAGGAATTTTCATATTTGACTTAAATACTGTTGGAAAGTTTGAACAGATTGGAGAGTCAGTAATAGCGGAAGACAGAGAAGACTGTAGCTTTATTTGGGAAAATACATTTTATGAAGAAGAGCGCATAAATGAATATAATTTGTCAATATTTGTTCAGGGTGAAGATGGCAGATATGACAAATTTACGGAAAATCATTATGAAAAAGCTTATTATTTAGAAGAAATACGTCAGGCTTTAGAGGAAGCAGGACTTGAATATATAACGGCGTATGAGGCATTTACTAAAAATCTGGCAAATGATAATCAGGAAAGGGTTTATGTGATTGCCAGAGCAAATAAGTAAAAATAGAAAAACAATCGAGGAAATGAAATATAGAAATAAAAATAAAGGAGAAATTAAATGAGCGAAGATTATATTGTAAGAGCAATGGCGGCTGATAATCAGATTAGAGCATTTGCAATTACATCAAGAAATATAGTAGAAACAGCAAGACAGCATCATAATACGAGTCCCGTTGCAACAGCAGCTCTTGGAAGACTTCTTACAGGAGGAGCGATGATGGGTGTTATGATGAAAGGTGATAATGACATCCTTACACTTATGATGAAAGGTGATGGACCGATAAATGGAGTTACGGTAACAGCTGATTCTCATGGAAATGTAAAAGGATATGTAGGAAATCCGAATGTAATCATTCCTGCAAATTATGCAGGAAAATTAGATGTAGGAGCTGCAATTGGTTATGGAACATTAACTGTAATTAAAGATATGGGATTAAAGGAACCGTATTCAAGTCAGGTGCCGCTTGGTACAAGTGAAGTCGCAGAAGATTTAACATATTATTTTGCTACATCAGAACAGGTTCCTTCAGCAGTAGCGTTAGGTGTTCTGATGGAAAAAAATAACACAGTAAAGCAGGCAGGAGGATTTATAGTACAGCTTATGCCATTTGCTGAAGAAGAAGTAATATCTGCATTGGAAGAAAAAATAGCAAAGATAACTTCAGTAACAGATATGCTTGAAAAGGGAATGACACCGGAAGATATCTTAGAATTTGTATTAGGAGATTTAGGCGTAGAAATAACGGATAAGGTGCCAACGCAGTTTTATTGCAACTGCAGTAAAGAGAGAGTTACAAAGGCATTAATGGGAATTAACAAGGCTGAAATTAAAGATATGATTAATGAGGGTAAGGACATTGAAGTGAATTGTCATTTCTGTAACACAAATTATAATTTTAGTGTTGAAGAATTAAAAAAATTACTGTAAAAAAGTTTTTAGTAAATAAATTATGACCTATTGTTTGCAAAAGTAAAATTGTAAATATTAGGTCTTTATTTATATAAGTAAACAAATTTGTAAGAAAATAGGTGAAAATTAACAAAAAATATTGTAAAAAACGTTTTCATTTGTTTAAATATACATATATCATAAAAAGAGAAAATGATTTAGGAGAAAAGAAATATGAGAAAGTGGTTTAGAAAATGTATGGCGTCATTGTGCGCTGCAACAATTGCGTTCAGTGGAATGTATATTGTTGGAAACGAAAGTACAAAAGATGTAAAGGCCGACGGAGAATACCAGTTGGTGTGGAGTGATGAATTTGATGGTACAGAGCTTAATAGAAATAATTGGAATGTAGAAGTTAACGGTAATGGTGGAGGAAATAATGAACTTCAGTATTATGTTGACCGTACAAACAATATTCAGGTTAGTGATGGCACATTAAAGATTACTGCCAGAAAAGAAAACTATGGTGGTAAAAGTTATACTTCAGGAAGAATTAATTCTAAAGGAAAACAGGAATTTAAATATGGAAAAATTGAAGCTAGAATGAAACTTCCAAGATTTTCAGGAATTTGGCCGGCTTTTTGGACACTCGGGGCAAATTATAGTTCTGTAGGATGGCCTAAATGTGGTGAAATGGACATTATGGAAGCAATAAATGATAATAATACGGTATTTGCAAATCTTCATTGGTCATATAAAAATAGTCAGGCTGATACAAAAGGAAAAACATATGATGTAGGCGATAGAACCCAATGGCACACATATGGAATGGAGTGGGATGAGAATAGTGCTGCATTTTATGTTGATGGATATGTATATGAAAGATATACCATTTCAACACAGTCTGAAATGGAGGAATTTAGAAAAGCTCAATTTATTATATTAAATCTTGCTGTAGGTGGACAACTCCCAGGATATAATATTAATCAAAATGGTTTTCCTGCAACAATGGAAGTTGACTGGGTAAGGGTTTATCAGAAGCCTGAGAAGGAATCAACAAAATATACAGGTCCAACAATTACAGTTAACCAGGATGCAATAGGTGAATATACAGGTGCATGGACTTCATTCTTTGGACAAACATGGTGTGGAACTTATGGAAATGTAATTGGTAATGGAGCTAAGGTAACTGATGGGGTTACTATAAATGTAACAGATGCAGGAATAATACAAGGTGATAGTCAGTGGAGTGCTCAGGCGAATATAGAAGGATTAAAATACTATGCCGGAAATGATTACGTATTAAAATGTACATTAGTTTCAACTGAAAGCAAAAAAGTATTTGTAAAAATTGCAGGAGACGATGAAGAGTCAATTAGTGGAGAATACATTACATTGGTAAAAAACCAGCCATATAACTATGAGAAAAAAGTGAGCATACCAAGTGATTATGCAGGAAAGCTTGATTTGAAATTTGGATTTGGAAGAAGTGATGGGGATCCAATGGCTCAGAATGGAAGTTTTATTGCAAAAATAACGAATTTATCATTTTCAACAACGGCAGTAATTCCTGACCCAAGTTATGCAGAAACGACAACTAATAATGGAAATAGTGGGAACAACAGCACAACTAATAATGGAAATAGTGGGAACAACAGCACAACTAATAATGGAAATGCCGGTAATAATGAAACAAATAACAGTAATATAAATAACACAGACATAACTAACAATGTTTCTGATGTAAATAATATTGATAACATTTCTATACAGCAGATTCAGAATAGTAAAACTAAAATAATTAGTGCAAAGAGCAAAAAGAAGAGAAGCGTAAAAATAATTATTAAAAAGCAGACTAATGTTACAGGCTATGTTATCAAATATAGTACAAATAAAAAATATTATGGCTATAACACAAAGCAGATAAAAAAGAATATTTATAACTTTAAAAAACTTAGCTCAAATAAAAAATATTATTTTAAGGTCAGAGCTTACATAAAACAGGATGGAAAGAAAATTTACGGAAAATGGAGCAAGAGTAAAAAAGTAAGAGTTAAATAATATAAGAAATGACTGGACTTTCAGACTTTAGAGTGCTAAAATGTGAAAGAGAAAAGATAACACAGGAGGCAATTTATGAGTAAGTCAGTTAGAACAAAGGAAGTAGATCATTTATTTGCAGCTATATTATCATTGGAAACAAAGGAAGAATGTTATACATTTTTTGAAGATGTATGTACTATAAATGAATTATTGTCTATATCACAGAGATTTGAAGTAGCTAAGATGCTTAGAGAAGGAAAGACTTATTTGGAAATTTCAGAAGATACAGGGGCATCAACAGCTACAATCAGCAGAGTTAACAGATCTCTTAATTATGGTAATGATGGTTATGATATGGTATTAAAGAGAGCCAAATATGATGATTAGCTTTGAGCATTCTGGATTAGAAGATAGTATTTAATATTAAAGTAATTAACACTTCGCTTTTTGAAAATTCAGTTTCATAAATAAGGTCTTACCTTATACAAATTAAAAGCCTTAAATTTTGAATTAGAAACAAAATTTAAGGCTTTTAAAATACAGTTACACTAAATTCTACTATTTATCAGTTTTATTCTTATCACTCTTATTTTTGTCAGATTTATCTTTTGAGTTTTCCTCCTTTGGAAGAGAGTCAATCAACTTTTCGATAATCATTTTTCTTGAAAGGCATTCGTAAGTCAAAGTCGCAATTAGTGTAAGTGTCTGCAAATATTCTTTATTATCTTCATTATCCAAATTTGAAAAATACTCATTGGATTTTACGTACGCATCAATAATCGACTGATTATCGTCAGTATCTTTCATATATTGAATGAATAATTTAAAAATTTCTTCAAGACTATTATTTCCATCATTAAAATAATCTTTAATTAATGGGGACAAGGCCGTATCAATATCATTAATTGAAATGATATTTTTAAGATAAAATATCATCATTAAAAGAATTAAATGGTCTTTGGAATATTTTTTCTTTTCGGGAGGTGGTAATAAACGACTTTTAGCATAATTATTAATCATGGTTTTTGTTAAGAGCTTGTCGTCGTCGTTACGTTTGCTTCCCTCAAATTTATTATTTAAATAGGTTGTCACCTGGTCCATATATAAATCAATGTTTGGTATATCGTCTATGTTAAATGAATTAAAATCGTTTAATATAGACTCGATTATTTTATCACTTTCCATATATACCTCCTTATGTACAAAAAATATTATAATACATAGTAATGAAAACTACAAATAAAATTTATTACAAATAGCAGAAAATATGTTCGATTTTTTTAGAAAATATGATATGATAGCAGAAGTATATAAAAGTTTGCCTAAGTGGAATATAAAAATAAGGAAAAAGGTATATTTATGAGCAGATATGATACATTAAATGATATGCAACAGATGGCGGTATTTCACACGGAAGGACCGTTACTTATTCTTGCCGGTGCAGGAAGTGGAAAGACTAGAGTGCTTACACATAGAGCAGCTTATCTTATAGAAGAAAAGGGTGTTTCGCCATGGAATATTATGGCAATCACTTTTACAAATAAGGCTGCATCAGAAATGCGTGAAAGAATTAACAACATAGTTGGATTTGGTGCTGATCAGATATGGGTAAGTACATTCCATTCTACATGTGTACGAATTTTGAGAAGACATATTGAATTTTTAGGATATGATAATAGATTTACAATTTACGATGCAGATGACCAGAAGAGTCTGATAAAAGATATTGTAAAAAGAATGAATTTAGATTCTAAATTTTACAAAGAAAGAGCTGTGGCAGGAAAGATTTCTTCTTATAAAGATGAACTCATAAGTCCTGAACGTGCAATAGAGATAACAAAAGGTGATTTGAGAGAAAATACAGTTGCTAAGATTTATCTTGAATATCAGGTTCAGCTTAAGAAAAATAATGCTTTAGATTTTGATGATTTAATTGTAAAAACAGTAGAATTATTTAAGAAATTTCCAGATGTGCTGGATTATTATCAGGAAAGATTTAAATACATTATGGTAGATGAGTATCAGGATACAAATACAGCACAGTTTCAGTTGATTCGCCTTCTTGCATCAAAATATAGAAATTTGTGTGTTGTAGGTGATGATGACCAATCTATTTATAAGTTTAGAGGAGCGAATATTACAAATATTCTCTCATTTGAAAAATATTTTGAAAATGCACGTGTTATCAAGTTAGAGCAGAATTACCGTTCTACAAAGAATATTTTAGCTGCCGCAAATGGAGTAATTGCAAACAATCAGGGAAGAAAAGACAAAACATTGTGGAGTGACAATGAAGAAGGAACGCAGATTGATTTGTATCAGGCGGAAGATGCTTATGATGAAGCTAACATGGTTGCGAAAGAAATTAGAAAAAAAGTGAATGCAGGAAACTATAAATACAGTGATTTTGCATGCCTATATAGAACTAATGCTCAGTCAAGAACATTAGAAGAAAAACTTCTTTTGGCAAATGTTCCTTATAAGATTATCGGCGGACAGAATTTCTATCAGCGTAAAGAAATTAAAGACATTTTGTGCTATTTGAAAACAGTAAATAATTCTACGGATGATATTGCTGTAGCAAGAATTATTAATGTTCCAAAGAGAGGAATCGGAGCTACTTCTATTGGAAAGGCGCAGGCATATGCAGTTGACCATAACATTAATTTGTATAATGCGTTAGAACTTGCATATATGAATCCTGAACTTAGCAGAGCTTCAGCAAAGATTAAGAAATTTACTGATTTTATTGAAGAATTAAGAGAGTACAGTCAGGAGCATTCAATAAAAGAATTAGTAGATAAGATTATTGAAGATACAGGATATGTGACAGAACTTGTTTTGGAAAATACAGACGAAAGCAAGGCAAGAATCGAGAACATAGAAGAATTGATAAGTAAGGTTGTAGAATATGAATCAACAACAGAAAATCCGGATTTGGCAGGATTTCTTGAAGACGTTGCTTTGGTAGCGGACATAGATAGTCTTGATGAGGATAGTGACTATGTTGTCCTTATGACCATACATAGTGCAAAGGGACTTGAATTTCCTAATGTATTTTTATGTGGAATGGAAGAAGGATTATTTCCGGGAATTTCAGCAATTTGTGCCGAAGACCAAAGTGAAATTGAAGAAGAAAGACGTCTGTGTTATGTTGCAATTACAAGAGCAAAGGAAAATCTTGTAATTAGTTATGCAAAGAGACGTATGGTTCATGGAGAAACAAGATATAATATTATTTCACGATTTATAAAGGAAATACCAACACATCTTATTAATAGTAAAAATGTAACAGACAGAGTCGCAGCAGGACAGATTCCTAAGAAAGAGGAATTTGGAAATGCGAGCAGAGCAAGTCAGAATGCATTTAGAAATAAGCCATTTAAGAAATCTTCGTATGGTGAACCTAGCACAAAACCTGCATTTGGTAAATCATTTACAATTACAAAACAGCCGGTTGATTATGTAGTTGGAGACAGAGTAAAACATATTAAGTTTGGTGAAGGAACAGTGCTTAATATTGAGGATGGTCCGAAAGATTATCAGGTTACGGTAGCATTTGACAAAGCAGGTCAGAAAATTATGATGGCTTCATTTGCAAAACTTAAAAAACTGTAGTAAAAACAGCACTAAAATGATATACTATTCTTATGAAATATAACTTGTAGTGAAAGGAGTACGGATATGGACGAATTAATCAAGGGAGTTAAGATTGGCAAGATTATCGGCAAAGAAGAAAAGAAGTCTGACGTAGTTAAGATAGTTGGAATCGTACTTGGAGTGCTTGCAGTAGTGGCAGCAATTGCCGGAGTAGCTTATGCAATTTACAATAAAATTACAGAAGATTATTATGATGACTTTGAAGATGATTTCGATGATTTATTTGAAGATGATGAAGAAGATGAAAGTGATTTTGTGGAAGAATAAATCGTTACGCCATAGTGAATGGCAGGTCATGTAGATTTGTTTTTTAAACAATAACCGATGAATAAGTTAAGTCCACATATAACAATTGGAATGTATAGCATTTGACCGAATTGTGTATGTGGACTTATTTTGTAATGATGTCGGGGCAAAAGAACCAAATTATGATTAAGCTCATGTGAGATTAAAAGTAGTGATTTTGATGCCTACGGATTGTTCCGTGCTATGCACTCTCACAATCCTATCCAATATTCGCATATCGTGGGAATTATCCCACTTTTATGCTCATATTGTGCCCCTGGCATCATTAAAATATTAGCAGATAGAGGATAAATAAATGAAAAAAGGAATGGAATACCAGGGAGTGGTAGAAAAAATAGATTTTCCAAATAAAGGAACAGTAGATTGTGGTGAGAAAGGTGTAGCTTTAGTTAAAAGAACTATTCCGGGCCAAAAAGTAAGTTTTGTAGTTTCAAAGAAGCGTTCAGGCAAATGTGTTGGACGTTTAAAAGAAGTGCTTGAAAAGTCACCACTTGAAAATGCAGAACCACTTTGCCCACATTTTGCGGATTGTGGCGGATGTTCTTACCAGACAATGGATTATGAAAATCAGACTAATTTGAAAAAAGAAATGGTTAAGAATATTTTAGATGGAGTAATTACAAATAAAGATTATGAATTTGAAGGAATCCTCAAAAGCCCTGTTCAGTGGGAATACAGAAATAAGATGGAATTTTCATTTGGAGATGAATATAAAGATGGCCCTTTGGCATTGGGATTACATAAAAGAGACAGTTTCCACGATATTGTTACGGCAAAGGAATGTAAAATTGTAAATAAAGATTACAACAAAATTTTGACTTGTGTATTAGAACATTTTGCAGAAAGAAATGTAAAATTTTATCATAAAATGAGACACGAAGGATACCTTAGACATTTGGTTATTAGACGTGGTGTAAAAACAAATCAGATTATAATGAGTATTGTTACAACATCGGATGCAAACGGCGAGGCAGCGGCAGATTATAATATTTTAATTGATAAGTTATGTAAACTTGATTTAGAGTGCGAACTTAAAGGTGTACTCCAGATTATAAATGATGGTCTGGCTGATGTGGTTCAAAGTGATGAGACAAGAGTACTTTATGGTGAAGATGTAATTTATGAAGAATTATTGGGACTTAGATTTAAGATTTCAACATTTTCATTTTTCCAGACAAATTCTTTAGGGGCTGAAGTCCTTTATTCAAAGGCAAGAGAGTATGTTGGAAGCACTAATGATAAAATGATATTTGACCTTTACAGCGGTACAGGAACAATTGCACAGATTCTTGCTCCTGTTGCAAAAAAAGTTGTAGGGGTTGAAATTGTTGCAGAGGCGGTAGAAGCTGCAAAAGAAAATGCTGAATTAAACGGACTTAACAACTGTGAATTTATTGCAGGGGATGTGCTAAAAGTTATTGATGATATCAAGGACAAGCCGGATTTAATAGTTCTTGACCCACCAAGAGATGGTATTCATCCAAAGGCTTTACAAAAGATAATTGATTTCGGCGTAGACAGAATTGTATATATTAGCTGTAAGCCAACGAGTCTTGCAAGGGATTTAGTAATTTTGCAGGAGCATGGATACAAGGTTGAAAAAGCTTGTGCGGTAGATATGTTCCCGCAGACCGTGCATGTGGAGACTGTATGTCTTTTGTCCAAACTTCATGAAGCGAAGCATCATGTGAATGTGAGACTGAATATGGATGAGTTAGATGTTACTTCGGCAGAAAGTAAGGCGACATATGAGGAGATTAAGTCCTACGTGGCAGAGCATTATGATGGGATGAAGGTATCTAACCTGTATATTGCTCAGATAAAGAGAAAGTATGGTATTGAGGTTGGAGAGAACTTTAATTTACCTAAGTCAAAAGATACAAGGCAACCACAGTGTCCGAAGGAGAAAGAGGATGCGATTGTTGAGGCATTAGAGCATTTTAAGATGATTCAGCGGAAATAAAAAGTGTTTGATAAATCGGTATTTAATGCTTAACGAGGAGGAATAAACATGGCGAAGAAAGAAGAAAGATTTGAAGTTATATTTAGAGATGGAAGTTCGCTTAAAGATGAAGGGATTCGACAAATTCTTGTAGATAAGGAGACTGGAGTTAATTATCTTTGTTGGAAATCTGGATACGGGGCTGGTATTACACCTCTTCTGGATTCTGAAGGAAAAGTCATAGTTACTAAGTAAAATTAAAGTTTGTAGAATTAAGAAAATCGGAGTTTATAAAGGAGAATATTGATGAAACTATTTTTATGTTCGCATTTTTCAAGTGTAGGAAGTCTGATAAAGGAAGAAATTGAAAATAAGAAAGTCGCATTTATTCCAACAGCTTCGCTGCGTGAAGGCTACACCGGTTATGTCGGTTCGGCTCGAAAATTATTCAAAAAGTTGGGAGCAATCGTAACTGAAATTGATATTTCAACGGAGGCTTATTCAACGATACAGTATGTTTTTGAAGATGCGGATGTGATATATTTTACCGGCGGAAATTCTTTTTTCCTTATAGACCAGCTCCGTAAAACGGGAACGGATGAGCTGTTGAAGAAAGAATTGGCAAAGGAAAAACTGATGATTGGTGAATCGGCAGGTGCGATTATATGTGCTCCAAGCATCCAATATATCGAGCAAATGGATGAAAAGCCGGAGGACTACTCCCAAGAAGATGATGCAGGGCTTGATTTGATTGATTTCTATGTTCTTCCGCATTATCTTACAGCACCATTTAAGAAAGTTACCGAGAAAATAATGACTGAGTTTTCGGATTTGAATCTATGCCCAATTAACAACCGGCAGGGAATTGTAATTGATGGTGAAGGTTCAAAGGTTATTTGCAAAGACTAATTTGAAAATTCCAGTTTGTATGTATGATAAATCTAAACAGTAATTTAGCAACATATCCTGAGTGGGGGCAGAAAGTGCCCCCACTTTCACTATTTGGGGGCGAAAAGCGCCCCCCGGAATTCAAAAATGGCTCCATTTTGCGCCCCCCGTTTTTTGAAATCTGGAATCTAAACAAGATTACAATGAAATCAGAACTTAAAAAGTGGTGGCAAAAAGCACCGTCAAAATCATAAAGTGGGGGCGGAAAGCACCACCAAAGTGATAAAAGGGGGGCAAAAAGCGCCACCACATATAATAAACAAAGGGTTCAAGGGAAAAGTCCCATGCTAGAACAGCATTTGGATGGAGACATCTCTAATGCGTATCTAGCCGTCGCTGGGGACTGATATATAAGAAGGAATATTGTTTGAGCAGGAAAAGACATAGAAGACTCTGGCTATATCGCAGGATATGTACCTTGAAAGAATTGATTTGTGATAGATAGAAATATTTGAAAACTACCATTCAGTATAATCTATTCCATTTTCAAAAGCCTTGCGATAAAATATGTTCTGTGAATTATTCACAAGATAATATTTTAAGGAGGCTTGGCAATGAACAAGGATTTTGAACGCTGCTGTAGCTTTCTTGCAGACATGATTATTAAATATGCACCAGAGATAAAAGAAGAAGTAGAGGTGTGTATGATGATCAAGGATTCAATTGATGACGAGAAAGTAAGCAGGCAGAAACAATTTGACCGGTTCTGTTATTACTTAGGTGGGGTAAAACAGCTTCTGGACAAAAAGGCTGCGTAGGCAGCCGGCATCCTGCAGATAATATGCTGTAGGATGTATACATATATCAGGAGGCTTCATTCATGGCGAGTGGAGTCTCTTTTATTTTGCACTGTATAACGGAAAAAGTTTTGGTTGAACAGAGGTTGGAATGATGATAAGATTTAGTTGGGACAATAGTGAACACATGTGTTCACTATTGTCCCAACTAAGAAGTAATGGATTGGAGAGGTGCTTATGGCAGATAAAATTGGAACCGATGAATATGGGGAAATACTTATATATCAGACTGATGATGGACAGACAAATATAGAAGTTAAAATAGAAGATGATACAGTGTGGCTGACACAACAGCAGCTTACTGAATTATATCAATGCAGTAAATCAAATATAAGTGAACATATAAAGCATATATTCGAAGAAGGAGAATTGGATAAGGATTCAGTTGTTCGGAAATTCCGAACAACTGCAGATGATGGAAAAACATATAATGTTACTTATTACAATTTAGATATGATTATCTCTCTTGGATACCGTATTAAATCAGTAATTGCAACAAGATTCAGGCAGTGGGCAACAAAGCGGTTAAAAGAATATATGATTAAGGGATTTACGATAGATGACGAGCGTTTGAAAGGAAATGGTGGAGGAAATTACTGGAAAGAGTTACTTGACAGAATTAGGGATATCAGATCTTCAGAAAAGGTCTTGTATCGTCAGGTTCTTGATTTGTATGCTACGAGTGTAGATTACAATCCTCATAGCGAAGAGTCTGTTAGATTCTTTAAAATTGTTCAGAATAAACTTCACTATGCAGCTCATGGTCATACTGCGGCAGAGGTTATATATCAACGTGCTGATGCACAAAAACCATTTATGGGCCTTACTTCATTTTCAGGTGAATTACCAGCATTAAAAGATATAGGAATTGCAAAAAATTATCTGGATGAGAGTGAACTAAAAGTATTAAATAATCTTGTATCTGGTTATTTTGATTTGGCAGAAATTAATGCAATTGAACATAAACCTATGTACATGGATGATTATGTAAAGCAATTGGATAGTGTTTTGTCATCAGGAAACAGAAAGCTTTTAACTGGTTCCGGTTCTGTAAGTCATAAACAGGCATTGGAGAAAGCAAAGTCAGAATACAGAAAATATCAGGAGATTACTTTGACACCAGTCGAAAAAGCATATCTTGAAAGCATTAAAGAGGTTTCCAAGGAAGTAAAAAGGAGATAACGTCTGATGAAAAAACAGCAGAAATGTTATATATACACAAGAGTTTCCACTTCCATGCAGGTAGATGGTTACAGTCTGGACGCACAAAATGACAAGCTTAAGAAATACGCAGATTATCAGGAAATGACTATCGTCGGGGAATATTCGGATGAGGGTAAATTGGGTAAGAGTGTGGAAGGCAGACCACAGTTTAAACAGATGTTATCGGATATAGAAAATGCTAAAGATGATGTTGATTATGTGTTAGTATTTAAACTGTCAAGATTTGGAAGAAATGCAGCAGATGTTTTATCATCATTGCAGAAAATGCAGGATTATGGAGTTAATCTTATCTGTGTAGAGGATGGAATTGACAGCTCCAGGGATGCCGGAAAGCTGATGATATCTGTTCTATCTGCGGTTGCAGAGATAGAACGTGAGAATATTCTTGTCCAGACAATGGAAGGCAGAAAGCAGAAAGCCAGAGAGGGTAAATGGAATGGTGGTTTTGCACCATATGGTTATCAGCTGGTAAATGGTGAACTTATCATTGCAGAAGATGAAGCCGAGATTATCCGCATAATATATGACAAATTTGTCACTACAACGATGAGAATGGCTGCGATAGCTACATTTCTTAACAACAGTGGTTATAAGAAAAAGCTCCGTCAGAATAACACAATTGAAGGTTTTTCTACATCATTCGTCAAAGGTGTGCTGGACAATCCGATATATTGCGGTAAGCTTGCATTTGGAAGAAGAAAAAATGAGAAGATTCAGGGTACAAGAAATGAATATCATATCGTAAAACAAAAGGAATACATGTTAAATGATGGAATCCATGAGGCAATCATATCAGAAGAAATGTGGAATCAGGCACACAGAAAGCGTCAGGAGACAGGTGTTTTACAGATAAAAACGCACAGCCTTGAACATGAGCATATTTTATCTGGAATTATCAAATGTCCTGTCTGTGGAAGTGGTATGTATGGAAATGTGAACCGCAAGAAGCATCCGGACGGAGCTTATTACAAGGATTATTTTTATTATGCCTGCAAGCATAGAAAATTGGTTTACGGACAGCGCTGCACCTATAAAAGACAGTGGAATGAGGACAGGATAAATGCGGCAGTAGAGGAAATAATCCGTAAATTTGTCACGAATTCGAAGTTTGAGGAAGAAATCAGAAAGCAGATAGGCGGCAGTATTGATACATCAGAGCTTGACAGAGAATATGATGGTCTGAAAGACAGATTGAACCAGACAACAGGGGCAAAGAACAAACTCGCAGACCAGATGGATCATTTATCCGTATCAGATAAGAATTATGATAAAAAGTACAATGATATGCAGGAACGACTTGACAGATTGTATGATGAAATTACGGATATAGAGAATGCCATGGAAGAAGTCACGACAAGGATTTATAATATAAAGCAGGACAAAATCTCAGAAGATAATGTGTATCAGTTCCTTTTATTTTTTGATAAGCTGTATGATAAATTTACAGATTTGGAAAAGAAGACATTTTTGAGGAGTTTCCTGTCTGATGTGTTTATCTATGATGAAGAGCAAAAGGATGGCAGAATATTAAAAGGTCTCCGGTTTAAATTTCCGATATATATGAATGGCAGAAATGTATTGGGCGTGGATTGGGACAACGAAAGTACAGATGAGACTGTGTGCCTCTTGAGCAACCGAAAACCAGATACCACGGTAAAACTCAGCGTGGATATGGATGATTACTACCGCATTAAAAATGGTAAAGAGCCTAAATAAAACCGAATAATACACTGAAACAAAGCAAGACAGAAGCTGTTGATGCGTTAGAAGATAACGTATCAGCAGCTTTTTTTATCTGAAAATCTATTAGTCAAATCTGAAAGGAGTCAATTCTATGGCAAAGAAAAATGTAAGAAATATGAAGGTTTGTGGACAGAGCGGTTATAAATATGAGACGGTTCCGGCAATTACATTAAAAGGAAAATGGTTGGAAGAACTGGGATTTCATCTTGGGGATTATGTACAGGTGAAATGTGAAAATGGTCAGCTGATTATCACGCCGGATGTGAATAAAGCACAGGAGCAGGAAGCAAAGACTGCATTTATGGATGAAGAGATTAAGAAACTGAAAATCAGATACCAGAATGAAAAAGAAGAAATTACTGCAAAATATGTGGCAAAGGAAGTTATTGCCGGAAAGTGGGAAAACGGCGAGGACAGGAAGAAGAGACTACAGGCTGCGGGATATGATTATGGGGCAGTGCAGAGAAAAGAGAATGAGTTGATGAGATAGTAGGAAGCCTGCTGTTGTCTGTGGAGAAATCTGCGGATGATGGCAGGCTTATTTTTTTGTTTGAGGTCTCAAACTTTTATGTGACAAACATAACTGTCGGTGTTATTATAAAAATGATATAAGCGAAAATGACTTTTGCGGAAACGAAAGTATCTTTATATTTTTTTATCCGTATACTTCCTATAATGGGAATGAATACTTGCAAAGTTGATTACTAATATTTTTTCATTATTACAGGTACAATAAGAACATGTAATAGTGGAAATGAGGTATAGTTACTTGCAGGTAGAGAAGTATATTGCGGATAAAATAACATCTTTATGTGAAAAGCGTGATATCAGTAAATACAGATTAGTACAGTAGAGCACTATAGTATAATAAAACCAGTTTTTTTGCATAAGTTTAAAAGTTATAATAAGGAAATCGGCAAACCAGATGAAAGTCTGGGACGCAAAGCTACAGGGCCTGTAAAATGGCAGCCAGTTGCATAAAATGAGGTGCACTGTCTGTCTGACAGTGCCTTTTTGTGGTGTTATTTCATAGGCGTAACTATAATAATTTTACTAGGAGAGAGAAAAAATGAAAATGAATAAATCAGTATTGCAAAGGGGTATCATTTTTATATTGTGTATTTGCATCCTTTTTTCAGTCTGTCCGGTCTATGCTTTTGCAGCAGAAAGTCAGAAAGAGAAAATTGTCAGGATTGGTGTACCGGATGATACATATGATAAGATAAATGGAAATGGAAAAAGAAGCGGATACGGCTATGAATATCTGCAGAAAATCGCAGGTTATACCGGGTGGAACTATGAATATGTAGATTGTACATGGGAAAATTGTTTCGACAAATTAAAAAATGATGAGCTGGATATGATAGAAGGAATCTCTTATACGGAGGAACGGGCAGAGACTATGCTTTTTTCCGCTATTCCAATGGGAGACGAAAGATATTATGTCTATGTAAAACCCGATCATATAGACATATCATCCTCTGACACTGCATCTTTCAATGGGAAAAAGATTGGGGTGCTTATGGGTTACCTGTCGGAAATGGTATTGAACGAGTGGGAAAAGAAATATGATCTGCATACACAGCATGTCAATGTTTCAAATAATGAAGATGCTTTGAAGAAAATTGCAGACGGAGAAATTGACGCTTTTGTATCGTTAGAGGATTCCCGTCTAGATGGGTACGGAATGGTGGCCTTAACGAATCTCGGAAGTTCAAAAATATATTTTGCGATTGGCCAGAGTCATTCTGATTTAAAGACAGAGCTGGATAATGCTATGAGAAGGATCACAGATGATGATCCTTATTATGCAGATGAACTGCATAAGCAGTTTCTGTCAGTGGACAGTGTATATTTTCTGACGGGAGAAGAACAAAAATGGCTGTCAGAGCATGGAAAAATCAAACTGGAAAGTAAAGAAAATGTAGGTACAACGTTTACCGTTACGATACCACTTGAGATTGATCATAATGCTGAGAAGGAACAGCAAAAAAAAGTGGAAAAGCCTGATCTGTCGGGTAAGAGTGTATTATTAGTTGAGGATAATGAGCTAAATCTGGAAATTGCAAAAATGCTGCTGGAATATGAAAAGATGGTTGTGACTACGGCAGAAAATGGCAAGGAGGCTGTGGATATTGTTTCCCAGTCAGTTCCAGGCAGATTTGATTTTATTTTTATGGATATCATGATGCCGGTAATGGATGGATTAGAAGCAGCCAGACAGATAAGGACATTGAACCGTATAGATACAAAAGAGATACCAATCATTGCGATGACAGCGAATGCATTTCAGGATGATATCAGGGACTGCATAGATGCCGGAATGAATGCACATATTGCAAAACCCATTGACAGTAAAAAAATAGAGGATACTTTGCAATTGGTTTTAAAACAAAAAATGCAGTAAGACAATTCTTTGTGTTGTGTTTCTGGCAGACCCGGTCAGGGCGGCAGATTCAGATGAAGATATTGATGCGGCAGTGCAATTTTATTAAATTAGGAGGTTGACAAGGAGATGTATAGAGAAATATATTTGACAGACAGGAGATTTAATATGATTTCGAGAGCAAAGAAATATGTGGCAGTATTACTGGCTTTTGTATGCGTGTGTATGATATTTTTTCCCCAGACTGCATATGCAGCCGAGGACAGTTCGCAGCATGAAACTGTCAAAGTCGGTTTCTTTGCCATGGATGGTTATCATGTGATGGATGAAGAAGGCAACCGTAGCGGGTATGGCTATGATTTTCTTCGGCTGATGGCCCGTTATTGGGATGTAGATTACGAATATGTCGGATATGATAAGAGCTGGGATGATATGCAGCAGATGCTTGAAGATGGCGAGATTGATATGGTAACATCTCCCCGCAAAACACAGGAAAGAGAAGAAAAGTTTGATTTTTCACGTCCGATCGGAACCAATAATGGGATTCTGACCGCCCGCAGTGACAACAGCACGATTGTGGATGGCAATTACAGTACTTACAACGGTATGCGTGTGGCATTTTTGAATGGAAGCTCCGAGATAAAGAGTTTTGCGGATTTTGCAGGCAACAAAGGATTTACATATGATCCATTTTATTTTGATACGACAGCAAAGATGGAGGAAGCTCTTCAGAGTGGAAATGTTGATGCTATTGCTGCTAGTTCTCTGAGAAAAACAAACAATGAGCGTATCGTGGATAAATTTGACAGCAGCGATTTCTATGTCATGGTTAAAAAAGGTAATATAGAATTGCTGAATGAGATCAATTATGCAATCGACCAGATGAATGCAGTTGAGGGTGACTGGAAGACGACACTTCATAATAAAAATTATGAAAGCATAGAAACTAAGAATCTGGAATATACCAAGAAAGAAAAAAGTATTATTTCACAGTATTCCAAGGACAACCCGCTTCATGTTCTGTGTGATCCGACCCGTTATCCATATTCTTATAATGAAAATGGTGAGATGAAGGGTATTATCCCGGATTACTTCCGTAAAATTGCAGACTATGCCGGGATTTCCTATGAGTTTCTTACACCTGCCACCAGAGATGAGTATATTGCCTATCAGAAAAATAAGGATACTACAGATATTAGCATCGATGCGCGCTTGGAAACAGATAACTATGCTGAGACGAAAAAATGGGGGATTACTGCACCTTTCATTACGATGCAGCTGGCAAGGGTGACACGGCGTGACTTTAATGAAAAAATTAATGTTGTTGCTACTGTTGACCAGACAGTAGCAAATTCAATTGCAGATGCAATGGCACCCGGTGCAGAAAAACTGATGTGCAGTACCCGACAGGAAATGATGGAAGCTGTCCGTAAGGGTAAAGCAGATGCTGCCTTCGTCTACTATTACATGGCACAGGCGTTTGTGAACAGTGACACTACGGGCACCATGACATATACTATGCTGGAACAGCCCACATTCACCTACCGTATGGTAATTTCATCAAATGAGAACCATGCGCTGGCTGGTATTCTGACGAAATCAATGTATGCCATGCCCAAAAATCTTGTTGAAGATCTTGCAGCACAGTATACCACATACAAAGCAACAGAGCTTACACTTGTTGACTGGATACGTCTGCATCCTGTTGTTACTGTTTGGGTTCTTCTTATTTTTGGATGGCTACTGACTGCTATGGCTGTGACAATTGTGCGTCTAAGTGCAAGAAAAAGAGCTCAGAAGGTGGCCCAGGAGAAAGCTGAGGAAATGGCGGAACTGGCAGAGCATGCACAGGCTGCAAACAAGGCAAAAACAGCATTTCTGTCACATATGTCCCATGATATGAGGACACCGATGAATGCAATCATAGGATTTACCGGTATTGCAATGAAAAACAATCCGTCAGACGAAGTGAAAAATTGTCTGGAAAAGATTGACGAAAGCTCAGAGCATTTACTGTCGCTGATCAATGATGTATTAGATCTGACCCGCATAGAAAGTGGAAAAGTTAAATACAATCCGGTACCGGCGGATGTGAAAAACATTACAGATTCTGCAGTGGATATTACAAAAGGCTTTCTTACGAACAGGGATATCAACTTTAAGATTCAGCGTGAAGAAGCAAAGATTCCAAATGTACTTGCGGATCCTGCACGCCTGCGTGATGTGCTGGTCAATATTCTGAGCAATGCCGTGAAATTCACTCCGGATGGAGGGACGATTACATTTGAAGCCCGGTGTCAGGAAAAGGACGGGGATGGATATATAAATATGCGTTACCGCATTTCGGATACTGGTATTGGCATGAGTGAGGAATTTACAAAAAAAATTTTTGAGGAGTTTGCACAGGAAAATTCCGATGTGAGAACGCAGTACCATGGAGTTGGACTGGGGATGGCTATCGTAAAGAAGTATGTAGATATGATGGGTGGGACCATTTCCGTGCAGAGTAAAAAGCATGAGGGAACCACATTTACTGTGGATATTCCTTTGGAAATTACAGATAAGGAATGTAATAAGTCAGACACAGGTATTTCTGAAAAGGTGAATCTTACAGGTGTGAATGTCCTTCTTGCAGAGGATAATGAACTGAATGCAGAGATTGCTGCCGTGCAGTTGGAAGAGTTCGGGATGAATGTAGAAAGAACTGTGGATGGAAAGAATGCTGTTGAGATTTTCAGAAATCATCCGGAAGGCACATTTGATGTAATACTGATGGATATCATGATGCCTGAAATGAATGGTTATGAAGCGGCAAAAGCAATCAGGGCAATGAATGACAGACCGGATGGAAAAAACATTCCTATTATAGCAATGACAGCTAATTCATTTGCAGAAGATGTTCAGGCATCACTAGATGCAGGAATGAACGCACATTTGTCAAAGCCGATTGTGATTGATGAGGTTATAAAAACGATTATAAGGTATGTGCGACTGTCTGCATAAAATTAAAATAACTCAAAAAACTTGACTTTTAACAGCACTAAGTTAAAATGAAAGAAATTAAGTTAAAAGGGGAATAAGAAATATCCTTACAAGCGTATTCGGAATTTCTATAAAATATGAAGCAGGGAATCATCAGGATTCTTTGCCTATTTATATTGAAGGGAGTTATGATTTTCACACAGCATATATTGGAAACAGACGCTGTATAATGCTTACTCCGACAGAAGAACTTGCTACACTTCCGGCATTGAAAAAGCAAAAGCATATTTGACGACTACTTTCAGAGGATAACAGTGCTGACGATAGTTCCATTGTTTTATCTTTTGGAGATACAAACGATGAGAGAATTGAAGAAGCAGTACTCTGATATTAATTCAAGAATGCCTCGGCATTCTTGCTGCGAGGTGCGCGTCATGCAATTGCATGACATACTTCTACTGTACACCTCTGCAATCATGCCGGAGGCTATATCAGCTAGGGGATTGACTCCCCTACTGATACAAGCTTGTTTCTCACCACCTATAGAGGTGGGAGTCATCTCCCAGCTGATATATATAGTTAATAAAGAGAGGTGCATATGCTATGCCAGGTATACTTGTGGTTGAAGATGATGAAAATTTAAATCGTGGAATTACATTTTCACTGAAAAAATCCGGATATGAGGTTTTTTCAGCAGAATCAGTGAAAAAAGCGAAAAGAATTGCAAGTGATAATAATGTGGATGTTACCATTTGTGATGTGAATCTTCCGGATGGAAATGGACTGGAATTTGTAAGGTGGATGAGATGCAATTATAATACATACATTATTTGTCTTACAGCACTAGATCAGGAGATGGATCAGGTCATGGGATATGAAGCAGGGGCAGATGATTATATTACAAAGCCGTTTAGTCTTTCGGTACTTCTTTTGAAAATAGAAGCACATTTCCGCCGCAGACAGGAGAAAACGGAAGCCGGAAAGATGATTTCGGGAGATATCGTATTTATCGCAGGAGAAATGAAAGTCCTGATAAAGAGTCGTGAAATTAGTCTGACAAAAACGGAGTTGAAAATGCTGACTTTTTTTCTTCAGAATCCGAAACAGATTCTTTCAAAAACACAAATATTGGAAAATGTGTTTGAGCTGGAAGGGGATTTTGTGGATGAAAATACAATCGCTGTCAATATCAGAAGACTCCGTGAGAAAATCGAAGACAATCCGGCTGCACCGGTCTATATAAAGAATATCAGAGGTCTTGGGTATATATGGAATCAGGAGGTAAGGCAGTGACAAAGAGATATCGCAAGAAGATTACAGTAGTGCTCTCCTTGGTATTACCTGTCATATTATTGTTTGCAATATTAAATTGCTTTACCACGTATGTGTTTTATGAAGATTATAAATATAAAATGAATCTTATGACAGAAATTGCAGCAAAGGAAAAATTTTCCGGGCTGGATGCTGTTTCGGAATTGCTTAAGGATAAGGATATTGAAACCAACGAACAGGGAAGGCGATTATTGGAGCAATATGGATACTGGGGGAATAAAGGGAATGCATTTTATTCGCAATTCCGGCATCAGGTTATGGTGACCGGTGCTGTAAGCACTGTGATATGCGTGCTTCTTTTGACTTTTTTACTTTATTGGAAGAAAAAAGAAGATGCGTGTCATCAGAAAATTTTAGACCAGTTGGAAGAAATTCTGATCAGATTCCGTGAAAATAAATTTGATGATTTACTGAAAACGGAAAATCATGCAGAACTGGAAAAATTGAATGACCAGCTTGAAGCAATCGGACATCATATTCAGTTGATAAAGGAAGAAGCAAGGGCAGAAAAGGAGAACACGAAAGAAATGGTTTCTGATATTTCTCACCAGTTAAAGACACCGGTTGCAGCTTTGGATACCTGTTTTAGTGTGCTGATGCAGAATGACTTAAGTGCCACAGAACAGGAGGAGTTTCGTATCCGTTGTCGGAGTGCTCTGGATGGACTGGAGACATTATTGCAGTCACTTCTTGAAATATCCAAGATGGAAACTGGACTGATTCAGATTAATAAGAAAAAACTTCCGCTTATGGATACTGTCATATCTGCTGTGAACCGCACTTATCCTAAAGCGGATGAGAAAGAAATTGAATTCGTTTTTGACTATGAAAAAGAGCTGGAAACATGCACGATTATGCAGGATAAAAGGTGGCTTGGTGAAGCTGTGATCAACGTTCTGGATAATGCGGTCAAGTACAGCCCGTGTGGTTCAAAAATATTTATCCAGTTACAAAAAAGAAACTATCTTGTAAGAATGGAAATTGAGGATCAGGGAATTGGTATTCCGCAGAATGAGTATCACAAAATTTTTCAACGATTTTACAGAGGAAGTTCCAAGGAGGTCATGGAAAAGAGTGGTACAGGAATCGGACTTTTTCTATCGAGAGAAATTATCGAAAAACACGCAGGTACGATTACGGTAACCTCCGGCAAAAAGAAAAAAGGAAGCACGTTTGTGATTCAATTACCATATGTTGGTTAAATTTTAAGTGAGCAGAAATCTTACAATTCTGTAAGATTTCTGCTCGTTTTTTGAAAGTGAAATGAAAGATTGCCCTGATACAATTTGGATGTAGGTTGAAAAATGACCAAATATATAAACAGGCAAAGAAAGCGTGCTGAAAAGGTACGCTTTACAGAATTGAAAAGGAGGCAACACATGAGTGTGATATTAGAAACCAAGCAGCTTTGTAAGTTTTATGGCGCAGGTGAGAATCAGGTCAAAGCGGTCAATCAGGTGGACATTCAGATTGAGCAGGGAGAATTTGTCGCAATTGTTGGAAAGTCAGGTTCCGGTAAAAGTACATTACTTCATATGCTTGGAGGGCTAGACACCCCGACAAAAGGCAGTGTTACTTTAGCAGGAAAAGATTTATACAGGATGAAGGAAGATGTCCTTGCTGTTTTCCGCAGAAGAAAAATCGGATTTGTTTTTCAGGCATTTAATCTGGTTTCATCTGTTAATGTCTGGGAAAATATTGTACTGCCACTGGGGCTGGATGGAAGAAAAGTGGATGAAGCGTATGTAAATGATATTATTGCAACTCTGGGGATTGAAAAGAGGATTTACAATTTGCCAAATCAGTTATCCGGAGGACAGCAGCAGAGAG
This sequence comes from Eubacterium album, assembly GCF_025336545.1. Classification (NCBI taxonomy): domain Bacteria; kingdom Bacillati; phylum Bacillota; class Clostridia; order Eubacteriales; family Eubacteriaceae; genus Eubacterium; species Eubacterium album. The sequence goes on along the minus strand of NZ_JAODBU010000009.1, from coordinate 62,147 downwards.
TAGCAATTGCAAGAGCACTGGTGAATCGTCCGGAAATTATATTTGCAGATGAGCCGACAGGAAATCTTGATTCCAAGACCAGTGATGAGGTGATCGCCCTGCTTAAGATGACAGCAAAAAAATATGGACAGACAATTGTAATGATTACCCATGATGACGAAATTGCACAGGTCGCTGATCGTATTCTGGTAATTGAGGATGGACAGGTGGTGGATTTTAGATGAAGACAATAAGCAGGATTGCATATAGCAATGACAAAAAGAACAAGACAAGAAGTATACTGATTATGATGTCCATATGTCTGACTACGATGCTGCTTGTGATTATCAGTACTGTAGGAAATGGAATGATCCGTTTACAGAAAAGTCAGGCGGCAGGCTCATATGGAAGCAATTATGGTTTGTTTGTCGCAGCAGATGCCTCGCAGTTAAAGGACGTACGCCGCCGTGCAGAAATAGATGCAATAGGAATTATGTGTACAGAAGGCATAATTAAAGGCAACGAAAACGGTGGTTTTGTCTGCATGGATGAGACTGCAAGAAAAATGCTTCCTTATAATAAAGAATATGAGTTGAAGGAAGGAAAGTATCCGGGGGGAACGCAGGAAATTGCCGCAGGAAGAGCATTTTTTCGTGCAATGGGGTATGGTGATGTAAAGATTGGAGATACGGTTACACTGGATTACCGCGCAGGAATGCAGTCAGAATATAAGCCGGAAGAATTTGTTGTCAGCGGAATCCTATATGATCGGGAGGAGTATACCATCGAGGCATCTTATGTTGCTTTCGGGTCACAGGAGTTTTATGATGAGCACGTCGCAGAGAATGACAGACAGTATAATATTTATTTTACTTTAAATGATTCTGCAAATGTATCTATGAATAATATTGATTCGGTTATAAAGCAGATTGCAGCAGCTTGTGGGATCGAAGAAAAAAACGTTATAGTCAATGATCTCTATTTGCAATGGGTCTTGCAGCCGAGTTATGAAACGATTGCGGTATGCGGGGTTTTGATTATTGCAATTGTACTTTTCTCTGTTGTGGTCATTTATAATATTTTTCAGGTCGGTATTGCCAACAAGATACAGGAGTATGGAAAAATCAAGGCTCTGGGAGCGACAAAAAAGCAGATGAAACAACTGATCTTCAGAGAGGGCATTTTTTTGACAATTTTTTCCATACCAGTTGGATTGCTTCTTGGTTTTCTGATTGCAAAATGCGGTTTTAACTGGCTGGTAGAACAGGGAAACCTTGTATCAACCCAAATTGGCTCTATGGGAGTCCAAAATCAGCAGGTGCCACTGTTTTCCCTGCCTGTTATGCTTCTATGTATTTTCGTGTCATTTTTTACCGTTGCTTTGGCGCTGCGTAAACCAATGAAAATTGTTTCACGGATTTCACCTATCGAAGCAACACGGTATTTAGAAAATGCAGAAACACACAAAAAAGGAAAACGAAATGGAAGAAAAAATGTCACCGTGTTTTCTATGGCAATGGCAAATGTAACGGGTAATCCAAAAAGAACCATTGGTACCATCCTCACACTGGGGCTTTCCTGCGCATTGTTTGTGATTATCTCTAATTATGTAGGAAATATTGATACGGAGCATGAAGCACGTCTTTCCGTTAATCATGGACAATTTGAACTGCAGCTTGACTATTCTGCTGAGTACGATGAAAGATATCCGGAGAATAATCTGGATACGATTCTGACGGATAATCCATTGAATGATTCAATGATTGAAGAAATCAAAAGCATTCCAGGAGTGACAGATGTCATGACGAGAGAGATTGTCTCTGTAAATCTGAACGGAACAAGATTTCCGGCTGATATTGTGAGTAAAAATGATTTTGATTTTATGCGCCAAGACGGGGACATTGGCTCTATGGACTATGATCAGGCGGTAAAGAATGGTGAAATTTTCTTTGGCTGGTCAACGTGGATGGAACAAGATGGATATGCTCCGGGTGAATCCATTGCATTTGACTTTGAGAATGGAAGTGGAACTTATACCTATCAGGGAAAGATTGCAGGATCCTTTGTAAGCGCGGACACTTATCTTGTCATTCCGGAAGGTGTATACCGTTCCATGAATCTGAGAGGAACAGCCTATGGCTATCTGTGGGTGGACTGTGATAAAAAAGATGTAGCATCTGTGGAACAGAGTCTGAATACTTTGATTTCTAATACTTCGCATATAAAAATGGATACCTATCATGCACAGTTACAATCTGCAGAATTCACAGCTCGCATGATGAAGCTTGGCTGTTATCTGTTTATGGCGGTTGTAGGACTCATCGGTTTTATGAATATGGCAAACACCATAATCATGAATATTACGACAAAAAAGCAGGAATATGGTGTATTACAGGCTGTGGGTATGACAAATAAACAATTAAATTTATGTCTGCAGTTACAGGGAATGATGTTTACGGTTGGTACCATATGCGTAGCTTTGATCATTGGTCTGCCGCTCGGCTATGCACTTTTTTCCTATGCAAAACATAATGGAATATTTGGAATGAATATCTATCATGTTCCAATCGTACCAATTTTTATTATGATTCTTTTGGTCGGTCTGTTGCAGATTGTACTTTCCTGCGTTTTAAGCAGTAATCTTAAAAAGGAAACGCTGGTAGAAAGAATAAGGTATCAGGGATAGCAAGTAATATGTAATGAACTAGGTCTTAACGAAGAGGAGAAATAGATAATTTCCAGTTTGCCGAAATATCTTTCTAACTTTTCCTATTTTACAGGCTTTCCAGCCCATTCATTAGTGAAATGATATGTATTTTCCCTTATTTTTGCCCTTATGAGATAATCGTAAGGGAAATAAGGGAAAGTTTTATTTAGTCGTTGCCTGCCACTTTATCAAGTAGCCTTGCAGATTCTAATGTTGCAAAAAGTTCCGTTAGCAAGTGGGCTAATGAATACAGGGAAGAATGACTTTATACCACCGATACAACATCCGAGTCTAATGACGCAAAGGAAATACGAAGATTAAATCAGCTTCTTAACGAAAAAGATAAGGAAATTTTTTTCCTAAAAAAAGCAGCGGCATTCTTTGCAAAGGAAATCGATTAGTGGTATATCGATTCATTGACGATAACAAAAATATATTTGGTTTAAGATGGTTATGTAAGAAGTTTGGTATTAGCCCTAATTGTTATTATAACTACAAAAAAGATACCAAGCGTGAATATCACAAACGTTTGGAACACATTTTTGAACTTATAAAATATGTATACTATAATAATAATCGTGTTATAGGCTATAGGGCTATGCGTATTTTCATCAAACGTTATGGCTATGAATTAAGCAATACCACTATGCACAAATACATGAATAAAGAATTAAATTTATGTGCCGTAATCATGCATTCTAAACTGGGATACAAGACTGGAAAAAAGAAAACTACCCTAAAGTGATTCTGCACTCAGATCAGGGAGTACAGTTTACCTCATGGGATTTTGTGAATTTCTGTAAAGATAATAATGTAACCCAGAGCATGAGTAAGGCCGGTTGCCCTTATGATAATGCTCCAATGGAAAGATTTTATAACACTTTTAAAAGCAATTTTTATAATGTAACCTCATTTTCAAGTGTGGAGATGATGGATGAACTTACCATAAATTATATCAATTGGTATAATTATGTTCGTCCTCATTCATACAATGATTATTTAACACCAATGGAAGCTCGTTACAGATAGGTATTTATCGAACAAAGTGTTACAAAAATGCTTGACCAGTACAAGATACATCCGGCAAGAGCTCTTGCTATGCCAACATTTTCTACTGCGTGCGCTGCTGTGCTGCTTGTAGCACCGCCGAAAGGAATAAACGCACCGGCCATGATGCCGAGCAGAATCATTTTTCCAAGTGGAAGACGGGTTTTGTTCTCGCAGGCCTTGATACTCAGATCAATGACTTCTGCGGGAGTGTTAAAATGATTGTCTATGATATAACTCCTTATTCTTTTGTAATTCGGCAGCTCTCTTGCTTTAAATGGTAACACAGTAAGAGAACTGCCGTTGTTATATTGCTATTCGTCAAGAATTTAACGAGAATATTTTATACTAGAAAATATTGGATTTCAAGAGTGGAAAGGTATGTTTATATATAGATACAATAACAGGTATTACTGTTCACAAGCTCCTTATAAAAAGTAACGCAGTTTATCTGAAAAAAGCATTTTCGGAGCAGAAGAACGGCACAATCTCTTAGTTTTATCTTATGGGAGCATATCACACAGTGATCTCTCTTTTTTAATTTGGTGAATGAATATTTCCAATCAGGTTTAACCGAGTTCCAACACATACAGAAACTGTGCAGGCAATAGGAACATCATCTTCAGATATAAAGTTTGTTACAAGAAGTAAAGTGTCTTCTTCAGATAATTGTAAAAGCTCATTTAAGGTTTGCTTTGTAATTAAAGATAAAGAATCAAGAGCCTCATTTTCATAAATTCGTATGAAAAAAGACTGTACTAAGGTTGGTGGGATTTCTTTCATCTGAAACAAACCAGGGTAAATGGTATTATATTCAGTTTTTATTGCATCACAAGAAAAAGCGATGATTGTTTCATCAACACTTTCTAGAGAAGACGAAATAGTAATATTATAATCATTTGTTATACATAAAAAATTATGAATAATATTGCTCATAATTGTTGGTAAGAAATTTTGAGCTTCGGCTTTATAAGAATGGTCTTTTAACAGACTATCTGCTTCGGGAAAACTGAAATAACACAATGTCCGATTTATTTTTTGGGGACAAACAAAATAACCTTTTCCACGATGACTATAGATAATTCCCTTGTCGATCAGTTTCTGCAAACCATTACGAAGTGTAATTCGGTTTACATTTAACGATGTGGAAAGTTCTCTTTCAGTTGGAAGTTTGTCATGTGGTTTTAATTGATGTTCATTTATATATTGTAAAACAAATTCTTCAATTTCATCTGTTAGAAGCTGATAAATCTTAGGCATAATTGTTGTAAATCCTCTCTAAAAAATTATATAACAAACTGTGCATTTACTTGATAAATACCATTTTTGAAAATGCCATCCGTATAATATTTGCTGAATTCAGGCCGTACAAGAACTTCCGTATATTCGACAACCTGGTTATCAATCAGCGAGGATGTAATATCAACGTAAATAACAGAAGTATCATTTTCCAAATTAAGAAAACGTGCGTCCGTGTTATGAACTTTTGTTGTAGAAAAAGCATGGCTAATATCATAAATCTTTATATTATTGGTTCGAAAAAGATCATACAAAGAGTAAATCTGAAAATCAATATTTTCAATATCAGGGATACTGTCATGTAAAATATAAGTATTTTCAATAGCTATAGGCTGTTCATTTCCGAGACGAAGTCGAAGCACCTGAAAAATCTCCGTATCTTCTGATACATCGAAAATCTTTGAAAATTTGTAACCGGCTTTTCGAGTCATTGTATTTAAAATTTTACTGGAAGGGTCATAGCCGGCTTTCTTTAGCAACTCACTCATACCTTTAAAATGCTTGGAAGAAAAATCAATATCTTTTAGCATAATGTAAGTTCCCTTTCCGTGATATTTTTTTAAAATGCCTTCAGTACACAGCTGTTCAATTGCTGAGCGAACTAAGGAACGGCGTACATCAAAAGATTTTGCTAATTCACGCTCAGAAGGAAGAGCAAGACCAAAAACATATTCATTGCTGTTGATTTTTTCTCGTATAATTTCTGCAAGTTGTTGGTATGAAAGATCCATAGTTATATCTCCTAAAATAACAGAATTACTAGACACGGTGTAGCACAAAAAGTAACAAATAAGGTTTTCTGAGCTTATTATACCAAACAAAAATAGAAAAAGAAACCTAAAAAGCAAAATTTGTATAATAAAAAATAAAAGTGGTTGACATTACAAAAATAGCGTGGTATATTAAAAATGCGAAGTGGTTACAACACTAAGCTATGCGCATAAAGTTAAAATTATTAATTATTATTTTGATTATGGAGGAACCAGAATATGTACGGATATGAAGACAAAACTTACAATGAAGTATTAACTCAGGCAGTAAACAATATTGAAGAAATCAATCAGGCAGTAGATGCTATTTGCGAGAAGGGATATAAGAACCTTTATCTTGTGGGAACTGGTGGAACTTATGCGATGGCAAGCCCATTATCTTATCTCATTAAGACAAATTCAACAATTCCGTGGTATTATGAAATTGCAGCAGAACTAGTTACAGCCAAACCAAAACAACTCACAAAAGATTCTGTTGTAATTACAGCATCTCTTTCAGGAACAACAGTAGAGACAATCAATGCAGCAAAATATGCAAAAGAAGTTGGTGCAACAGTAATCGTTCTTGTAGGTGAAAAGGAATGCCCACTTACTGAGTATGCAGATTATGTGTTTGAAAACAGAACAGCATCCAATGATAATCTTGTTGAAGAAATTTATATTCAGTATTTTGCACTGGGTGCAAGATTCATGAAAAACAACGGAGAATTTCCAGAGTATGAAAAGTTTATTGATGCTCTGAAACAGATGCCGGAAGTACTTCAGAAAGTAAGAGAAGATAATGACGAGCGTGCTCTTGCATTTGCAGAGAAACATAAAGATACAAAATTCCATATGTGTGTAGGAGCTGGAAACACATGGGGAGAAACATATTGCTTCGCAATGTGCGTACTTGAAGAGATGCAGTGGATCGCAACAAAATCTATCCATGCAGCAGAGTTCTTCCATGGAACAGTGGAAATGACTGAAAAAGATATGAGCTTTATGCTTTTCAAAGGTGAAGATGAGACAAGACCATTACTTGATCGTGTTGAAAAATTTGTAAGAAAATATTCAGATGTAGTTCAGGTATGGGATACAAAGGATTATGAACTTAAAGGAGTTGATCCAAGCGTAAGAGGACTTGTTTCACCACTCGTTATGGCTGCACAGCTTGAAAGAGTTAGCGCACATTTTGAGCATGTAAGAAATCATAGTCTGGAAATCAGAAGATATTACAGAACAGTAGAGTACTAAAATTAAGATGAAATAAGGAAGTGGAATAGTATGAGGAAATTATTAGTAGCAACTCATGAAAGATTTGCATCAGGGATTATGGAGACATTCAAATTAATCATGGGTGAAAATGAAGATATTTCAGAAATCAGTGCATATGTTGAACCAGGGTTTGATATGCATAAAGAAGCAGAAAAGAAGATTCATGAATTGGATGAAGAAGATGAACTGATTATTGTTGCAGATATTATGGGTGGAAGCGTCGCTAATGCGTTTTCCTCATACATTCAATCTGAGAAGATACATATTATAACAGGGTTGAATCTTCCTTTACTGATTGGTCTGGCACAGGATTTGGATTCAGATGTTTCAACAGATGAATTGATAGAAAATGCAATTCAGATGGGAAGAGAAGGAATTGTAGATCTGAAAAAAATGATTGAAGAAAAGAGCAATATAGAGGAGGATTTCTAATGATTAAATTATTAAGAGTAGATGAGAGATTGATACATGGACAGGTTGCTTTTGCATGGACAAATTCATTGAAAGCAGATTGTATTCTGATAGTAAATGATGCAGTGGCAGCAGATAAACTCCGTAGAAATTCATTGAAAATGGTTGCTCCGGCGGGCGTGAAGTTTGTTGTAAAAACACTGAAAGATGCGATTCCATTGTTGAATGGAACAAAGACGGATAAATATAAGCTGTTTCTGATTGTTGATAATACATCAGATGCGTTAGAACTAGTGAAAAATGTAAAAGATGTTGATCACGTTAATCTTGGTAATATGAAACTGACAAGTGAAAGAACAATGATTACTCCGTCTCTTGCAGTATCTGAAAAAGAGAAAGAACAGATTCATGAGATGGTTGCGGCAGGTGCAGAAGTTGAATGTAGAGCTGTTCCTACAGATAAAAAAGTCATGGCAGAAAGTTTAATCTAAACCGTTATAGTAGTAAGAAAGAAGGAGGAAATATTATGCTAATACCGGCAATTCTTGTGTCTATTGTCGCTCTTCTTGCAGCAATGGATGAGCAGTTGTTTGGAGCATCTATGATGGCTAGACCGTTGTTTACAGGTCCAATTATAGGTCTGATTATGGGAGATCTTCAAACAGGTGTAATTATTGGAGCAACATTGGAATCAATGTTCATGGGATCTATTATGGTTGGAAGTGCTGTTCCACCGGAAGTATATGCTTCTAGTATTTTAAGTATTGCAATTGCAATTCAGACAGGAGCAGGAACAGGAACAGCTGTAGCACTTGCATTACCACTGTCTGTATTCCTGCAGCTGTGGAGAAACTTCTGTTACGCGATTCCTGGAAGTTGGGCAGGAAAACAGATTGAAAGAGCACTTGATGAGAGAAATCTGAAAAAAGCAAACCTGTTACATTTAACAGTAGTGCCACTGTCAATTGGAATCCCTTCAGCACTTTTGGTTTTCATCGCATTATTCTTCGGTTCTGATGGAATTAATAGTGTACTGAATATGATTCCTGAGGTGGTACTGAATGGATTTAATGTTGCAGCAGGAGTACTTTCTTGTGTAGGACTTGCGCTTTTAATTAAAATTATGTCTAACAACAAAATACTTCCATACCTTTTCCTCGGATTTGTAGCAGTTATGTACCTTGGAATGGATGTGATTGGTGTTGCAGTTGTAGGATTATGTATCGCATTTCTTGTAGTAAATAATATGCAATTTGAAGAGGAGGATGATTTCTGATGGAAGAAAATAAAAGAACAGAATTAGACAAAATAAATGAAAAAAAGGAAATCATGACTCCTAAGGATTATAGAAGTATTTTCTGGAGATCATTTACGATTCAGGGATCATGGTCTTTTGATAAAATGATGGCGTATGGATATATGTATGCAATTGAAAAGCCATTGCGTAAAATATATCCAAATGATGATGATTTTTATGCAGCGTTGAAAAGACATACAGAAACATTCAATGTAACTCCACATGTTTCTCCATTCCTTATGACACTTGGTGTGGCAATGGAAGAAGAAAATTCAAAATCAGATACTTTTGATACATCTTCTATTAATAATGTAAAGGTTGGTCTGATGGGACCTATGTCTGGAATAGGAGATTCCTTCTTTTGGGGAACATTTAGAGTAATTGCTGCAGGAATTGGAATTGGACTTGCAAAAAGCGGAAACATTCTTGGCGCAGTGATTTACTTCCTATTATATACAGCAATTCATTTTATTACGAAAATTCTTGGTGGAAAGTATGGATATAAGATGGGAACAAAATTCCTTGAGAATTCAGAAGAAAATCATTTGATGGACAAGCTTTCCATGGGGGCATCCATTCTTGGTATGACAGTAATAGGTGCAATGATAGGAACGATGGTCTCGTTACAAACAACCCTAAGTTTTACATTGGCAGGAACTGAAACAACATTACAATCAATTTTCGATCAGATTTTCCCGGGAATTCTTCCGTTAGGAGCTACATTCCTTTGTGTAGCCCTGTTTAATAAAAATGTTAAGACAATTTATATTATACTTGGCATATTTGTCTTATGCATTTTAGGATGTGCAATTGGAATCTTCTAAAGTAATTGTTATCTTTGATGTAGATGGCACAATCAATCAGACAGAAGTATATGCAGTAAAGGCATATAGAAAAGCCTTGGAAGAAGTAGGAAAAACTGGGTTTTCGGATAAAGAATTTATAGAACGGATCGGGGCTCCATTTGAGCAGGATGTAAGATATTTCTTTGGAGAGAATCAATCTGAACAAGTGGAGATATTCAAAACATTAATTCAGAAATATTGGATTGATGGAATGAAAGAGTCAGCAAAAACATTTGAAGGAATCCATCAAATGTTAGAAGAGTTAAAAGAAAAAGGATATAAGTTGGCAATCTGTTCTAATGCATCAAAATGGGAGTTAGATGTTATTTTAAGAAAATTAGAAGTAAATGATTATTTTGATGTGATCCAGGGGGTTACAGAAAAAAATAACAAAAAGTATAGTCTGGAAGAACTATTACTGAGAGAAAAGCCAGAACTTGCAGTTATGGTAGGTGATCGAAGTTATGATAAAGAGGCTGCCAGATATAATCAGATTCCATTTGTTGGTTGTAAGTATGGATACGGAAAACCAGAAGAATTAAGTGATTGTAAATATAGTGTCGAGACGGCATTAGAGCTGTCGAGAATAATTGATGAAATTATTTCAGCAAGGGGAGGAGCGGATTAGTCCGAACCTCCTTTTTTTAATGGTAAAATGTGAAGAAGAAACCTTATAAAGTGTTGCAGAGGAGACAAATATGAGTGAATTTATAGAAAGTATACAGATGTGGATAAATAATTTGTCTGTGAACTCGATAATTATTTTCATAATGATGATCTTTATGCTTATCGGAGCAGTTGATAGAATCCAGGAAAACCGACGGGGATATGGACAACAATTCGAGGAAGGATTTCATGCAATAGGACCGATGATGCTGGCAATGGCAGGGGTAATTGCGGCGGCACCAGTCTTAGCAATAGTGCTAAAACCAATTGTTGTACCTATATATCAGCTGATAGGAGCTGATGCATCTATGTTTGCGGGAACCTTACTTGCAAGTGATACAGGGGGATATCCTTTGGCAATGGAACTTGCAGGGAATAATGCGGTAGGAAACTTCTCAGGGTTATTAGTAGCAAATATGTTAGGGGCAACGTTAGTTTTTACTTTGCCAGTAGGAATGTCCTTGATGAAAGAAAAAGATTATCCTTATCTTGGTGCAGGTGTTTTGGCAGGAATAATAACAATACCTATCGGATGTTTGGTCGGAGGAATTGTAATGAATTTTACGTCTTATAAGATGAGTCTTTTATCGATCATTAGGAATATGCTTCCAGTAATTTTGATGGCAGCGCTGATTGTAATTGGTCTTTGGGTCTGGCCAGAAAAAATGCTGAAAGGATTTCAAAAATTTGGAACAGGTTTGAAGATATTAATTACAATTTTTATAGCAATTGCAGTGTTTGAATATCAAACAGGAATTCATTTTCCTCTGTTTCGGGTTATGGTAGAAGAAGATTCTAATGGTACAATCCCGCTTGAAAATTCTTTTTTAATTTGTGGACAGATCGGAACTATTTTAATAGGTGCTTTTCCAATGGTGAAATGGATGACAAAAACATTTGGAAGTATTTTATCAAAAGTAGGAAAAACATTTGGAATGAATGAAGTAGGCTCAGCAGGGTTAATAGCAACTTTGGCAAACAATATAGCAATGTTTAATATGATTGGTGATATGAATGAAAAGTCAAAAATCATAAATATTGCATTTGCTGTTTCGGCATCATTTACGTTTGGAGATCACCTTGCTTTTACAGCAGGAGTTAATCCAAAGATGATTGTCCCTGTGATCGTTGGAAAACTTACAGCAGGATGTACCGCTTTTTTATTAGCTTCGGCTTTGACATCTAAGTTACTTGTAAAAATTCAAATAAAAAAGTGAAAAAAGAAGTGCTAGTTATGATTATGGAAAATTATTCTATTTTTTTGCATTTTGAACTTGATTTATGCATAAATATACAATAATTATTTTGTGATATATATCAAAATATAACTCAAAACTGTTGTTTCTTATTTACTCTGCGCTCCTGGAGTGTTATAACAGCTGTTAAGACTGCCGTGAGGCATCTGTTTGAAGATTCTGATAATAGAAAAAGATAGAAGAATTATTTGAAGGAGTAAATGGTATGGAACTAACAACAATTCGTGAGTTATTTAAGAACAGAGAAGCATATCTGGACAAAGAGGTAACAGTTGGGGGCTGGATTCGAAGCATTCGAGATTCTAAGACATTCGGATTTATCGTATTGAATGATGGATCTTATTTTGATACATTACAGATTGTATATCACGACAAGATTGAGAACTTCGCTGAGGTTTCCAAACTGAATGTAGGAGCAGCAATCATTGTTAAGGGTACACTGGTAGCAACACCACAGGCTAAGCAGCCATTTGAGATCCAGGCAGAAGAGGTTGTGATAGAAGGAGCATCCGCACCGGATTATCCACTGCAGAAGAAGCGTCACAGCTTTGAGTATCTTAGAACAATTTCTCATCTCCGTCCGAGAACAAACACATTCCAGGCTGTATTCAGAGTTCGTTCTCTGGCAGCATATGAGATTCACCAGTTCTTCCAGGACAGAGGATTTGTATATGTACACACTCCGCGGATCACAGGAAGTTATAGTTTAAAAAATGAACAAATTATGGTCCCAAAAAGAACTTCGATTCGTTTGGGTCTTTGTCAAAAGACAGAGATTAATAGAATTATAATAATGAAATAATTCAAACTAAAACAAAATGGATGTCTCCTGTAATTGCAGAGAAACATCCATTTGTTTTTTAGTTCATAAATATGTATCTAAAATTTTAGAAACATATTAGCCGTTTAATTATATCGTGACATTTTATTTGTTAGAATTTATCTATATACCACCAAACAGGTCCTGTTGGCGGATAACTCATTGGTACATCAGTTCTATATGGTGTATATTTACTTTCAAGTAATTTCTGAGATACTTGTTTACCTTTATTTTGACAATAGGAGCGCTGCATAGTATCTGTATGTTCGTGGTCTTCTTTTTTATAGAAAGTATCGTAAGTATCCCATGCCCATGCCCAGCCTGAACCAGGTAGACCTAACACATTACAAATATAAAATATATGTATGTTCCAATCATCATGCTTTGTAGGACCGTAGAAATATTTGCCACATTCACCACAGTACATTGCATAGTTATCGCCCATTGGTACATATCTTCAAAACTTGTGAAACAAAAGCTTGTGACAATTAGAATTAGTACTAAAAATGTTGATATCGCTTTTTTCAATCTTTTATCCTCTATATAATTTGATTAATAAAATGCCATACCTTGTCTTTTGATATATTTTTTCTAGTCAATTAAAAAGTTTTAGTTTAGACTAAGAACAATTTATTATAGCACAGAGATATGCTCATTGCGATATGTTTTGTGTAATAGTGTCAAGGTGATAATACTGTGATAAAATAACCAAAAGGATAAATGGATGTATCAAAATACATTGAAAGAAGAGGGGGTAAAGTATATATATGATTAGATGAATTAATAAAAATTTATACCAAACCTATTTTAACATTTAATACACTATATAGATGAAAACAAAAAGTGCACATTTGTTTATCACGGAGGTAGATAGTGAATAAGATAGATGCAGACAAATTAATAGTTGAATACCAGCAGAAGATATTTGGATTTGCGATGTCTAAAATGAGAAACATTGCGGATGCTGAAGAACTTGCTTCGAATATTATGCTTGAGATATATAAATCATTTCTTAAGACAGATAATATTGTAAATATAGAAGGATATGTATATAGAATAGCGAGCAATGTATATGCAAGATTTGTTGATAATGAAATTTCAAATAAACACATAGACATTCTAAAAATAGAATATCCGGTAACTGAGAGCGGCTTTGATAATATTGAAAATGGAGAAACATACAAAAAACTGAGAAAAGAAATTGGGATGTTATCCAACAGACAAAGAGTAATTACATATATGAAATACTATAAGGAAATGTCAGTAATGGATATTGCAAAGAAACTTAATATTTCTGTTGGAACCGTAAAATGGCATTTATCTGACATCAGAAGTGGATTAAAGGAGAAAATTGATATGGTTAAAAACAGTAATTTAAGTGTAAATCCTATATATTTTATTAATATGGGACATGGTGGAAGCCCGGGGAAAAACGGTGATACAAAGGATATGTTTGATTCAAGGCTTAAACAGAATATTGCATGGAGTTGTTATTATCAGGCAAAGACAATAACTGATATTTCAAAGGAGTTGGAAGTGCCTATTGCCTATATTGAAGGAGAATTACGAAAACTTGTGGAATGGGGATATATTGATCAGGTTGACAGCTCAAAAAATCCTAAATACCTGACAAATATGTACATAACAGATAGCAGAGAAGATTTTTCAGAAGAGGCAAATATTAAAAAAGAAGTTGCAAAATTTTTATGTGAAAAATTCTTCAAGGACCTATTTGAAAAATTTGATAAAGCAGAGGACAATTGGGGAATGATATGCCCTAATAATGACAAAAATTATCTGAAATACAATTTGGTAATGATGGCGCTAAGTTCTTTCGGAAACGATTGGGAAAATTGGGAAGAACTTGCAGTAAAAAGACCGGACGGAGGGAATTTTATTGCGTATGCAACTGTAACAGATGATTGTGTTAGGCAGAAGCCAGATGATAAATATGCAGGTTGTGGTTATATGTATGATCAGGTATGGAGAGATAATAAACAGGTGCTCCAAAGTAAGCAGTATAATTGTATATATAGCGATAGAAAAATAGACTGGAGAAGTAATACACAGGAAGATTGGGAAGACTTGTATTCATATTTATCAAATGGTTGTGATAAAGAAAAAATAAGTGTAAGTAGTTTTTCCAATCTATCAGCAAAGGGATATGTTGTTGATGGAGAAAATCAGGTTACAGTAATAAATGTAAAAGATGGAAATTTAGTAACTGTCATAAACAATTTCGTAGCAAATCATATACAGATTCCGGAATTTATATTTGAAGAAGGGAAAAAAGTGGATGAAAGACTTTATGAGGTAAATAAGTCAAAGTATCCGGAGCATTTGGAAAAATTAGTTAGATACAATAACAGTAACGCATTTACATGGGGAGAATTTATTCCTTATATAGTTGAAAGAATGCTTGAAGTGGGAATGTTAAAACCATTGACACAAAAGCAAAAAAAAGCAGTATTTACTGTGGTAGCAATAGATTGCCGATAAATCGTCATTTTACAATATGTAAAATACTTTTGACATAGCAAAATTGTGGGATGTAAATTATTTTTTATAGAGAAAATATAACTTTTGGATTAGTATGAACATACAAGGGAGGTATAAGATGATTCAATATTGGGTCGGAATAAAGATGGATAAGAGAGTTATGCGTAGTAAATATATTTGATGATAATAGCAAAAAATCCTTTATGGATACAGTTTTTGTAAAACTTATATTTCATAAAGGATTTTTTGTTAATCATTCTTTTAAAATTATATTTATTAAATATATAATTAGGGCGTTAAAGCACTAAAAGTTGACTAATTGTTTGAGTGCCCTTTGTTGTATAGTCTTTATTTGACCGTTACTCTACAGATAACTTTCTTATTACCTGAAATTACTGTAATATTAGCTTTACCTTTTTTCAGAGCTTTGATTCTACCATTTCTGTAGACTTTGACAACTTTTTTGTTTGAAGTTACGTAAGTAATTTTGTCACGACTGTTTATCGGTGTTAAAGTAACCTTTAATTTAAAACTCTTGCCTCTTTTCAAAGTCAGTTTTCTGCGGTTTAGTTTAATCTTTTTAGTGGTATACTGATTTGTCTGTGTATTCTGTTCTGAATTTGTCGTATTTCTTATATTTGCATTAGAAGAATCGGTTTTTGCCAATGTCACAGAATATACTTTTCCACATACGCTACAGGTTTTAGATTTCAGTCCTTTTTCTGTGGATGTCGGCTCTTTTACAACCACATATTCTCCATAACTATGTCCTGCTGCTTTTATGCTTCTTGTTTTTGTTTTGCCACATACACTACAGGTAAAAGTTGTTATGCCGTTTATTGTACAGGTAGGTTCGGTTGTAGTCTTTCCGTCATCCCAAGTATGGTTGCCGGTTTTTTTTATGGTTTGACCATATGCCAGTCTCTTTCCACAATCAGTACAATATGTATCTCCTGTATAACCATCTTCGCCGCAGGTTGCGTCTTTTTTCCTGCGGATTTCAGTATGCTGATGTCCTGTTGCTGCAATGCTCGCAGTTTTGGTTTTGGCACATATACTACAAGTAAATGTTCGAACACCTTTCGCTGTACAGGTAGGTTCTGTTGTGACCTTTCCTTCATCCCAAGTATGAGTAGTTAATTTTGCAATGGTCTTACCGGATGAAATTTTTGTTCCGCAATCAGTACAATATGTATCTCCTGTATAACCGGTTTCACCACAGGTAGCAGCTTTTTTATTACGAATTTCAGTATGAAGATGTTCTGTTGTTTTTGCAATGTTTTCAGTTCTTGTTTTATTACAAATTCCACAAGTATAAGTTTTTACGCCTGTCTCTGCACATGTAGGTTCTTTAGTGATTACTCCGTTATTCCAACTATGATTTTCTGTTTTTGCAATAGTATTGCCTGATGAAAGTTTAGTTCCACAGTCAGGGCAATATTTATCACCGGAATATCCTTCCTCTTTGCAGGAAGCTTCCTTTTGATTTCGAATTTCAGAGTGGAGGTGATTTGTTGCATCTATGCCAATTTTTTCAATTTTTGTATTATTACAAATAGCGCAGGTATAAGTTTTTTCGCCTTCCACTATACAGGTTGGAACTTTTGTAATTACTCCCTGATTCCAATGATTATCACAGTCATGTACGATTATTGTTGCCGAAGTTGTTGATGGCAATCCGTACAGTGATGTGGTTAACGTGGTGGTACCTTCTTTAAGTCCTATAATCTTTCCATCACTATAGGTGGCAATAGAAGGGTCATTAATGGAAACGGTTGGAGTATCTAACACGGTTCCGATTGGTCCAAATTGATTTATAAGAGAAATTATAGGTGTAATATTTGGAGTTAATGTTTCTCCTAATCTAAGAACATATGAATCTTGGTCAAAAGATGTCTTATAATTTGTAATCCAACTTTTAGTTACTGAAACAGTAACAGTTTGTTCACTGTCATTTGCCGGTGTTTCTGTTGTATTAATGGAAGGTCTGGAGGCAAATTCTTCCACCCAGTAGTCATAGCCGTTGTAAGTAACATGACCAACTCCAACGCAGGTAAATTTATAACCTAACATATTTCTACGGTGCCCCTGACCGGCATAAGGTTCGTTATCTTCACGCCATCCGTTATTTACTGCTTCTGCCTTAGAATAAACATTAGGACTTGCTACTGCAATATTCTCACCTGCATCCAGTCTGGTTATATTTTCTTCAGTATAAATAGTAAAAGGATTTTGACCATTTGGGCGGGTGTGTTCGTAGGATAGTGCAATTTCTGCTGCACGTTTCATTGCAAGTCGCTCTAAATCATAGTCATAGACAAGTTCTTTTAAACCGGGATATGCAACTTGTTTGGTATCAGTCTTATCCCAAGCCCATGCATCAGTAGGACTGGTTCTCAGTTCATTAATCATATCTAAGATTCTTCGGGCTTCTGTCTGGCCATACTTTACAGATATATTGACTGGAATGATTTCTTCTGCATTTACATTTGTAGGAATTATCATAATAAAACTCATACAAAAGCTAAATAGCAGTAATTTTAAAGATGTTTTTTTCATATATTCACCGTTCCTTTCCATAAATAAAATATTGTTGAAGGAAAAAAGACTTTCCTCTGTATAAAATTCATCGTTTCACGTTTGGCTTATATAAATATATTTTATTACAAATTTGTCCGGCTGTATATGATATTTTGCACATTATATAAGCTTTGTAAAAACAATTTATATAATTTAAGGAGGTACTATAAAATGCAGAAAGTAGTAGAATTTTTACAGAAAAACCCGGTTCAGTATTTAGCAACAGTTGGAAGAGATGGAAAGGCAAAATGCCGTCCATTTATGTTTGGTTTCGAGCAGGATGGAAAGCTTTGCTCCTCCGGAATTGCCGCTTTATACCGAGCTTTATGATATTGTGAAAAGCAAGGAGTATTTTGTAATGACTACCAATGTGGACCATCAGTTTTATAAAGCAGGGTTTGATGAAAACAGAATATTTGCAACATAGGGAGATTATGGTAAAATACAATGCCAGAGAGGATGTCATCCAAAGACATATGATGCGGAAGAAATGTTTAGAAAGATGGATGAAGCAGTCGTACCGGAAGGTTTCGGAAAGCGCGCAATCGGTATCGGCGGTGATATGGCAAAGGCAATTACAGATATAAGGGGACAGGTATTATGAACCAGAATGAGCGAAGAGAATATTTGATTAAGTATCTTTTAAAAGAAGAAATAAGGTTTGGTAGACAGAGTATTCCCGCGGATAAGCAGGGACAGGAGAATCTGTTGCGCTCACTTATGAATGTTAGACCACCAAGACCAATAAGTCATGAATTTTTGGAAATACAGGATGAGTATCTTACTGAAAGAAATATAGAGCGTGGTATCACAGATGTTGCAACTCTTACACCTGTGAAATCCGATTCAAGATTATATATCTGGCAGGGAGATATTACTACTTTGAAATGTGACGCAATCGTAAATGCTTGCAACTCACAGATGCTTGGATGCTTTTCACCTATGCATGCCTGTATTGATAATTTTATTCATACTTATGCAGGAGTAGAACTTCGTTTGAAAATGCATGAGATTATGACAAAGCAGGGGCATGAAGAGGAAACTGGAAAAGCAAAGATTACATCAGGATACAACCTTCCGGCAAAATATGTTCTTCACACAGTGGGACCTATTATACAATGGAAAGTTACCCAAGAAGATGAAAATTTGCTTGCAAGTTGTTATAAAGAATGTTTAAAACTTGCTGCTGATACAGGTGTGGAATCAATAGCATTTTGTTGCTTGTCCACAGGAGTCTTTAGATTCCCACAGCAGAGGGCTGCTGAAATTGCTACGGAAACAGTAATGCAATTTTTGAAAAAAGATGACAGAATCAAAAAGGTAATATTTAATGTATTTAAGAACGAAGATTTAGAAATATACAGTCACTTGTTATAGGTATCTGTTGGAATGCCGGTTTATATAGTGCCATTTTTATAAATTATGCAGACATTCATAATAAAATCGGCAAAATAAGCTAGATTACATTGGCAATGAAGGATAGAAAAATATTAAATTCGGCAGTTAAGAAATTTATAGAATATTTAAAAGAAATTAATAAAGGATGGTGAAAAAATGTTATTTATATGTTATCCAAAATGTTCAACTTGCAAAAAGGCTAAAAAGTGGTTGGACGAACATAATGTGGAATACACAGAGCGTCATATAGTGGAAAACAATCCAACATATGATGAATTAAAAGAATGGTTTAATAAAAGTGGTTTGCCAATTAAAAGATTTTTTAATACCAGCGGATTATTATATAAAGAGATGAAACTTAAAGATAAGTTGCCTACAATGAGTGAAGATGAGCAGTTACAATTATTGGCAACTAATGGCATGCTTATGAAGCGTCCGCTTATAGTTGGAGAAAATATAGTGTTAACAGGTTTCAAGGAAAATGAATGGAGCGAGGCAATTAAATAGGAATATGTGATTATGTATTATTCTAAAAATAGAATATACTTTCTAAAAAAAGGAATGCTATATATAAGGATTTTATGTCCTAATAATTGAATTATCTCCTAAAATGCAATATAATTTAGAAGATAAATAACAAATTAGGAGATGGATTATGAGAAAATTTGATTATTCATCGTTGAAAGAAAAAAAATGGGATAGTGAAATAATTTCACTTGTTGCACAGATTCATGAATATAAGGGAAGACAGGAAATATATCTTAAGCAGAAACCGGAAGAGTTAGATAAACTTATTGAAATAGCAAAGCGACAGAGTACAGAGGCATCGAATGCAATTGAAGGAATACGGACTACAAGTACAAGATTAAGGCAGTTATGTGAGGAAAAGACAACTCCGAAAAATCGTGATGAGGAAGAAATTCTTGGATATAGAGATGTCCTGAATACGATTCATGAGAATTATGAGTACATTCCAATAAGAGCAAATTATATTTTGCAGTTACATCGTGATTTATATAAATATACGGAAAAAAATATTGGTGGTCATTTTAAGGTATCACAAAATGTTATTGCTGCTACTGATGAAAAAGGAAAAGAGTACGTGCTTTTCACACCGCTTGCACCATATGAAACGCCGTCTGCAATAGACGATATTTGTGAGAATTACAACAAAATGATTGATAGCGAAGAGTTGGATTCGCTCTTGCTTATTCCTATTTTTATACATGATTTTCTTTGTATACATCCATTTAGTGATGGAAATGGAAGAATGAGCCGTTTGCTTACAGCGCTTCTTTTATATAGAAGTGGATATGTTGTAGGTAAATATATTTCTATTGAAAATAAGATTGCAAAGAATAAAGATTTATATTATAAAGCATTAGAAAATTGTCAAGATGGTTGGCATGAAAATAAGGAAGATGTAACGTCTTTTGTGAAATATATGTTAAGGATTATTCTTGCTTCATACAGAGATTTTGAGGAAAGAGTAGAACTTGTAAGTGAAAAAATTCCTGCAAAAGAAATTGTCAGACGTGCAATATATAATAAAATAGGAAAAATAACTAAGAGTGACGTTGTTGAGTTATGCCCTTCTATAGGAAAAAAATCAGTAGAGTTAGCTTTAAAACAATTAGTAGAAGAAGGGGTTCTTATAAAAAAAGGAAACGGAAGAGCTACATTTTATGTACGCAGTGACTTTGAATAACAATCAAAAACGCACGAAAAATAAAACGTATTTTTTTATGTTTAATTTTTCGTGCGTTTTTACATATAATAAATAAAATGGAAAGGATACAAGTAGTATGCATGAAACAAAAAAATTAGAATTTAAAGAAACAATTACAAATACATTTTTAAAAACTGTAAGTGCTTTTTCAAATTATGATGGAGGCGAGATTTTTTTCGGGATAGACGATAACGGTAATGTTAAGGGGATGCCTAATGTAAGGCAATCCTGTTTGGATATAGAAAATAAAATTAATGATAGCATTTAGCCTCAACCGGACTATACACTCGAAATACAAAGCGATAATACAATAAAGCTTACAGTAAAAGGCGGAGTCCAAAAGCCGTATTTATATAAATCACATTTTCCTGGAATTGATATTGTTAAGTTCGGTCAAAATATCAGTATTATTCAAAAAAGAGCAACGTTTGATAATATATCTGTTTTAGATGTGTATGATAAGACACTGGATGTATTCAGAGATTACTATAGATATGAAGTGATACAAGGGGCAGAACGAAAAAACGTAGAAAGAATTCCGGAAGCAGCTTTTAGAGAAGCAATTGCAAATGCACTAATTCATAGAGTATGGGATGTGGAGTCCCAAATCAGAGTATTGATGTTTGATGATAGAATAGAGATTATTTCTCCGGGTGGATTGCCATCAGGGATAACGGAAGAAGAATATTTGTCAGGTAAACTTTCCGTTTTTGAAGAAAACATGAATTTGACGGAAGATGAAAGAACAGTATATAAAATTTTAAGTAGGACAGTTCTTAAATCGATTAGCGAAATTGCGCCGTATGTTTCATTTGGCAAATCAAAGACAATACAGATATTGAAAGATTTGATTCAAAAGGGAATTGTAACGGACGAAGGTAAAGGAAGAGGTACGAAATATATAATTAAGTAACAAAAATTAGTGCAGTTTTTTGAAATAGAAATAGAGCGTATGAGTGGAAAAGAAATTCAGGAAAAATAAATTTCGATTAAATGCATACTAGCATAGTAATTATGCCGAATTAAATTTGTTCATAAAGTGTTTAGAAAATACCTTCTATATGTTTATTTGTATTTATTAGCAAATACAGTAAGCGGATAGGAGGTATTTTTAATTGTGTAACAAAAGGAAATGGCTGCTTAAAAAATTATAAAAATCTTGAAGAAACGTGCAAAATATAGAAAATAAATCTTGAAGAAACGGACATAATGCAGAGAAATAATTTTGAAGAAACGGACATTTTGGACTAAAATAATCTTGAAGAAATTTATAAAAACAGGAAAATATTACAGGAAAAATAGAAAGATACAATATGTTTTATGAATCACTGTTGATAAGATGGTCAAATTATGGAAAGATGTATTTATATGATATTATAGAAATAAAGAATTATGAAGTTATGATAACCGTATTTTAACATAAATGTAACAAAGCATAAGGAATAGGAGCGTCAAAATGACAACAGAACAGGTAACGCTAACAAATATGTGCATGGTATATGATGACAAAGGAAATGTACTTGTACAGGATAAGATAGATGAAAATTGGGGAGGCTTGACATTCCCCGGTGGTCACGTTGAAAAAGGAGAATCATTTGTAGATTCTGTTATACGCGAAGTATATGAAGAAACAGGATTAAAAATAGAAAATCCAAGAATTTGTGGGACAAAAGATTGGCCGAGAGAAGACGGTTCTAGATACATAGTTGTATTTTATAAAACAAATAAATTCAGCGGAACCTTAAAATCATCAGATGAAGGTGAAGTAAAATGGATGCCTTTAGAGCAAATGAAGAAAGAAAAAATGGCAAGCGATATGGACGACATGCTGAAAGTTTTTCTTCAAGATGATATCAGTGAATTTCACTATGTGGTTGAAGACGGCGAGTGGAGACATGAGTTGAAATAAAAATTACTTAAAAGGTAATAGAAAAGATGAATGGAGTATAAGATTAGGCAATACCAGATATAGGGTTACTATGATTCCTTGTGATAATGAAGGACAGGAAATCACGGAAGGCGATATCTTATCTCAATGTAAAATAATTAAAATTGTAAAAGTAACGGAGGTGTCTAACCATTATGAGTAATGTGAAAAAATACAAAGATATAGTGGCATTTCACCCAGGCTATTATATTGCTGACATTATCGAGGATATGGAAGTTAGTCAGGCTGAATTTGCTAAAAGAATGGGAACAACAGCTAAAACATTAAGCAAATTGATTAACGGTCAGGCTAATATATCAAATGATTTAGCAAAGAAACTATCAGTTATGATGGGAACAAGTGTAGAAGTATGGCAGAATTTACAAAATACTTATGATAGAAAGCTTATTGAAATGCAGCAGGCGAAAGATTATGATGAGCAAACTAAGATTGTAAAAGAGATAGATTATAGATATTTTGTTGATGTAGTTGATTTACCTATTACTAGAAATGTAAATGACAAAGTAGCTAATTTATGTAGATTTTTTAGAGTTTCAGATTTAAGAATCATGTTGCAACCGGATTTTTTAGTTAATTTTAGAACGAGTACGTCCTGCAATAATGAAAAAAATATTATTAATTCCAGAGCGTGGATTCAAACCGCAATAAATATATCAAAAAATATAAATACCAGTCCGTATGATGCACAGAAATTAAAAAGATATTTGCCGGAACTTAGAAGTATGACAGTTCAGAAACCAGAAGAGTTTTTGCCTAGAATGAAAGAAATTTTTGCAGATTGTGGTGTGGCTTTTGTACTATTGCCACATCTTAAAAATGCAGGTGTAAACGGCGCAGTAAAATGGATAAACGATGAGAGAGTAGTGCTGGCAATGAATAATAGAGGGTTGGATGCGGATAAGTTTTGGTTTTCATTGTTTCATGAAATAAAACATGTACTTCAACAGAAAATAAAAACGGTATTTATAAGTAGTACTATGGAAGAAATGATTGACATTAATAATAAATTAGAAAAAGAAGCGGATGAATTTGCAACTGATTATTTGATTGCACCGGCAGATTATAAGAAATTTTCACCTTCAAAATATACATCAGATAATGAGATAGTTGAATTTGCTAAAAAAATAGGGATACATCCAGGAATTGTAGCAGGCAGAATGCAACATGATGGAATAATACCACAAAATGGATGCTCAAAATTAAAAGAAAAATATATTATCGAAACTAAATATACAGCATAATTCTGTAGGAATGAAAATTAAAGTTTTCTAATTCTGAGAATAAATAAAAAAGAAACGGAAAAGTCCGTAAGTTAACGCTTAGAGGATTGTAGACCGTTTCTTTTTTGTGTAAATTTATTGAAAATATGGTAGCGAATGCAAATATCAAAAAATGTGAAAAAGACCTTAAAGATGTTACAATGTTAGTATAAGTGAGGGAGGAATAGTCATGAATGAATTGTTGGGAACCCGAATTAGAAAGTTGAGAAGTGCAAAAGGATATACACAGGAACAGGTTGCTGAACAACTGGGTATTAGTAGACAAAAGTATGCTTGAATTGAAAATGGCACGAACAGCATTACATTAGATATCCTTTCAAAGATTGCGAAAATTTTGAGTGTTACAGTTGGGGATATAACTAAGGTATTAGATGAAGCACCGGTAATAGAATATAGAACAAGTATTGAAAAGAGTGCGTCTGAAAAGGTGTTTGATATGCTGGATTTATTTTATGCCAATAAACACTTATATGACAAAATTCAAAATAAAAATTAACAGGGGGTATTATTTGTGCAGGAGAATAGAAAGCGTGAAATAAGGAATGCAGCATATGAATTAAGGGACAAATGCGTGGTTAGTAGATATGGGATAATAGATTTGCTTAAAGAATGTAAAAGAATGGGGTATAAATTATTAAGATATCCAATGGATGATGAAAATCTTGGATTTGCATTAAAAAGAGATAATGATACAGTAATTTATACTAATTCAAGTGTTAGATTATCTAGAGAAAATTTTACATTAGCACATGAAATTGGCCATGTTGTACTTCATTTTTCAAGCCAAAGTACATTTATTGATGATAATGCAACTATAAATGGTAAGAGCAAGGATGAAAAAAACAAGAAGCTAATTACTTTGCAGCATGCCATTGATGCCTAAGGAAGAAGTGAGAAAATTTATAGATTTATAATTGTTATCAGCTTTCAGTGGAAGATATTAATGATAGAATTAGTCGAAAACCAGACGATACAGATGATGATTTGGATGAGTTGTTAAGGGGGTTGGATGCGAAGCCAGATTGCTAAATTCATAAAAAGATTCTTAAAGGATCCGTACAGAAAAGAAGATAAGGAGTGGATTTATAATTTAGCATATGAAAATTATATTAATGTTGTAGACAAACTAAGGAAATTAGGAAAATTAATTTAATAACGAAATATAAGTAGTGTATCAGAGATATAAACAAATGAGATGTGTTTCTGATATGCTATTTTTATTATATAAAGATGTTTTGGTCGAAAGCTAAGTAACATAAAATCCACATCAACAATAAAAACGATTTTAGTAAAAATATCTATAAAAATCATTAAAAAACAGTAAAATTTTGATATTTTATCTAAAAATATTCTATTTTTTTTAGGGACTATAAAATTTATAATAAATTTAGTCATTGAGACAGGAAAAAAAACGACAATATTAACAAATAGGAGGAATGTTTAATGAGAAAGTCAAAATTATTAACAGTTTTAGTAGCCGCAGTGCTCGGAGTATCAATGGTAGGTTGTGGAACATCTGGCGGAAGTTCAGGTGGCTCAGGTTCAGCTAGTTCAGTGGCAAATAAGGATAAACCATTATGTTGGTTTAACCGTCAGCCATCAAACAGTTCAACAGGTGAACTTGATACAACAGCACTTAATTTCAACAAAGACACATATTATGTAGGATTTGATGCTAACCAGGGTGCAGAACTTCAGGGACAGATGGTACTTGATTACATTAAGAAGAACATCGATAAAATTGATAGAAACGGAGATGGAGTAATCGGTTATGTTCTTGCAATCGGAGATATCGGACATAACGATTCAATCGCTCGTACATGTGGTGTTCGTTCAGCACTTGGAACAGCAGTTGAAAAAGAGGGAAGCGTTGATTCATCACCAGCAGGAACAAATGTTGATGGAACATCAAAGGCTGTAAAGGATGCAACTTTAGAGGTTAACGGAAAGACATACACAATCAGAGAATTAGCATCACAGGAAATGAAGAACTCAGCAGGAGCAACATGGGATGCAGCAACAGCAGGAAATGCAATTGGAACATGGACAGCTTCATTCGGAAAGCAGATTGATGTAGTTGTTTCAAATAACGATGGTATGGGAATGTCAATGTTTAATGCATGGGCTAAAGATAACAAGGTTCCAACATTTGGATACGATGCAAATAGTGATGCAGTAGCAGCTATAGCAGAAGGATACGGCGGAACAATTTCACAGCATGCAGACGTTCAGGCATATCTTACACTTAGAGTTCTTCGTAACGCACTTGATGGTGTAGATATTGATACAGGTATAGGAACACCTGATGATGCAGGTAACTGTCTCACAAAGGATGAAGATTACAGATACAGTGAAGAAGAAAGATCATATTACGCATTAAACGTTGCTGTAACAGCAGATAACTATAAAGACTTTACAGATTCAACAAAGATTTATGACAAAGTTTCAAATCAGCTTGATTCAGGCAAGAGCGCAGAAAAGAAAGTATGGCTTAACATTTACAATGCATCAGATAACTTCCTTAGTTCAACATATCAGCCATTACTTGAAAAATACGATGATCTTCTTAACCTTAAAGTAGATTACATCGGTGGTGACGGACAGACAGAATCAAATATTACTAACCGTTTAGGTAACCCAAGCGAATATGACGCATTTGCAATTAACATGGTTAAAACAGATAATGCAGCTTCATATACATCAATTCTTTCAAAATAGAATTGTAAGTTTGGATAATTTAATAAGAAGGGTGGCAGATAAAGCCTCCCTTCTTTAAAAAAGAAAGAGGAAGTGTAGATATGGTGGAAGATAAGAATGAATACATCTTGTCGATTAATGGCATGAGTAAATCATTCGGCCGAAATAAGGTTCTGAAACATATTAATTTAAATGTTAAACCGGGATCAATAATGGGCCTTATGGGTGAAAATGGAGCAGGCAAATCGACAATGATGAAGTGTCTCTTCGGAACTTACCAAAAGGACGAAGGAACTATAATATTAGATGGCAGGGAAGTTAATTTTTCCGGACCTAAAGACGCACTTGAAAATGGGGTTGCTATGGTTCATCAGGAACTTAATCAGTGTCTCGAAAGAAGCGTTGTTGACAACCTGTTTTTAGGCAGATATCCTAAGAACTCATTAGGCGTGGTTGACGAAGGTAGAATGAAAAAAGAAGCTTCCGATTTATTTAGAAAATTAGGAATTACAGTTAATATGACACAGCCAATGAAGAAAATGTCTGTATCACAGAGACAGATGTGTGAAATTGCAAAGGCTATATCATATAACTCAAAAGTAATAGTACTTGACGAACCAACATCATCATTAACAGCACCTGAAGTAGAAAAGCTGTTTAAAATGATGAGACAGTTAAAGAGTCAGGGAATTTCATTAATATATATTTCACATAAGATGGATGAAATATTTGAAATATGTGATCAAATTTCAGTTTTACGAGATGGAAGTCTGGTAATGACAAAGGACAGTAAAGATACAAACATGAATGAACTTATATCAGCAATGGTTGGTCGTTCTCTTGATAACAGATTCCCACCTGTAGATAATGAACCGGGAGAAGTAATTTTCTCAGTTGAAAACTTGTCTACTAAGTATGCACCGAAACTTCAAAATATTTCATTTGACATAAGAAAAGGTGAAATATTTGGATTTTATGGATTAGTAGGAGCCGGTCGAACAGAACTCCTTGAAACTATATTTGGTATGAGAACAAGAGCAGCCGGTAATGTAATTTATGATGGAAAGATAATGAATTTTTCATCGCCTAAAGATGCCATGGATCATGGATTTGCTTTGATAACAGAAGAAAGAAAAGCGAATGGTCTTTTCCTTAAGGGTGACATTACATTTAATACAACGATTGCAAATATGAACCATTACAAGAGAGGCATTGCATTGT
Organism: Eubacterium album; assembly: GCF_025336545.1. NCBI lineage: Bacteria > Bacillati > Bacillota > Clostridia > Eubacteriales > Eubacteriaceae > Eubacterium > Eubacterium album. The sequence continues at coordinate 34,441 of NZ_JAODBU010000009.1, read as the reverse complement.
CAAAGGATGATATGGTTCGTGCAACTGCAGAAGAAATAAAGGTAATGCATACTAAATGTATGGGACCTGATGATATGATTTCAAATCTTTCAGGAGGAAATCAGCAGAAAGCCATATTTGGTAAATGGCTTGAACGTTCACCAAATGTATTTATGATGGATGACCCTACAAGAGGTATTGATGTTGGTGCAAAATACGAAATTTATGAACTGATAATTAACATGGCAAAGCAGGGAAAAACAATAATAGTTGTTTCATCTGAAATGCCTGAGATTTTAGGAATTACAAATCGTATTGGTGTTATGTCTAACGGACATCTTGCAGGAATAGTTAATACAAAAGAAACAAATCAGGAAGAATTATTAAGACTTAGTGCTAAATATTTGTAGAAGAGAGGAGTATTTGATATGGCAGAAAAAGGCGTTATTCTTTCAGCTGAGGAAGAAGAAAAACTTCTTAAGCCGATAGATGAATATGTAGGTAAAATACAAAGTCAGATTGACGAATTACGCGCAGATGGTTCTGATAAAGTCAGAAGTTTAAAGAATCATATTGCTATCGTAAAAGAAAATAAAAATTTAACTAAAGAAGAAAAAGCAAAAATTATTGAAAGTGATAAGAAGGCTTTAGAACAGGCAAAAGCAGTTGAAAATTCAAATAAAGATAAGGTATCAAAACTTATTGCCCAGGCTGAAGATTATCTTTCAAAGAATTACAACAGCCAATATTACAATAGAGTAGTAGCTAGTTGTGAAAGCGAAAAAATTGATGAAAAAAACAAGTATGAAAAGACTTGCGCTGAATTGAAGACAGAACATGAAAATGCTTTAAGCAAATTGTCTGATTCAGATGAAATTAAAGATGAAAAATATGTATATAAAAATAAATTGTATGATTCAAAAATGACTCACGAGTCAAAGTGTCAGGAAATTAAAGATAGAAAACATGATGCATTTATGCATAAGTATCATTTAATTGATTTATTGCGTACATCAAAATATACATTTGCTCAGAAAACAGAGCAGCGAATTGAAAATTATAAATATACTTTCAACTTGTCACAGTTCCTATATAAAAATGGTTTGTATATTGTTATCATTTTGATATTTATTGGGTTATGCGCAATTACTCCGGTTGTTAAAAATACTCAACTCCTTACATACACAAATATACTTAACATTTTACAGCAGGCATCACCTAGAATGTTCCTTGCCCTCGGTGTTGCAGGCTTAATCCTTTTGACAGGAACTGACCTCTCGGTTGGTCGTATGGTTGGTATGGGTATGGTTGCATCAACAATCATAATGCATAACGGCATAAACACAGGTGGCGTATTTGGACATATATTTGATTTTTCAAATATGGCTCCGAGCGCAAGAGCAATTTTAGCTTTAGTTGTTTGTATAATCCTTACAACATGTTTTGCAATGATAGCCGGATTCTTTATGGCTAAGTTCAAAATGCATCCGTTCATATCAACTATGGCCAACATGCTTATTATATTTGGTCTTGTAACTTACGCAACAAAGGGTGTTTCATTTGGTGCAATCGATGCAGCAATTCCAAATATATTTATTCCTCAGATTGGAGGATTCCCAACAATTATTTTATGGGCAATAGTTGCAATAGCAGTTGTTTGGTTCATTTGGAATAAGACAACTTTTGGAAAGAATTTATTCGCAGTAGGTGGAAACCCGGAAGCAGCAGCAGTTTCAGGTATTTCAGTATTCAAAGTAACAATGGGAGCTTTCATTCTTGCAGGTATCCTTTATGGATTTGGTTCATGGCTTGAATGTAACAGAATGGTTGGTTCAGGTAGTGCAGCTTATGGACAAGGATGGGACATGGATGCTATCGCAGCCTGCGTAGTAGGTGGTGTTTCATTTACAGGTGGTATTGGTAAGATTTCAGGTGTTGTAACAGGTGTTCTTATATTTACATCTCTTACATACTCACTTACAATCCTTGGTATTGATACAAACCTTCAGTTCATTTTCGAAGGTATCATCATTCTTGCAGCAGTTACTCTTGACTGTCTCAAGTATGTACAGAAGAAATAAAATAATGAAAAATATGTCATACGGATTGTTTCTTATAATACAAACTCTCACAATCCTGACATGTTAATAAATATTTTAATCATACGTTCAAAAAGTCGTTCTGATTATCTATAGGATAATGGGAACGGCTTTTGTCGTAACAAAAATGTTGACTTTTATATAAAATATTTTATTAGAATAGATTATTTGTTATAATAAATTGACAAAAGATAAACGGAAAAAATAAAATTAAAAGAGGTAGATTTTCTATTAAATGTATGAAGATTGCCTGAGAAAAATATTGCATTAAATTTAGAGTGAGATAAGGAAAGTATTATGGATAAATATAAAGTTATCCTGGTTGACGATGAGGCAGAAGTTATTGATGTTATTGAACAAAAAATAGCGTGGAATGAGTTAGGCTTTGAAGTTGTCGGAAGTGCAACAAATGGAGTAAAGGCATTAGAACTTGTCGAAAAAACTCAACCGGATGTTGTTATTACAGATATTAAAATGCCATATATGGATGGACTTGAGTTGTCCAAAAGGCTTAATGATGATTATAGAAATATTCACATAATTATATTTACCGGATTTGACGAATTTGAATATGCAAAAGAGGCAGTTCATCTTGAAATTGAAGAATATATGTTAAAACCGATAAATTCTGACGAATTAACTGAATGTTTAAAGAGAGTAAAAAACTCACTAGATTTGGAAAGAGAAGAAAAATTAAATGTTCAAAAACTTGAAAATTATTTTAATGATGTACTCCCAATTCTTCAGACAAATTTGTTTGTTTCGTTGATTGAAGGAAGAGTTGATGAAGAAGAATATGTAAAATTTGTCGATTCCTATAAAATAGATTTAAAGGGCCCGTTCTATTGTTGTGTGGTTTTCCATACATCTACACATCATGTTCCTGAAAATATGGAACCCTTGCTATTATCAATGTCTGTAGAAAGAGAAATAAAGGAAAGAATTGCGAAAAAATTTAATTGCAAAGAATTTATTTATTTGGGGAATACAGTACTAATTGTTGAATTAAGCTCTAAAGAAAAAATGGTAGAGTTTACGGATATTTGTGATAAATTCTGCAAATGGGTTAATAGAGTTATTGGTGCTGTTGTTACAGCAGGTATAGGAAGAGTATGTGATAACATATTAAACATAAACAATTCTTATGAAGGAGCAAGAGAAGCAGTATCATACAGAGTTTTATATGGAACAAACAGGGCAATTAATATTGAAGAAATTGCACCTAATGAGCAGAATATGACTTTGCAGTCAGAAGATTCTAAAATGCATGATTTGTTTAAAGCGATATATTTAGGAGACGACAAATCAATAGAAGATGCGGTTAGTAAAGAAATTGAAAAATTACATAAAAATGCAAATACTGTAAGTCAGTATAATTTAGTGATTATGGAAATGGTAGGGGCATTTTATAGATTTTGTGCCAATAATTTTATAGATTTTAATGACTTTTTAGGAGATATAAATAATCCTTACGAAAGGGTGCCTCAGATGGACGAAAGCACTTTGAAAAACTGGCTTATTAAATGTTCATTAGGAGTAAGTGAAAAATTAAAAAGTGTTCGAAACAGTAAATCCAGAAGTTTGGTTAATGATGCACAAAATATAGTAACAGACAGGTATATGGAACCTGATTTATCACTAGATAAAGTATGCTCTATAATGGGAGTATCAAATTCTTACTTTTCATCTGTATTTAAGAAAGAAGTAGGTAAATCATTTGTTACATATCTTACAGATTACAGAATGGATATCGCAGCCGGATTGATACTTGATACAAATGAAAAAAGCTATAAAATAGCTGAGCAGGTAGGATATTTAGATGCAAATTATTTTAGCTATGTGTTTAAGAAGAAATTCGGAGTATCTCCATCAAAGTACAGAAATGAGAGATTAAATAAATAATATAAAACAACGTGTAGCATGAAACAATCCGTAGTCATCAAAATCGGGGCTTTTGCCCCAAACATCATAATATATACAGGGAATATGGGAAGATTGAATAAAGTTAAAAAAAAAGAAAGCAAAAATGTAAAAATAAAAAGATTTCGAAGCTGGTTTCACCGTGGCGAATTTATTAGATTAGACATTCAATCTATTATCATGGCGGTCTTTACAACGTTAACAATAGTGACAACTATTGTTATGGGAATGCTTATTTATAATAGATTTAAAATTTCAAATAAAGAAACTTTAATATCAAGTACACAGGGAATTATAGACAGTATAGTAGATAAAATGGACTCTGACTTATTAAATATAAGACAGATTTCAAATGCTGCAAATTACAATATAGTTCAGCAATATGATGTTTCGAGTCAGGAGTTTAACAGACAGTTTAGTTTATTGTATGAAATTAATTCAGATAAGATTCAAAGTATGGCACTATATGACAATTCCGGAAATCTGATAGCATCAGAGCCTATAGCATCTGAAAAAGATAATGTTGATGTTAAAAGTCAGAGTTGGTTTAGTATGGCTAAAAGTGAAATTGAAAATATTCATTTTTCTATTCCTCATATACAGAATCTGTTTGAAGATGGTGCTTATAAATATTATCGGGTTGTGTCGCTGAGCCGTTCGGTGGATGTAAATGATGGGGAAAAGCCGGTAAGTGGAGTACTACTGGTGGATATGAAATATTCAATCATTGAAGAAACTTTAGATAGAATCAATAAAGATTCAAATGGAATTTATTATTATTTATGCGATTCAGATGGACAAATTATCTATCATCCTAGAATAACTGAGATAGACAGGGGTATTTTTAAGGAAAATAATAATAAAATGGCAAAATGTGAAGAAGGAATACATGAATTAGAGTTTAATGGACATAAAAATAATTATATAATAAGCAGTATTTCATACACAGGATGGAAGGTAGTAGGTGTAATTCCGGACAAGGTACAGACAGTGAGTATAAAGCAATTCAGGTATTATATAATTACGACTGTAATTATTTTAGTGATGATGCTTCTTGAGGTAAACAGAATTATATCAAGAAAAATATCAAGACCAATACTTAACCTGAATGAATCTGTTAAGGCGTATGAAGCAGGTGGAAAAAATGATATTTATATAGGTGGTTCATCGGAAATAAGACATTTAGGATATTCAGTGCGAAAATCATATGAACAGATAGAAGAGTTAATGCAGGAAATAATCAGGCAGCAGACTGAACTAAGAAAAAGCGAAATGGATGCATTGCAAAGTCAGATTAATCCGCATTTCTTATACAATACGCTCGAATCAATTACATGGATGGTTGAGGCAAATAAAAATAAAGAAGCTGTGTTTATGATATCAGAACTTGCTAAGTTATTGCGTATAAGTTTGTCTAAAGGAAGAACAATCATAAAGATATCTGATGAAATACAACACAGCAGAAGCTATATGAATATACAGATGGCAAGATATAAAGAACGATTCAAAATCAGATTTGAAATAGATGATGAAATTAATGACTATTGTATTGTGAAACTTGTTATTCAGCCATTGTTAGAGAATGCTATATATTATGGTGTAGGAAATATGGATATAGATGATGACGGTGAAATAATTGTCAGAGGTAAAAAGATAGATAATGAAATCTTTATAACCGTTGAAGACAATGGAATGGGAATGAGAGAAGAAGAGGTTGAAAATATTCTTAAGGATAATAATAAAACACCTAAACATGGTTCAGGAGTTGGTGTCATAAACGTTCATTCAAGAATTAAGCTAATGTTTGGCAATGAATATGGATTAAGTGTAGAAAGTGAAGCTGACGAAGGAACAAAGGTTACAATTCATATACCTGCAATTCCATATAATGAAAGTAATCTCACAAATTTAGAAAAACAAAATGTAGAAAGGAAGGTTGAAAATGAAAAAAAATAAAATAGCCTTTCTTATTGCAGAAATATTACTTTGTGTTATGGCAATATTTTTTATTACTAAAATATTTGACCAGAATACTCCTGAAAAAAAAGTGGCAGTAATTATACCAAATTCAGGAGATAAAAATTGGGAGGCACTTATTAAAGGACTAAAAGATTCAGCTAAGGCAAATGAAATACATTTAATAATATGTAACACAGATGATATTGAGGAAGTAGAAGATGAAATCGAATTAATAAATGAGCAGAAGCAAAATAATATAGATGGGTTTATTATTTGCCCTGCACCAGGAAGCGATACGAGAACACAATTAAAAAATGTATGCGGCAAAATACCATTCATGTTAATTACAGAAGATGTTTTTGTGAGTGGGAATGGTGGTGAATCAGGCTATCCGGTAATAAAACCTAATCACTACAATATCGGATATGAGATAGGAAAAAGACTGATAGCAGATTCAGGCGAAAAAGAAAATAAGAAAGCAGGCATTGTTTTTGCCCAGTATGCGAAAGAAGAAACCATTGACAAATATAAAGGATTTTGTGATGCCATAGAAGGGACTAACATAGATATAGGTTGGACATATAATGGTAAAACGGAGCAGGATATTTGTGATGTTGTAAATGGCAAGGATAAAGTAGATTATTTAGTTATTATGGATAATTATTCTTTAGATGACTTAGGCGAAAAAAGCGATAATGGAATATATAACGGAGCGCAGATATATGGTATTGGAAATAGTACGAAATCATTAAATTTGCTTCAGCATGGCAATGTAAAATGTCTTATTATTCCTGATGGATATGAGATTGGATACAATAGTGTAAAAGAAATAAGTAAGAAAATTAATAATTCATTTTACACCATGAAAGGCTATGATGTTGATTCAAAAGAACTTTATCAAAATGATTTATTTTCTAATGAAATAGAAAGGTTTTTGTATTCTTATGAATAAAAGAATTGTTAGTTTAATAATGGCATTTGTATTGATTTACAATTTTACAGGATGTCAGAAAAAAGAAAAAAATTTTAATGAAACACTTAGGGTAGGTGTTGTAACATACACGCAGGATGATCCATTCATAAATGCAATGACACAGGAACTTAAAGATAATCTAAAGTCAATGGAAAATGATAATTTTAGAATAATAGTGTCTGAAAAAAATGGAGATGATAGTCAGCGTGATCAGGATGAAGTTGTTGAGGAAATGATTGATGCAGGTTGCGATATAATGTGTGTTAATTTAGTTGACAGAACAGCTCCGGGTAAAATTATTAAACTGGCAAGACAGAATAATATTCCAATTATTTTCTTTAACAGAGAACCGGTAAAAGAGGATTTGATGCAATGGAACAAATTATATTATGTTGGGTGTGATGCAGAACAGTCAGGAGTAATGCAGGGACAGATTGCAGCAGATTATATAAAAGCGAATAAAAATGTAGATAAAAATAATGATGGAAAAATACAATATGTTTTGCTAGAGGGTGAGGCCGGGCATCAGGATGCAATAAGCAGAACAGACTGTTCAGTAAAAACAATTATTAATAATGGAATTAATTTAGAAAAACTTAGTTACCAATTTGCTGATTGGAACAGAGGACAGGCAGAAAATAGAACGACACAGCTAATAGATCAGTATGGCAACAATATAGAAATGATTATTTCAAATAATGATGAGATGGCGATTGGTGCAGTGGAAGCTTATAAAAAATCAGGTTATGGCGAGGATGAATGGCCTATTATATGTGGAATAGATGGACTTAATGATGCATTAATTGCAGTAAAAGAAGGTCAAATGCAGGGGACTGTGTACAACGATAAGGAAGACCAGTCTATGGAAATAGCAAAATTAGTTGTGGATATTTTTAAAGGAAATGATTTGAAAAAACACAACTTGGATAGTGGGAAATATTATGTATCCCAATATAAAAAAGTTGATATTAATAATGTAGATGATTTTATAAGTAGATAATAAATATGGAGAAAAACGGAAATATGCAGAATACATGGATAGAAGAATTTTATAATGAAACAAATGCAGACAACAGACTTAGAATATTAAATGATAATAAAGATAATAGTGAACTTGATTCATTTAGAGAAAAATTATGGATTGCAAGATATGGAAAAAGGAAACCTAAAAAAGATAAATTTGTTGGATACCTCATGGAAATGAAATATTTATCTGAGGGTAATTCTGTAGATATTAGTGGAAGCAAAAGAAAGCAGTTGTATGAAATAATTAATGGCTTATGTTTATTGAATTCAGATGAAATACAGGATGAAAAGCGTGAAATTTTGTTTTTGGAACTTAAAAATGTATTTTTTAAATTTATAGAAGTAAGTAAAAATGGAAGAGGATTTACGTCAGCAGTTTTTGGAATGGGACAGTTATCAGATGAAGGAATAGCAAAAAAAATCGCTGAACAAATAAGTGCGATTGCATTTTCCACTCCACATGCATTTAATTTAGATAAAGAATTTTCTATTTTGCAAAAAGCCGCATTGGTAGCGTACAGAGAAAAGTATCCTAACAGAGAACATTTTCTTACGAAATAATTTTGAAAGTGTGGAATAATATAAAATTTTATAGTGTTAAATAGCAAATAAAAATGAAGCTACAAGAAAAAAAGAGTTTAAGATTAATCATAAAGAGGAAAAAGATATTGAGAACAAGACAGGAAGCAGTAGAATTTGGTTTGACATTTAAAGATACATATGTAGAAACACCATTTAGAGATACTAATTGGCAGCTTGTAAGAGTAAAGAAAAGCAAGAAGGCATTTTTATGGATATATGAAAGAGATGGATTTATCAACTTAAATATAAAAGTTAACCCTGAATGGAGAGATTTTTGGAGAGAAACCTATAAATCTGTAATTCCCGGATATCATCAAAATAAAGAACATTGGAGTACAATAATTCTTGATGGAACTGTTCCCGAAAAAGAAATAAAGAGAATGATATCTGAAAGTTATGATATTATCACAGACAGCCCGACAAAAAGAATTTATGAGGCGGTTAAGAAAATCCCAAAAGGTCATGTGGCAACTTACGGAAGAATTGCAGAAATGGCAGGCGAACCTAAAATGGCAAGAGCAGTTGGAAATGCACTTCATAAAAATCCGGACCCGGATAATATTCCATGTTTTCGTGTAGTTAATTCTAAAGGAGAATTGGCAGGAGAGTTTGCTTTTGGTGGAAAAGGAGCTCAGGCAAAATTACTTGAAGCCGATGGGGTTGAAGTAGTAAATGGAAAAGTTGATTTAAAGAAGTATGGAATATAGGGTATTTAAAGTAGTATAGGTATATGGGCATTTATAAAAGTATGGAAAATGGAGATTAAAAAAAGTATTGAATATAAGGGACAAAAGAGTATGGAATATTTTTATCTTCATACTTTCTGCAAAGGCGGTCGGGGCACCGTATTCGTCCCATAGGTTCAGTATAATTATAAGTCAAATCAAGATAAATAAATAATCTTCAGAAATTGAAAGTGTATAAAAATCTTCAGCAAAAAAATCAAAGAATTAGATATAAAAATTTCTTATTTAAAATTTAAAGATATTACATCTTATCATGAAGAATTGCAGAAGATTAATGAGAAACTTAAAAGTGCAGAAAAAGAAAGTCAGGCAAAGACAGACTTCTTATCAAATATGTCTTATGAAATAAGAACTCCTATGAATGGAATTATAGGTATGTTAAGTCTTGCGAAAGCTCATAAAGTTAATCCAAATCTTGTTGATGAATATTTGAATAAGGCAGAAAATTTATCGCAGTTTTTATTAAGAAAGTATCTATTGCCACTGTAAAAAAAGTAGTAGTTTATGTTAATTTTATTACATTGATAATTCTATATTAAGTCTCACAACCATATTATTTAAAAAAGTAACATAATTTTAATAAATTCTTTACGATATTAACTAAAAAAATTGGTAAAATATTGTTATAAAATGATATCGAGGTTAAAAACACGACTTTGATGCTTACGGATTGTTCTGTGTTACGAACTCTTACAATCCGTCAAAAGTCATTCGCCCACTTATGAATAGATATATGTGGGCTTAGATTTTTAGAACATGGCATTATAATCTAGGAGCGTATATGAAGGATAAAGAATTTAGAAAAAATAAAGAACATCGTGAACGTGTGCAAACTAACAGATACATGGCTGACGTTAATAATGGATTAAACAGACAACAGGTTGAAGAATATACTAGAAATGGATGGACAAATGAACCGGTTGATCCACCATCAAAATCTGTACAGGAAATAATACAAAGTAATGTATTTACGTATTTTAACTTAGTATTTGCGGTACTTGCTGTATTATTAATTGTGGCAGGTTCTTTTAGAAATCTTACATTTTTACCGGTTATCATTGCTAATACATGCATTGGTATTTTTCAGGAAATAAGAGCAAAAAATACTTTGGACAAGCTTTCGGTATTAAATGCACCAAAGGCAGTAGTTGTTCGTGACGGACAAAAATGGGAGATTCCTGCAGAAGAACTTGTTCTTGATGATATTGTACTTTTTAAGGCAGGCAATCAGATATGTGCTGATGCCATCGTAGTTGAAGGTGAGGTCTCAGCAAATGAATCATTACTTACAGGTGAATCTGATGAAATAACAAAGAAACCGGGGGATCTATTAATGTCAGGAAGCTTTGTTGTTTCAGGAGAGTGTTATGCAAGACTTGATAGAGTAGGCGAAGATTCCTATATATCAAAACTTACATTAGAAGCAAAGGCAATGAACCACGAAGAACAGTCAGAAATGATTCGTGTTTTAGACAAATTAGTAGGAGTTGTAGGTATTATAATTATACCGATTGGAGTATTGCTTTTTGGACAGCAGTTTATATTTGCGAAAGCATCATTTAGCAAGAGCATTACTTCTATGGTAGCTGCAGTTATAGGAATGATTCCGGAAGGTTTGTATTTGCTTGCAAGCGTGGCATTAGTTGTAAGTGTAATGCGACTTGCATCGAAAAAAGTTCTTGTGCATGATATGAAGTGCATTGAAACTTTAGCAAGGGTAAATGTTTTGTGTGTAGATAAGACAGGAACTATAACTGAAAATACAATGGAAGTTAACGGTACAGTTCCAATGGACGGATATGATAAAGAAAATATGCCATCTATTAAAGAAATGCTTAGTGATTTTGCGGCAGGAATGTCAAGTGATAATATAACTATGGAAGCAATTAAGAATTATTTTAATTCTCCATCAGGAAAAAAGGCAGTATCAATAAGTTCATTTTCGTCAGAATTTAAATATTCAGGTGCAGCATTTGATGATGCAAATTATGTTTTAGGCGCACCGGAATTTGTCCTTAGAGATGACTATGAAAAATATAAAGAAGAAATAGAAAATTACAGTAGTGAAGGATATAGAGTACTTGTATTTGGAAAATATGATGGCGAAATAAATGGAAAAGAACTGACAGAAAAGGTTGTACCTATTGCTCTTGTATTTTTGTCAAATCCAATAAGAGAAGAGGCACCTGAAACATTTAATTATTTTGCGAATCAGGGTGTTGAAATAAAAGTAATTTCCGGTGATAATCCTATTACAGTGTCGCAGGTAGCACAACAGGCAGGAATTGAAAATGCTGAAAAATATATAGACGCAACAACGCTTGAGAGTGAAGAAGACATTCAGGAAGCAGTGCTTAGATATACAGTATTTGGACGAGTTACACCAAACCAGAAAAGACAGTTCGTGCAGGCACTAAAGAAAGCAGGAAGAACTGTTGCAATGACAGGGGATGGTGTAAATGATGTGCTTGCATTAAAAGATGCGGATTGCTCAGTGGCTATGGCGTCAGGAAGTGATGCAGCGGCTCAGGCATCTCAATTAGTATTACTTGACTCAAATTTTGCATCAATGCCTTCAGTTGTTTTGGAAGGGCGAAGAGTTGTAAATAACATAGAGCGTTCAGCAAGTCTGTTTTTAGTAAAGAATATATTTTCATTTTTGTTGTCACTGTTTTCAGTGTGCTTTATGATAAATTATCCTTTAGAGCCATCTCAGGTTTCGCTTATCAGTATGTTTACAATAGGAATTCCGGCATTCTTCTTAGCATTGCAACCGAATAAAAACATTATACAGGGTAGTTTCCTGACGAATGTCTTAATAAAGGCACTTCCGGCGGGAATTACAGATGTGTTGGTGGTTGGAGCACTGGTTGTATTTGGACAGGTATTTGAAGTAAACGAGACGGATATATCTACAGCATGCACTATGCTTTTATCGATAGTTGGATTTATGATTTTATACAATATAAGTAAACCTATGAACACACTTCGCTGGTGCGTATGGGGAGGAAGCATAATCGGACTATTATTGTGCAGCATATATTTAGGTGATTTATTTGCAATTAGAGGAATGTCAACAAAATGCATTATGCTGTTTGTCGTATTTGCAATTGTTACTGAACCAATGATGAGATACGGAACAATGATAATTGAAAAGATTGGAAAAAGAATAACAAGAAGAATAGAAAAAAGAAAAAAAGAAAAAATGTTATAAAACTAAAGGCACAAATACTGAGCTACTTAATGTTAGCTCAGTATTATTTTTATGTATAAACTATAATGTCCTATATAAAATAAGAGGTAAAATACTGTATTTATTAGATATGTGGGTATATAATAAACAAAAATGTTAGTATATGGTTAGGAGTAGAATATGGATATATTTGATATTGTTGGACCGATAATGGTGGGTCCTTCTAGTTCTCATACAGCAGGTGCGGTTACTGAATCAGCAAAGAATTATTTAAAATAAATAAGGGGTAAAAATGGCAAAGAAAAAAATATTGATTATAGAAGATGAAAAAACAATTTGCCAGGAGCTAACAGAGCTTCTGACAAATGAAGGTTATGAAGCAGAGTATTTAGAGCAATTTGATAATGCAAAGAATGATATATTAGAAAAAAATGCAGACTTATTATTGCTTGATATAAATATTCCGGGAATAAATGGAGAAATGCTGCTTCGTGAAATAAGAAAAACATCGGATGTTCCAATTATTATGGTTACAAGCAGAACAGGTGAAACAGATGAAGTCCTGTCTATGAGTTATGGAGCAGATGATTACATAACAAAGCCATACAACCCAACAATTTTGTTGTTAAGAATTGCAGCCATATTAAAGAGAGCAGATAGTGGAAAAAATATTGCAAATTACAAAGATGCTCAGGTAAATTTTAGTAAAGGAACAATAAGCAGAAATGGGCAGGAGCTGGTTCTTACAAAGAATGAAATGATTATTTTCCAGATGCTTCTTAATAATAGAAACCGTATTGTATCTAGAGATGAGTTAATGACTGATTTGTGGGATAACAATGAATTTGTAAACGATAATGCACTTACCGTAAACATAAGCAGATTAAGGGGAAAACTAACAGAGATAGGATACAAAGATGCAATAGAAACAAGAAAAAAACAGGGGTATTGTTTAACATGAAGTTTGGCAAATATATAAAAGACAATAAAATAGTAGTGATAATATGGATAATGTTTTTTGTAATTACATTTTCCATATTTTCTGTATTTAGAATAAAATTTGAAGCCATAGTGATGTACGCAGCATTATGGCTATTTGCATTTATATTCTCTATACTTTGGGACTTTTTCAGAAAAAAGAATTACTATGATGAACTTATAAATAATACAGATGGGCTTGATAAAAAATATTTTGTAAGTGAAACAATGAAGGAACCATCATTTTATGAGGGGCAAATTCATTATCAGGTTTTACAGGATATAAATAAATCAATGATTGAAAATGTTAAAGTTTATGAAAACAGTGTTAATGATTTTAAGGACTACGTGGAAATGTGGGTTCATGAGGTCAAGCTCCCGATAGCAAGTCTTAGACTTATGTGTCATAATGATAAAATGAATAAAAAATATGTAGAACAGATTAAGAGAATTGATGACTATACGGAACAGGTTCTTTATTTTGTCAGGTCAGAAAATGCAAAGGAAGATTATAAATTTACAAAAGTTTCTCTGCAGTCTTTGATAAAAAATGTGGCAATGAAAAATAAAGATATGATTCTTGAAAATGGAATTAATTTTTCTGTCAACGATGTCGAAAACGAAGTAGTTACAGATAACAAATGGATGGAATTTATAATCAATCAGATAATGAGTAATTCATTTAAATACATGAAAGACCATGGCGAAAAAGAATTAAAAATATATAGTGAAAAAAGTGAAGAGGGAGTTGTACTGCATATCCTAGACAATGGAATTGGAATACCAAAAAGAGATTTATCACGTGTATTTAACAAGTCATTTACAGGAGAAAATGGAAGAAAATATGCAAAATCAACAGGAATGGGTCTCTATATTGCGAAAGGACTGTGCGAGCGGCTTGGACATAAAATAGATATTGAATCGGAGGAAGGAAAATACACTGAAGTCAGAGTAACATTTGGAAAGAATGATTATTTTGACACGGTGGTTTAGGAAAATAATTTAAAATGGTAACATTACAAAATTGTAATGTTATGTAATATTAAAAAAACGACTAATATGTGTTTTTCATATAAAATTATGTCAGTATAAAAAATGTGAAAGGAGATTTAAATATGGAAAGCATATTAAGAATCGAACAAATAGAAAAATATTACGGAAACAAATTAAATCTTACAAAAGCAATAGACAATATTTCATTTGACGTGGATGAAGGAGAATTTGTTGCCATAATGGGAGCTTCAGGAAGTGGAAAAACAACTTTACTTAACTGTATTTCTACAATTGATAAGGTGACAAGCGGACATATATTTGTAGGCGGTGAAGACATAACAAACTTAAAAGGCAACAAGTTAAATAAATTTAGAAGAGAAAAGTTAGGATTTATTTTTCAGGACTTTAATTTACTTGATACATTAACAGCTTATGAAAATATTGCTTTGTCATTATCAATCCAGAATGTACCCGCAACAAAGATTGACGAAGCAGTAAAAAAAGTTGCAACACAACTTGGAATAGAAGAAGTTTTAAATAAGTACCCATACCAGATGTCAGGAGGTCAGAAACAAAGAGTTGCTTCATCAAGAGCACTTGTTACAAATCCTGAATTAATATTAGCTGATGAACCAACAGGAGCATTAGACTCAAAGTCAGCAAAGATGTTACTTGAAAGATTTTCGCACTTAAATAAATATTATAAAGCTACAATTTTAATGGTAACTCATGATTCATTTACAGCAAGTTATGCATCAAGAGTAATATTTATAAAAGATGGAAAAATCTTCAATGAATTAAATAGAGGTGATGATACAAGAAAGGAATTTTTCGATAAGATTATCGATGTAGTTACTTTGTTAGGAGGTGACTTAAGCGATGCTCTATAAATTATCATTTCAAAACATTAAAAAAAGTATGAAAGACTATGCAATCTATTTTTTTACTTTGATATTAGGTGTTGCAATATTTTATATATTTAATGCAATAGAAACACAGTCGGCAATGTTAAAAATTTCAAATGACACAAGGGAAATAGTCAAATTATTAACACAGATTATGTCATGGGTTAGTGTGTTCATTGCATGTGTATTAGGATTTCTTGTAATTTACGCAAGCAGATTTTTAATGAAGAGGCGTAATAAAGAGTTTGGCCTTTATCTGGTATTAGGAATGGGAAAGAGAAAAGTTTCGTTGATTCTATTCTTTGAAACATTAATTATCGGAATTATTTCATTAGTAGTCGGAATAATTATTGGAATAGGAGCTTCTCAGTTTACAAGTTTTCTGGTAGCAAGTATGTTCCAGGCTGACATGTCAAAATATCAATTTGTATTTTCAAGTCAGGCTTGTATAAAGACCATTTTAAATTTTGTATTGATATATGTAATTGTAATTATATTTAATACTTTTAGTATTAATAAATGCAAATTAATTGATTTATTTCAGGGTAATAGAAAGACTGAGAAAATTAAATTAAAAAATCCTATTATCTGTGGAATTATTTTCGCCATTTCTATTGTAATGCTTATAATAGCATATTATAACGTTACTGCAGGATACAGTAAAATAACAAACGGAAAACAGTTAGCAATTTATATTGTAATGGGATGTGTTGGTACATTTCTATTTTTCTGGTCAGTTTCGGGATTATTACTTAAAGTTGTTTCATCAATGAAAGGAATTTATTATAAAGGATTAAATACATTTACTTTCAGACAAATGAGCAGCAGGGTAAATACGAATGTATTTTCAATGACAATAATAAGTTTAATGTTATTTATTACAATTTGTGTACTCTCAAGTGGGTTATCTATTAGGAATTCATTAAATGATAGTTTAAAGCAGGGAGTACCGGCTGATATTAACTTTAATAAAGTTGTAAATTTAAGCAAAGAAGACGGATATGGTAAGAAGGAAGTTGAAAGTTCTAATAAGAGTATTTTTCAGTTTTTTGAGGAAAACGGTTATAATATTGAACCATATTTAAAGGAATATGTAGATTTATATATTTATCAGTCAGAAAATGTTACATTGAATGACACATTAGGAAACAATGATGAAAAGGATGATTCTCCGACAATGCTTGAGGTATCGGAGAACATTGTAAAAGTTAGCGATTATAACAGACTTGCAAGATTTTACGGAAAAGATACTATTGAATTAAATGATGATGAGTATATTGTTTTATGTGACTATAGTCCAATGATAAAATTAAGAAATAAATCGTTAAAGGCAGGAGTGAAAATTAATGTATTTGGTAATGAATTAATACCAAAATACAAGGAATGCCAAGAAGGTTTTATAGAAATGTCAGGAAATCCTTCAAATACAGGAATAATAATTGTTCCTGATGGCATAGTTGATGAAAATCATAAAATAAGAGAATTTATTGCAGCTAACTATTCTATGGATGATAAGAAAGAAGTAGAAAAATTTGAACAGAAAGTAGAAAAGATTTATGATGAGACTAGATGGAATTATATGGTACCAATGGTTAATACTAAAAATAATATTATAGACAGTGCAGTTGGTATTGGAGCAATAGGTGCATTTATAGGTCTTTACATTGGAGTTATTCTTCTGATATCAGGTGCAGCAATTCTGGCTTTGAAAGAATTATCAGAAAGTGCAGATAATGTGGAAAGATGTAGAATGATTAGAAAACTTGGTGCAGATGAGAAACAGATTAATAAGGCATTGTTCAGACAGACAGCTTTGTTTTTCATATTCCCATTAGCACTTGCAATTGTTCATTCGATATTTGGAATGATGTTTTCAAAACAAATACTTGATTTTATTGGAACGAAAATGATTGGACCATCAATTGGTATGACAGCAATAATTTTACTTGTAATATATGGTGGATATTTCTTAATATCATATTTCTGCAGTAAAAATATAATAAAGGAATAATTGGTGTTTGTTTAATATATAAATATTATTTCATACACATATTTGATATTTTGTTTTTATAAAATAAAGGAGGACGTCGCTAAAACAACGCCCTCCTATTATTATTTATAAAAGAGTTATGACTTTTGAATATATTTTTTTTAATAATGTATCGCTGAAATAATGTTAATTATAAAAAAGGGGATAGTGCTTTATATTGACTTGTATAAATAATTCTTCTAAAATGGTGGCAGAATAAAAATAGAAAAAGATTTAAAAGTCTTGAACATAGATTTGGAAAGGAATGAGCAATATGGAAAGAAAAAATGCATGGAAGACATATGATGAAGCACAGATGAAAGAATTACAGCAGTTAAATGCAGATTACATTAATTTTTTGTCAGAGTGTAAAACTGAGAGAGAATGTGTAAAAGACACAGTAAGAAGAGTAGAAGAAAAAGGATATATAAGTATTGAAAAGGCGATGGAAGAAAATAAAACTTTACAGCCGGGCGATAAAATTTATGCTGTATGCATGAATAAGACAGTTGCTTTATTTAACATAGGAAATAAGCCACTTGAAAAAGGAATGAATATTTTAGGTGCTCATGTGGATTCTCCAAGAATGGACATAAAGCAGAATCCTTTATATGAAAAAGAAGGAATGGCATATTTAGATACTCACTATTATGGTGGAATTAAAAAATATCAGTGGGTTACACTTCCTTTAGCAATACATGGTGTTATTGTAAAAAAAGATGGAACAACAATTGATGTAAATATAGGAGAAAAACCGGAAGACCCTGTATTTTGTGTAACAGATTTACTTATTCATCTTGCATCTGCCCAGATGGAAAAGAAAGCTGCTAAGGTAGTTGAAGGTGAAAATCTTGATATATTAATTGGAACAATTCCTTTAAATGATGAAGAGAAGGAAGCAACAAAGAAAGGCGTTTTAAAGATTTTAGAAGAACAGTATGAAATGGAAGAAGAAGATTTCATGTCAGCTGAACTTGAAGTAGTGCCTGCAGGCAGAGCAAGAGAAATGGGATTTGACAGAAGTATGATTATGTCATACGGTCAGGATGATAGAGTTTGTGCATTTACATCTTTAATTGCAATGCTTGACATGGAAAGCGTAGATAAAACATCATGCTGCCTTTTAGTAGATAAAGAAGAAATCGGAAGTGTTGGTGCAACAGGTATGCAGTCAAGATTCTTTGAAAACACAGTAGCTGAACTTCTTAATTTAACAGGAGAATATAGTGAAATTAAACTTAAAAGATGCCTTGCAAACAGCAGAATGTTATCGTCTGATGTAAATGCTGCATTTGATCCTTTATACGCAGACGTATTCCAGAAAAACAGCTCATCATTTATGGGCAAAGGTGTTGTATTTAACAAATTCACAGGACGAGGCGGAAAATCAGGTTCTAATGATGCAAATGCAGAATATTTAGCTGATTTGCGAAAGATTATGGATGATAATGGTGTTAATTTCCAGATGGCGGAACTTGGAAAAGTTGATGCAGGCGGTGGCGGAACAATCGCTTATATTATGGCATTATATGGAATGGAAGTTATTGACAGTGGTGTGGCAGTATTAAGTATGCATGCCCCATGGGAAGTAACAAACAAGGCAGATGTATATGAAGCGTATAGATGCTATAAATCATTTTTAAAGGATGCATAGAAATAAAGTTATTTATATTTAAAGATGTTAGGAGCAAAAACCTCTTACTTTGATGAAATTTATTTGAAAATTCAAATACAGGTTTTTATATAACAATTACCAATTTTATAGTACAATAATAAGCTGTGGTTTTATGATTTGGACATATAAGACCGCAGCTTATTATTCGTTGACAAAAATATTATGCAATTTTATAATAATCCTATTATAACAGTAGGAAAACGGCTTCCGATTGATTAAATTAGAAAACACAGTAGAAAGATAGAGAGAAAAATTATGTTAAATCAGTTTTCAAGAACAGAACTTTTATTTGGAAAAGAAGCAATGGAAACACTGGCAAATAAAAGAGTGGCTATATTTGGTATAGGTGGTGTCGGTGGCTATGTATGTGAAGCACTTGTACGTAGTGGAGTAATGCATTTTGACCTTATAGATGATGATAAAGTATGCCTTACTAATTTAAACAGGCAGATCATTGCTACGAGAAAGACTGTAGGCAAATATAAAACTGAAGTTATGAAGGAAAGAATTTTAGAGATTAATCCTGACGCAGAAGTAGAAATCCATAACTGTTTCTTTCTTCCTGAAAATGCAGATGAATTTCCATTTGACAAATATGATTATATTGTAGATGCGGTCGATACGGTCACGGCAAAGATTTCTTTGGTAATGAAGGCTAAAGAATTAAATATACCTATTATAAGTTCAATGGGAGCGGGAAATAAATTGGACCCTACAATGTTTAGGGTTGCAGACATTTATAAAACGAAAGTCTGTCCTTTAGCTAAAGTTATGCGTCGTGAATTAAAGAAGCGCGGGGTTAAGAAATTAAAGGTAGTTTATTCAGAAGAAATGCCAAAGAGACCAATTGAAGATATGGCAACAAGCTGTAGAACTCACTGTATTTGCCCACCGGGTGCTAAGCACAAATGCACTGAAAGAAGAGATATTCCGGGAAGTGTGGCATTTGTTCCTTCAGTTGTGGGACTGATTATTGCAGGAGAAGTTTTGAAAGACTTAGGAAATATAAAAAGATAAATCATGGCTAAAATATATGCCTGATTTGGATAAAATTTTTCAGATATAAGGCTTATGTTAGTAAGTTATAATTGATAGATTAAATGTAAAACAATAGAGAAAATCTTAATATAGGAGATTATATATGAGTGTTTCAATAGAACAGTTAAAATCCATGAACGCTGATGAATATCAGTTAATAGATATGAGAAATGAATCAGAGATTGCACACGGAGAAATTCCGGGAGCAATAACTATTCAGGCAGAAGAAATAGAAAACAGTGAATTGATTGATAAAACAAAAAGATTAATTATTTGCTGCAGCAGAGGACAGAATAGTATTGAAGTAGCACAAAATCTTGTGGAAAAGGGATATGATGCTGAAAGCCTTGAAGGTGGGTATGTTGCATGGCTTTTAGATATGATGAAACAGCAGGAAGCAGAGGATATAAGCAAAGATGTTGAGCAAAGCCTTCGTAAGAAGTTTAAGAAAAAAATCTGGTGCAAATTTACAAAAGCAATTAATCAGTATGAACTTGTAAAAGAGGGAGACAGAATAGCGGTATGTATTTCAGGTGGAAAAGACTCAATGCTTATGGCTAAGCTTTTTCAGGAATTAAAACTTCATAATAAATTTGAATTTGATGTTAAATTTTTAGTTATGGATCCGGGATACAGCCCGGCTAACAGAAAAGTCATAGAGGAGAATGCAAGAAAGTTAAACATACCTATTCATATATTTGAATCAGATATATTTGAGTCAGTTTTTAATGTGGAAAAATCACCATGTTATTTGTGTGCAAGAATGAGAAGAGGACATTTATATCATTTTGCTCAGGAATTAGGCTGTAATAAGATTGCTTTAGGACATCATTATGACGATGTAATAGAAACAATTCTTATGGGAATGCTTTATGGCTCACAGATTCAGACAATGATGCCAAAACTTCATAGTACAAATTTTGAGGGAATGGAATTAATCAGACCATTATATCTTGTAAGAGAAGATGATATTAAGGCGTGGAGAGATTATAATAATTTAAGATTCATCCAGTGTGCATGCAAATTTACCGATACATGTACTACCTGCAATAATGAAGAAAACAGATCTAAGAGAGTTGAAATTAAAGAACTTATAAAAACATTAAAGCAGACAAATCCATATGTAGAAGGAAATATTTTTAAGAGTATAGAAAATGTAAATTTAGATACGGTTGTTGCATATAAAAAAGATGGTGTTAAACATCATTTCTTAGATACATATGATCTCCCGAAAAACAACGGAGAAAAAAAGGATGAATAAGAAGGAAATAGAAACAGCCTTCATAAAATCAATTCCAATAATGTGCAGTTACTTATTTGTAGGAACGGCATTTTATATGATCTTGATTTTGAAATGTATCCGGAGGAGCATTGCATAAAAGAACAGGAGATAATGAGAGAGCGTGGAGCAGATATGCTTGGTTGGACATTGGATGATTTGATAACACAGACAATAGAAGCATTAAAAACATTCAGACCATAAATAGTAAAAATGCTTGGTTGGAAATATTTCAAAACTGTTTATTAAAATTACTATTTATGCTACAAAACAGTAGAACCTTATAAACTTTTCTGCTAAAATATATTGGTTGAGATTAGAATCCCGTCTAAAAATGCAGACGGTGATAAACAAAAGTAAAATATATTATAGAATACGAGGTAATAACTAATGGGTGGATTTTTTGGAGTGGCATCTAAAGAAGATAGCGTTTTTGACTTGTTTTTTGGAATTGATTATCATTCACATTTAGGAACAAGACGTGGTGGAATGGCAGTTTATGGAGAAGACGGATTCAATCGTTCAATTCATAATATTGAAAATTCTCCTTTCCGTACAAAATTTGATAAAGACATACAGACGATGAAGGGAAAATACGGAATTGGTTGTATTTCAGATTATGAACCACAGCCATTAATTGTACGTTCACATCATGGTACATATGCACTTACAACAGTTAGTAAGATTAACAATATGGATGAACTTACAAAGATGTTATTTGACAAAGGTCATTCACATTTTCAGGAGATGAGTGGTGGAGAAATTAATGCTACAGAGCTTGTTGCTGCACTTATAAATCAAAAAGATAACCTTATCGAAGGAATGAATTATGCACTTGAAAAAATAGACGGTTCATTATCAATCTTACTTATGAATCATGCAGGAATTTATGCTGCAAGAGATAAATACGGAAGAACACCGATTGTAATCGGAAGAAAAGAAGGTGCATTTTGTGCGTCATTTGAAAAGTTTGCTTATAAAAATTTAGGATATACAGATTATAAAGAATTAGGTCCTGGAGAAATTGTAGTTATGACAGAAAACAATTGCATAACTCTTCAAAAACCAGGTAATGATATGAAAATCTGTACATTTTTATGGGTATACTATGGTTATCCGGCAAGTTCATATGAAGGTGTAAGTGTAGAACAGATGAGATATAACTGTGGAATGAAGATGGCACAGAGAGATAATGTTAAGCCTGATATTGTAGCAGGTGTACCAGATTCAGGTATTGCACATGCTGTTGGTTATGCAAATGAATCAGGAATCCCATTTTCAAGACCATTTATCAAATACACACCAACATGGCCTCGATCATTCATGCCAACAATTCAGAGTAAGAGAAATTTAATTGCAAAAATGAAATTGTTAGCAGTAGAAGAATTAATTAAAGATAAAAGCCTTTTATTAATTGATGACTCAATTGTAAGAGGAACACAGCTTAGAGAAACAACAGAATTTTTATATGAGAGTGGTGCTAAGGAAGTACATATAAGACCTGCATGCCCACCATTATTATATGGCTGTAAATATTTGAATTTCTCACGTTCATCATCAGAAATGGAATTAATTACAAGAAGAGTTATAGAGAGACTTGAAAATGGAAATGTAACAGATGAAGTTTTAGAAGAATATGCTAATCCGGATTCTGAAAAATATGAATGTATGGTTGAAGAAATCAGAAAAGAACTTAACTTCACATCATTAAAATTTAACAGATTAGATGATATGTTAGATTCAGTAGGAATAGATAAATGTAAATTATGTACATATTGCTGGGATGGAAAAGAATAATATTAATATTTTTTATGCAAATGCAAATAATAAGCAGTAGCATAATATAAGAGGTGAATTAAATGGAACAGTTAATTAAAAATATTAGTAAAGCAGAAGTTCTGACTTTAAAAGAACAGGTATCTTATCAGGAAGGACAGGTAGTCAGTAAGACTCTTGCACAGAATGATGCTGTAAGTGTTACATTATTTTCATTTGATAAAGGTGAAGAAATAAGTACTCATGAATCAGGCGGAGATGCATTTGTAACATGTCTTGACGGAGTTGGGGAAATTACAATTGATGGAAAAAAATATGAACTTCATGAAGGAGAATCAATTGTAATGCCAGCAAAACATCCACATGCAGTTTATGGTAAGGAACAGTTTAAGATGCTTTTAGTAGTTATTTTTTAGTTTAAGACGTGAGATTGATATTTCTACTTTTAGGAGAAAAATGAAAGATACACAGAGAAACTATTTAATAGATATAATGAAGGGAATAGGAATGTCGCAGTCAAAGTATATGAATTTAGGAGATATTCTTACAATTATGATAAATGGTTTTGGCTTTGCGAGTCCGGGGATGTTTTTATTGGCATTTTGGTTTATTCCGGTGTTTTTTTCTCAATGTGCCTATTTTGCTTCGTTCTGTCTAAGTTTGAACACTATATATTAGCATTATTGACTCATTTGTTATAGCAATATTGATTTATATATTAATTGTAAAAAAAGACCAGTCAATTGATTTGTCAAGAGCCTGGATTATAAGTCCGTTTTGGTTTTATATAGTATGTTGCCGGAGTGGCAATGCCTTTGGGAATACATTGGTTATATGAAAATGCAGTGAGTATAATAAAAAAACAAACAAAAAATATAAAACAGATAAGTAATTTGCAGTGATTAAAAGTAATTGATAAAATAAACGGCTCTAAACTTTTCATAATATAAAGTTTAGAGCCGTTTACTTTGAAATCATATCATATTTCTTTTTTTATTAAAATCTATTTACTCACGTAACTCTTGTATAAAAATCAATTATTCACGTAACTAATGTATAAAAAATATGTAATATAAGTAATATCATTGTTATAGGTACTTAAGAAAAAATTAAAAAATTTCATAACAATATATGCACCATTACAATAATATAATGTGATTATAAATAAAAAGAAGCATTGAGACTTTAGAGTTTTTACCGCGTTATCTAAAATTCAGATTACAAAAAAGGAGTAAATCATGGAAAAGAAAAAATGGATTGCAGTATGGGGTATTTTAGCTGTACTGGTAGTAGGAATGGGAGCAAGTATTACATTAAGTGCTGTAATGTTTAATAAAGTCAGTGGATTAAAGACAAGTGTTGACAGTACCCTTGCAAAAGATGAGGATGTGGCACAGGAAGATGATGTTGTTATTGCTGACGAATACACAATTAAATCAACAAAAAATATCTCTGATGCATATAAAGAAGGAAAAGAAGATTCTTTAAATAAAGAAGATAAAGATACTCTTGATATGGCTAAGAAAGTTCTTGATGAAATAATAACAGATGGAATGTCAGATTATGAAAAAGAACTTGCTGTGTACAATTGGATGGTAAAAAATATAAAAAATGATTCAGGAATGATGTCTGTTATTCCAACATCAGGTCAGAACGCAGCAACTCCAAATGGTGTTTTAAAATCTAAAACAGCGGTTTGTGTAGGATATGCAACAACTTTCAGATTATTTATGCAGATGATGGATATTGAATGTAAGGTAGTACATACAACTGACAGAATCCATTCATGGGATGAAGTAAAACTTGATGGTGAATGGTATCATACAGATATTTATTCAGATGCAGGAAGTCCAAATTATTCACATTTTAATATGAATGATAAAGAATGTAGTGACAATTATGAATGGAATACAGATTTCTTCCCGGCAGCAACAGGAACAAAATATAACTACGCAGTAGTGAATAATGAAAAATTAGATGATGT
This sequence comes from Eubacterium album, assembly GCF_025336545.1. Classification (NCBI taxonomy): domain Bacteria; kingdom Bacillati; phylum Bacillota; class Clostridia; order Eubacteriales; family Eubacteriaceae; genus Eubacterium; species Eubacterium album. The sequence continues at coordinate 9,307 of NZ_JAODBU010000009.1, read as the reverse complement.
ATATAAACTTCCAAAGAAAATAAAAAAAGCAATCGAAGATAAGAAATATTTTCTCGCTTATAATTTAGGACAGGATGTAGATGATGAAAAAGTCAGCATAATAAATGCAATTGTACAGTCGATTTCAAATTATGTTACAGATAGTTATAATTTATCAGCTAATTTGATTGATGCAGACAATGACGATAAAGTAATGGCTGTATATATCTCATCTTATAACGATACATCAGCTATGGATAATTTATCAGATAAGGTTACTGAGAAGATTAACAAAGCTGTAGATAAAGCTTTTAGTGATTTTGCAGAAATGTCAGGAATGGAAGACGAAGATTTAGGAGACATAACAAGTAATTCAAGAACAATTGGTTCATCAGATGAAGCAATAGAGAATGAAAGCTTAAATGAAGGAGCAGCTGATGAAAGCGAATCAGTAGCAGCTGAATAAGAAAACTTATGTGAACTTAGGTCTTTTGATTCTGGTAACATAAAAGATTTTAATGAGAGGAGTCCAAGGTGCTGTAATGGCACCTTGGAAATATTAATATGAAAAATAAGTTTATTAAAAAAATATTTAACATTGCATTAGTGTGTGTATTTGCAATTCAGTTGGTTGGATGTGGAAATAACAATAATAAAATAGATATGACTAAACTTGAAAAAACAATGATGGCAGCAGACACAGATATGCCAACAATGTTAGCAGTAAATTCTGATTCAGATAATACAAAAGATTTATTTGCGTATCTTTCGGATATGGATTACAGTAAGGTTGACAAATATTTTTTAGATTATGCACAGGAAGGAACGGCTGAAGAGGTTGCTGTTATCAGAGTTAAAAACAGCAAAGACGTAGATGAAGCAAAAAAGAGCCTTGAAAAACATATTAAGGACAGAATTGCATTTTACAAAAGTTATGACCCAACACAGGTAGACAGAGCAAATGATGCACAGATATTTGTTAAAGATGATTATGCTGTTTTAATTGTAAGTGATAATGCAAGTGAAATAAAGAAAGCATTTGAAGATAGCTTTAAATAAAAAAGGAAAAATATATGGTATTTAGCAGCGGAGTTTTTTTGTTTTTATTTTTGCCTATCGTATTGGCAGTATATTATATATGCCCTGGAAAGCTAAGAAATACAGTACTATTTGTATTCAGCCTTATTTTTTATGCATGGGGTGAACCGATATATGTTGGAATAATGATTTTTTCAACGGCATTTGACTATTGTAATGGAATGTTGATAGAAACATTTAGAAAAAAGCATAATGAAAAAATCTGTAAAATTGTAATTATAATGTCAGTAGTTGTAAATTTGGGAATACTGGCATTTTTCAAATATACGGATTTTGTAATTACAAATATAAATAATTTATTTGGTGCATCTGTATCATTATTGCAGATAGCCCTTCCGATAGGTATATCATTTTATACATTTCAAACATTATCTTATACAATAGATGTTTATCTTGGAAAAGTTAAAGTTCAGCACAATATAATAAATTTTGGAATGTATGTGAGCATGTTCCCGCAATTGATAGCAGGACCGATTGTAAGATATAGTGATGTTGAAAATCAGATAGCCAGACGAAATGAAAATATAGATGATATTGCAAATGGTTTTAGAAGATTTATTGTTGGACTTTCTAAGAAAATACTCGTAGCAAATCAGGTCGGAAATTTATGGGACGAAATATCGGCAATGTCTTCAATCACTACATCAATGGCATGGGTAGGAGCTATCGCATATACTTTTCAAATTTATTTTGATTTTTCAGGGTATTCGGATATGGCAATTGGCTTAGGGCAAATGTTTGGATTTAAATTTCCTGAAAATTTCAACTATCCATATGAGTCAAAAAGCATTACTGAGTTTTGGCGCAGGTGGCATATGACTCTTGGAACATGGTTTAGAGAATATTTGTACATACCACTTGGTGGAAATAAAAAAGGAGTTCCAAGACAGATATTTAACTTATTTATAGTTTGGTTCTTAACAGGATTATGGCATGGTGCAGGTTGGAATTTTGTCTGTTGGGGATTATATTTCTTTATAATTTTAGTTTTGGAAAAATTTGTGTTAAAAAAAGTGTTAAATAAATGCCCAAATATTTTAAAACATATCTATTCATTGATTTTAATAGTATGTGGCTGGGTTATATTTGCATGTACTGACATATCAGAAATGGGTACATTCTTTAAGGCAATGTTTGGAATTAAAACTCCGTTTCTTGGAGAAATGTCTTTATATTATATAGGATCATACGCAGTTATTTTAATAATTGCAGCTATAGCAAGCACAAAATTACCAAAATATATTGTAGGTCAGGTTGCAATTAAAATGAATGTTTCAAATAATGTTAAATTAATTGTAAGTAATGTGGCATGTTTAATTCTGTTCTTTATATGTGTTGCATTTTTAGTAGGAGATTCATATAACCCGTTTTTATATTTTAGATTTTAAAGGAAAGGGTAAGTATATTTTTAATAGAGATATGTGTTTATACTATAAGAAAAAATTAGTATTAATATGTAAGTCTTGTTAGAAGAACATTAAAAGGTGAAAATATGAGAAAAATAAATTGTATATTTGTCATTGTGATGGTACTTATTCTTGCCGGAACGGGAATAGAGATTTTTGCCACAAAGGATAGAAGCTTTTCGGAGAATGAAAACAGATATTTAGAGGAAAGACCCCAAATTAGTTTAAGCAATATAGAAAATACTGATTTTCAAAAGTCATTAGAAAATTTTATTAGTGACCAGATTCCTGAAAGAGAAAAATTGATTACTTTAAGGAGCGTGGCTAAAGAGTTAACGGGAATTAAGGATATAGAAGGAGCTTACATTGGAAAAGATGGTTATTATCTTGAAAAAATAACAAATGAAGATGTGAGTGAAGAACAGCTGAAAAATAATATAAGATACATAAATACATTTTTTAATAAAAATAAAGAACTTAAAAGTTATGTAATGTTAATTCCTGGTTCCGGAAATATATTAACTGATAAATTACCCAAATATGCAGATGTTTATGATTATAATTATTATGAAAAAATAGCAGAGAAGGAATTTACAAATAATGCAGACAATAATACTCAAATCGTAAACACATATGACGCGTTGAAGAAATTATCCAAAGATTATATTTATTATAAGACAGACCACCATTGGACAACTAAAGGTGCATTTATTGCTTATAATGAATTTTGTAAAGTGGAGGGAATTGAAAGTGAACCTTATGAAAATTTGGAAATGAAAAATGTGACAGATAAATTTTATGGAACATTATATTCAAAGGTTCTTGATAAAAAGAAAAAAGGCGATTCGATAGAAATAGCAGAAAATATTCCCCAATGTAATGTGATGATTAATGGTAAAAAATCAGAAATTTACCATATAGATAAATTAAAAGAAAAAGATAAATACAAGGTATTCTTTGGTGGAAATTATGGTGTAGTTAGTATTGAAAACAATGAGGCAAATAACGATAAAAATTTGTTAATAATAAAAGATTCATATGCAAATAGTTTTACACCATTTTTATTAAAAGATTATAACACAATTACAATTGTGGATTACAGATATTTTAGTGGAAATCTTCAAAGTATTGTAGAATCTAATAATATAACAGATGTGCTTGTTTTATATGAAATGAGCAATTTTATGAAAGATAAGAATTTGGTAAAGATGATGTTTTAGTCTGAAATATACTTAAAGCCCGGAGTGTGGACAACGCCCCGGGCTTTAGTATAAAAGTGTTTATCATATATATAAATCACAGATATTTTAAGAATTAATTTATTCACTTCTCAACGCTGCAACAGGGTCTTTCTTTGCTGCCTTTTTAGCAGGAATAAATCCGCCAATCAATGTTAAAATAACACTTAAAACAATTAGTATAATTCCACTTTGAACAGGTAAAAATGCATTTACATTAGTTGAGTCTGTAACTGCATGAATAATTGCATTTATAGGAAGCAGTAGAAGACAGGTTATTCCTATACCTATAATTCCGGAGAATAGTCCTATAATAAATGTTTCAGCATTAAATACCTGAGAAATATTTTTCTTTGATGCACCAATTGCACGAAGAATACCAATCTCTTTTGTTCTTTCAAGTACAGATATATAAGTTATAATACCAATCATAATAGATGAAACTATAAGAGAAACTGCAACGAAAGCAATTAATACATAAGTTATTACATTAATAATTGTAGTGATACTTGACATAAGTAAAGCAACGTAATCAGTATATGTTATTTTATCCTTATCGTCCTTTACATCTTTATTATACTTGTCAATACAATCAGATATTGAATCCTTATCTTCAAATGTATCAGCATAAATGCTAATTGATGAAGGAGCGCCAAGGCTTACGTATCCAAAATTTTTCATATTATCATCATAGCTTCCAACATCTATATAGTTATCATATATAGAAAGCATTTCTTCATCTTTAGGATTCTCTAAATATGAATCAAGCATGGCAGCTAACTGGGTTTCAGTCATTGAATCAAGCATTTGAATCTGCTCAGGAGAATCAGCATATGCAGTCATTGCCATGGATTTCCACATATTTGCTTTGTCTGATGTAGAAAGGTTTGACAAATAAGTTTTGGCATCATCAATTTTTATACTGTCATTGTCCGGATTAAAATGTAAACCGTTTAATACATTTACGTCAGGACTATTTTTTTGAGCTTTAACAATATCACTTTTATTTCCATAATTAATTAAATAATTAGTAAGAGCCTTAGTGTAGCCAACACTTCCTGATATTTGAATATTAGATGAGTCATCTGAAGTCTGTCGGATGATACCTGAAACTTTCAAAGTAATACCTGATTTTAGTAATTCTTCAACTTTATTATTGTCATTGCCAACATATTTAAATAAATCAGATCTATTTTTCTGATAAAGGTCGCTATCCGCAATTAAATAAAAGTTGTGATTACATATGTCTTCATATGATATCTTGGAAGTTTCCGGATTGACTTCTTCCCCTTTATTAATTTGCTTTAAAATATCTTTATAATCTTTTGATGGTAAAAGCCCAAGATAATAAAGAGTAGTAAGTGATACTTCATTATTTTTATCTAAAACAAGAACAACTTCATCATAAGCTTTAGGCCAGTCACCATATACAACTTTATAATTATCTTTTATGACATCACTTACGAGTTCATCATTTTTGCCGGATAACATTTCAGTAAATGGACTGCTATTTATATTTCCTGTCATCATATCGGTGCTCATAGAAGTACTCATATCCGCATTCATTGAGACTGACATACTGCCATTCATCTGGGCAATTGAACTTGTATTAGAATTAGAATTTGAAAATGTGCTTCCATTAGTATTTACAAGAGTATTGTCTGAATCATAAGAAAATACAGAAAATGGAACATCATAAGAATAGACTATTCCGTTTTCACCAACATAATTGTTGATTTCACTGTCCTTATTATCAAGATATTTTTTAAATTCAGTCAAATTATTTTCGCTAATACTTGTTGCCATTTTACTTGTCATCATAATATCTGTTCCATTTGAAAAAACAGCATTTAATTTATGATTAACTTTCTTTTTAGAAGCCTGTTCGCCGGCATTCATCATGCTGGAAAGGTCAAAGGTTTTTTGCTCTATGGTTATTGGATATGAAGTCATGGTATCCTTTTGAATATCAGTGATGTATTGATTGACACCTGTTGAAAGCGATAATATTAATGCAATTCCAATAATTCCTATTGAGCCTGCAAATGCAGTTAAAAATGTTCTCCCTTTCTTGGTTTTTAAATTATTAAAACTAAGGGCAAGAGAAGTCAAGAACGACATTGACGATTTACCCATATTTTTATGCTCGGGCGGAGCTATTTTTTTGTCATTAAGTTCAAATGGATTAGAATCATCTAATATATGACCGTCTTTTACTCTGACAATTCTGTTTGCATAGAGATTTGCAAGTTCAGGGTTATGAGTAACCATAATGACAAGTTTGTCTTTAGCAACTTCCTTTAAAAGTTCCATAACCTGAACGCTTGTGTCACTGTCTAATGCTCCCGTAGGCTCATCAGCAAGTAAAATATCAGGATTATTAACTAAAGCTCTGGCGATTGCAACACGTTGCATCTGACCACCTGAAAGCTGATTTGGACGTTTGTGAATCTGTTCACCAAGCCCCACATCCGTAAGAGCCTGCTTAGCTCTTTCCTTGCGTTCTTTTTTTGAAATTCCTGAAATTGTAAGCGCCAATTCAACATTTGATAAAATGGATTGATGAGGTATAAGATTGTAACTTTGAAATACAAATCCTATAGTATGATTTCGGTAAGAATCCCAGTCTTTATCTTTGTATTTTTTTGTGGAAATTCCATTTATAATCAAATCTCCGGTATCATATCGGTCAAGACCTCCAACGATATTAAGTAATGTAGTTTTACCGGAACCGCTAGGCCCTAAGATTGCAACGAATTCATTGTCACGAAAATTCAAACTCACATTATTGAGGGCAGTTTGCACAAAATCACCGGTTGTATATTTTTTTGAAATATTTTTAATTTGCAGCATAAATCCTCCTAAGAATTTTAAGTAGATGTATGGGTAATTTATATATATCAATTATAAAAAAGACAAAGCTAAAATCCTATAAATATGTTATGTCTATATAAGAGTATTCTTTAAAATTTATGCCCGCCAAAAAATAATAAATTTTCTTATACAAAACCCAATAATATCATAACTATAGTTTATAAATAAAATAACAATATTTTGTTAACAAATTTTTGTTAACAAATAATTATTTAGGAGTATAATTAAAGAAAAGAGGAAACAAAATGAATGAAGTTCATTTTAATAAGTGTTTACGCTAAACAGCCACTGACAAAAGGGAGGGGCATTATATATTAAAGGATAGGTGCGGATATGAAAAAAAGATATATTGAGTTGCATCTTCATTTAGATGGAGCAATTACGCCTGATATAGCAAAAGATTTGGCAGCATTGCAGAAAATAAAACTTCCATATAAAGACGAACGTGAATTAGAAAAAGCTCTTATGGTTTCTAAAGATTGTAGAAGTTTAAATGAGTTTTTGGAATGCTTTAAATTACCTTGTAGTTTATTGCAGACAAAAGAAGGAATAGCGAGAGCTGTTTATCTGGTTCAGGAAAACATAAAAAGACAAGGTGTAGTATATGCGGAAATAAGATTTGCACCACAACTTCATATGGATAAAGGTTTGACTATGAGGGAAGTTATTGAAAGTGCTTTGGACGGATTAAAGAAGTCTGATTTGAAATGTAATCTTATTTTATGTTGTATGAGAATGGCTGATAACAAAGAACAGAATTTAGAAACAGTTAAACTTGCAAAAGAGTATTTGATAAATGAAGAAAGCAATAAAGATTACGGAGTAGTTGCACTGGATTTAGCAGGAGCTGAGGCATTATATAAAACAGAACAATTTATTGATGTTTTTAAACTTGCAACCGAATTAAATGTACCATTTACTATACATGCAGGGGAGGCCGATGGCGCAGAAAGTGTAAAAAAAGCAGTTCAATTTGGCGCAAAAAGAATAGGACATGGAGTAAGAAGTGTAGAGAATTTGGCACTTATGAAAGCACTTTCAGAGAAAAAAATATGTTTGGAAATGTGTCCTACAAGTAATTTGCAGACAAAAGCAATTGAAAAGATTGAAGATTTTCCGATAAGAGAGTTTATGAAATTAGGAATTCCTGTTACAATTAATACAGATGATATGGCAATATGCGGAACGGACATGGGGCATGAGATGAACTTAATAAGAAATAAATTTGACATTACGGATAATGAAGAAAGTGAAATTTATGCAAATGCAGTAAGATATTCATTTGCTAAAAATAAGATTAAAAAACAACTAATGGAGGTACAATAATGGCAGAAAAAGTAGAATTTTCCAGCAAGCAGATGTTGGATTGGATGGGATATATTGCAGATATGTTGCAGATAAGTCCGGAAAAAATTAAGTTGTTAAATACATGCAGCAAAAGAAGAAATGTATTGGCAACAATAGCAACTCATAAGAGAGTTTTGATTTTTGCTGATGAAACAAATGAAAATATGCTTTATAAATTATGGGAAGCAGGATACGGCGATTATGAAATGTATTACGGACAAGGATATGAGCCGGGTGAAATGAAACACTGTAAAGTATTTGAACTCATGGATGTAAATATAAGTGGACCTACAGTTATTTTTGTAGTAAATGAAAATACACGTGAGTCTATGATATTTGGAATGAAAAATGAAAACTTTTCAACAGGTAGTGTAAAATATGTTGGACACGAAATACGTTCCGTAATTATGAATAAGTTAGAAATGGATGTAAGGGATACAGTGCTTATAGCCAGTGGTGAAAGTATTGTAATTGAAGCATCAATGGTTGCATATGAAGGTGTGGTAATTGCTGTTGAAAGAGATAAAGGTTCACTTGCTTCAATGGAAGAAAATGCAGCAAAATTTGGAGTACATAATGTGGAAATAGTATCGGATTTAACAGAAGAAGCATTAAAGGATAAGCCGGTTCCAAGACTTGCTTTTCTAGTTGCACAAAAGGATACAATTGAGCAGGATATTGTAACACTTAAAAAGATAAATCCAGACATGAAAATTATAATATATACTTTAGAGCTTGATATACTTTCAGATATTCCATATTTATTCAAGAAACATGGAGTTAATTTGTCTGAAGTAATGCAGATATCTGTTTCAAAGACAGATAAGGACAGTGTATTTGTTGCACAGCCTGCACCATGGATAATTTCAGGTGAATAAAGGGGCATGCCAAAGGTCTTTCACACACTTATGAGTAAACTTATGTGGGCTTATACCTTTTGACCGTTGGTAATATATATAATATTTAATATAAGATGCTGTTTCGATAGCAAATTTAATTTGCTATCGAAACAGCATCTTTTTTTATGGAGTAACAAATTTGTTCATAGTTACATTAAATAATGTATCGCTCGACTAAGAAAATATATAAACAACTAAAAAATTGTGGAAAATGTATAAAAATAAATTCTAAAAGAGAAAAAATTGGGTGATTTTTTATTGTATATAATTGGCAAAAATTGTATGGATTTGTTTTTTGTAAAAAATAGACACCTGTATAAAAAAAACACACTCTTCTTTAAAAATACAAAATGATAAACTTGTGAAGAAAATGTGAAAGTTGAATTTTACTATGTAAATGGATAACAAATAGGAGACAAAAATGTATTGAGGAGGTAAGAAAATGAGTCTTTACTATTTCACAAAG
>NZ_JAODBU010000008.1:0-248100 GCF_025336545.1 Eubacterium album | reverse complement strand
TTGACATGGGTATTTTTATATGCTAGTTATATAAACAAGAGCTGCAAGCTCATTTCATGAACTTACAGCTCCATCACTTATCATAGAATGTCTATTTACAGACTTTATTTCACAGACTCGAAAAAAATGATAGTTTATAAAAAATGTATTTTACAGATATATATTTCTATCAGATTATAACTGTTTATTACATAAAAATGTCCTACAAATCGCAAGAGTAGTTAATACAAGACAATTCGTAAGACATTTTATTTTCTATATCAAAATATGAAATAATTTTAGTTTGTGTTTATTATTCAGCTTCATTTACTTCTTCTGTTAATGATTCTGGAGAAACAACTGAAATTGTAGGAACTCCATCTTCTCCTTCATCCAAGACAAGTCCGCTTGAAGTATGGATTGTGTAATCTTTATCAATAAATACTGCTTCGATTTCTGGTGTATTTTCTATTAAACGCATGCCTTTTTTTAACCCTAAAGCAAAACAAGTTGTACTTAATGCATCACCACTTAAGGAATCCTCGGAAATAATAGTTACAGATAAAAGTCTGTTATCAACAGGATAACCTGTTTTTGTGTCTAAAATATGATGATATATTTTTCCGTCCTGTTTGAAATATCGTTCATAAGAGCCTGAAGTTACAATTGATAAATTTGAACCTTTTACAATTGCTGAATATTCTTCGGATGAACCAAATGGTTTTTGAATTCCTATATTAAAATTGCCACCATTTTTTTTGCCACCAATTGTAACAATATTTCCACCAAGATTTATTATTGCTGAAGTAACACCTGTCTGAATCATATAGCTTTTTATTTTGTCTGCAACAAATCCTTTTGCAATTCCACCTAAATCTATTTTTGCTTCAGGGTCTGCTAGTGTAACTGTAGAATCGTTGACGGATATATTTTCGTAGTTTACATGTGACAATGCATTAGTAATATCATCTGATGACGGAACGGATGGATTATCACCTGTAATGTTCCAAAGTATACTCAATGGGGCAATAGTAATATCGAATGCACCATTAGATAATTCGCTATAATAAATACTATCTTCTATTAATTCAGCAACTACAGGTTTTACCTCTACAGGCTGCCCATTTGAATTGTTAATGGCTGAAACGTCACTTGAATCTTTGGTTCTACTAAATAGTTTTTCGTAATTATAACAAAGACCAAAGCATTCATTTATTATATCATCAGCTGATTCATCACCACTACAACTGTTTATTGTAAGTGTAACAACAGTATTGAAACATTCGTGTGTTGCTGTTGCCGTAGTACTTGATGATGTGGAAACACATCCTGTAAGAGGCATAGCAAGAAGTGTGATGACTATTGTAAGAGATAACAGCTTTTTTAATAAAGTTTTTTTCATAATATTCTCCATATTCATATATCGTTTAGTATGATGTCGTGGTTAAATTTTTTTTGCCCAATTATAAGCAAACTTATGTGAACTTAGACCATTTTGCTTTGGCATCTTAATATATAACTATTGCTTATTATAACACATTTTATTTTATAAATTAGCAGAAAATACTGATTGTATAAAAAATATAATTATGTTATCATTCTATAGGTAAACATTTGTTCTAATTTATATAAAAATATATAAATTAATGAAACTAATAAATGATGTCGGGGTCAAAAACTCTCAATTTTGGTGTGATAATGAAGTTAAAAAAATATGATATTATAGCTATTATTTGTGTTGCTGTAATTGTAATTATAAGTTATATTACGGTAAATTTGTTAAGAAACGATGAAGCGGATACAGTTGTTATATATGTAGATGGAAAGATAGAGAAAAAGCTTGATTTAAACAAAAATCAGGAATATAAAGTTAATGTTGATAACGGATATAATATTATTCGGATTAAAGATAAAAAAGCAAAGATAAAAGAGTCGGATTGTAGTAATCAGACATGTGTTAATATGGGAACTATCAGTAAAGATGGACAGACATTAATTTGTCTTCCACATAAGGTAGAAGTTACTATAGTTTCAGATGATAAATCAGAAGTAGATGTAATTGCCAGGTAGGAGAATGACATGAGTAAGAAAGTACCTTTGTTAGGAATGTTTGTTGCTTTTGCTGTTATTTTAAGTTATGTTGAGTCATGCATTCCTGTTTTAGGCATCCCGGGAATGAAAATAGGACTTGCTAATTTAGCTATTATAATAGTACTTTATTTGGAAGGAACAAAAGAAGCGGCCGTATGTAATTTTGTCAGAATATTAATAGTAGGATTTATGTTTGGAAATTTGTTTAGCATTTTTTTCGCATTAGCAGGTGCAACTTTAAGCATGATAGTTATGGTGATAATGAAGAAAACTAATAAATTTTCAATTATGATAGTAAGTATGTTTGGCGGAATTTTTCATAACATAGGGCAGATTGTTGTCGCATCATTTGTAGTTGATAATTATTATATTTTTGGATATTTACCTATTTTAATTTTAACTGGTGCTGTTACAGGTGCAATAATAGGTATAGTAAGCAGATTGGTCCTTGATAGAATAGATAAATTTTACAATAATAAAGGAGATATACAGTGATAGGATTTGTTGAAGGAATTATTGAATATATTGATGTAGATAAGGTTGTTGTGAATAATAATGGTGTTGGGTATAACGTTTTTATGCCGGCATCTCAGATAGATACATTGAATGTGGATGAAACAGTAAGAGTGTTTACATATTTGAATGTAAGAGAAGATGCAATGCAATTGTTTGGTTTCCTTACAAGAGACGATTTAGAAGTATTTAAATTGCTTATTACCGTAAATGGAATAGGACCAAAAGGAGGACTTGCCGTCTTATCTACAATTACTACGGATGACTTGAGGGTTGCCGTTATTTCAGAAGATGCAAAAGCTATTTCAAAGGCTCCTGGAATTGGTGCAAAGACAGCACAAAAAGTTATTATTGAGCTAAAGGATAAATTAAATTTAGAAGATGTACTTGAGCCTAAATTAGATGCAAACTTTCAAGTTAATGATAATAATTCTATGTCAGAAGCAGTTATGGCACTTGTAGCACTTGGCTATTCACAGGCAGATGCTTATAGGGCAGTTAAGAGTATTGATAATATAGAAGAACTAGACGTAGAAAACGTAATTAAAATGGCATTAAAAAAGATTTACTAATCAATGTAGAATTATGTGAAAAAGGAGTAGAGTAATGTCCAGAAGAATAATTACTACTGAACCTGAATATGAAGATATTGCTATAGAAAAGACGCTAAGGCCTCAGGGATTAGATGAATATATAGGTCAGGAAAAAATTAAAACTAATTTAAAAGTTTATATAGAAGCTGCGAAAGCAAGAGGTGAATCTTTAGACCATATTTTGTTTTACGGACCACCCGGTTTAGGAAAGACAACATTGGCATCGATAATTGCTAACGAGATGGGAGTAAATCTTAAAGTTACATCTGGACCTGCCATTGAAAAGCCCGGCGAAATGGCAGCAATATTAAATAACTTAGGCGAAGGTGATGTGCTTTTTATAGATGAAATTCACAGATTGAATAGACAGGTAGAGGAAGTACTTTATCCTGCAATGGAAGACTTTGCAATAGATATAATGATAGGAAAAGGTACAACAGCACGTTCAATAAGACTTGATTTGCCTAGATTTACTTTAGTTGGTGCAACTACCAGAGCAGGTTTACTTACTGCACCACTTAGAGATAGATTTGGTGTAATTAACAGGCTTGAGTTTTATACAGTTGATGAATTAAAGACAATCATTACACGTTCAGCTAAAGTATTAAATGTGGAAATTGATGAGGATGGTGCAGTTGAAATGGCAAGACGTTCAAGAGGAACCCCTAGACTTGCTAACAGACTTTTAAAAAGAGTGAGAGATTTTGCACAAATTAAATATAACGGACATATTACAAAAGAGGTTGCAGATTATGCACTGAATCTTTTGGATGTAGATAAGATTGGATTAGATAAAGGGGATAGAACAATACTTGAAACAATTATTTATAAATTTGCAGGAGGACCTGTAGGACTTGATACTTTGGCGGCCTCAATTGGTGAGGATTCAGGAACTTTAGAGGATGTATATGAACCATATTTAATTCAGAATGGTCTTATACAACGTACTCCTAGAGGAAGAATTGCAACACCTATCGCTTATGAGCATTTAGGGATAAAACAATAAATGGTTGTATTTGTAAAAAATTGTGATAAAATTAACGTAGTTTATACTTGAATACAATGAGGAGAGTACATATGTCAGCGAAGAATGTAATTGACGTGATAATAGATGGAAAGATATATACTATAGGCGGATTTGAAAGCGAAGCTTATTTACAGAAACTTGCTACATATATTAGTAGTAAAATATTAGAATTTAAGCAGGATGATGCCTATCGTAGACAGAAAATTGATACACAGAAGACTTTATTAGAAATTAACATTGCAGATGACTATTTTAAGGCAAAGAAGCAGGCTGATTTTCTTCAGGTAGAGATAGAAGAAAAAGATAAAGAAAATTATGATTTAAAACATGATTTAATTACAGCAGATATGAAGATTGAATCGTTAGAGGCACAGCTTCAGGAAGCAAAAGATAAGAATATCGAACTTCAGAAAGAAATAGTAAAATTGCAGACAGAATTAAAAAATAAGAAATAACAAAAGCACATATAATATAAGCTTAATAAGTTATTGTGACTGGGAAACAATAAAAAAGACCTGTAGCCGGTCTTTTTTAAGTTTAAAGCAGTTAACGACCGGAGGAATAATGAAAGTAGAACTTTTAGCACCAGGTGGTTCATATGAAACTGTTATTGCGGCATTTAATGCAGGGGCAGATGCAGTTTATACCGGTGGTGAAAAATTTGGAGCAAGGGCAAATGCGGACAATTTAACTATTGAACAATTAAAGTCCGTAATCGATTACGCTCATTTGCATGGCAGAAAGATATATTTGACAATAAATACACTGCTTAAGGAGAATGAAATAAAAAAAGAACTTTATGATTATCTTGAACCATTATATGTTCATGGCTTAGATGCAGTTATAGTTCAGGATTATGGAGTTTTGGAATTTGTAAGAAAATATTTCCCACAGTTACATGTTCATGCCAGTACACAGATGACAATATTAGGTGAACTCACTGTAAAAGAGTTGAAAAATAAAGGGGTAACAAGAATTGTTATTCCAAGAGAACTATCAATTCCGGAAATTAAAAAAATTAAAGAAAATTGTGATATAGAAATCGAGAGTTTTGTACATGGTGCTTTATGTTATTGTTATTCAGGCCAGTGCCTTTTAAGTAGTTACATTGGCGGTAGAAGTGGAAACAGGGGAAGATGTGCCCAGCCATGTAGAATGGAATATGATGTTGTAAAGAATGGTAAAGTGCTTAATCCGGGAGATTCAAAGTATGTATTAAGTCCTAAGGATATTTGCACATTGAAAATATTGCCGGATATTATTGAATCAGGTGTTTATTCTCTTAAAATCGAAGGAAGAATGAAGAAGCCTGAATACACGGCAGGAGTTGTAAGTATTTATAGAAAATATATTGACTTATATTTACAGTTTGGTCGAAAAAAATATAAAGTAGATAATAATGATATAAAGAAATTGAATGACCTTTTTAATAGAAAAGGATTTAGTGAGAGTTATTATAAAACATATAACGGTAAAGAAATGATTACATTTTCTAAACCTGATTTCAGAGCAGCTAATGAAGGTTTAATAAAGGAAATTCAGAACAAATATATTAATACTAACTTAAGAAAAAATATAGATATATTTGTTACAATAAAAAAAGATTCTCCAATGGAAGCTGTTGGAATATGTGGTGAAAATGTTGTTACCGTATATGAAGATTTGCCTGATGAAGCAAAAAAACTACCTACAACTTCTGATTTGGTAAATGAAAAAATGGCAAAGCTTGGAAATACACCATTTAAAGTTGAAAAAATAGAAACTTATATCGATGACAATTTATTTGTAACCATTGGTAAAATAAATCAATTAAAGAGAAAACTGATTGATGAAATGACAAAAAGCATTATTGACAGATATAAAAGAAATAATGCTTTACCATATGAAAATGTAGAGAAAAATACAATAATATGTAATGATAAAAAGCTGGAAACAGCGTTGGTTTCTAATTTTGAACAGTATAAAACTATTGAAAAATGGAATAGAATATCAAGAATATATATAGAAGCATCAGAATTTACAAGACAGGAAATTGAAGAAGTAGTAAACAACAAAACTAAACAGATATATATAGCAATGCCATATATATTCAGGGAAAAAGACAAGGCTTATTTTTCAAAAGAATATATAGGAATGTTAAATAAATTTGATGGTGCATTAATTAGAAATATGGAGGAATATTTCTGGCTTAAAAATATAGATATGGTAAAAAATTATATTTTTGATTATAATGTATACGTTATGAATAGTTTTTCACAACAATTTATCCGTAAAACAGATGATATAACATATACTGTTCCTGTAGAATTGAATTATAAAGAAATGTTTGATATGGGATGTAGTGGTCAGGAAATGATTATATATGGTTATATGCCTGTAATGACAACTGTAAATTGCATTGCTAAAAGTTGTGATATGTGTCAAAAGTCAAAAGAGATTTACAGTTTAAAAGATAGAAAGAGTGAATATTTTAAGGTGAAATGCGTTTGCGATTACTGCTATAATCTTATATATAATTGTAAGCCACTTTCATTGATTGATTATAATAATAAAATTGATAAACTAAAGTTAAACAGTATAAGATATTCTTTTACATTCGAATCAAAAAAACAAATTAAAAATATGATTGAACATATAGATAATAAAGAATATGATTTGTTATTTGAAAATAATAGTGAAATAACAAGAGGACATTTTAACAGAGGAGTGTTATAACCGGAGATAAGATATGGAAACTTTGTACGTTACTGCAGCTAAATATATTTTTGTGTTACTAATGGCGGTATATACATGGGAATGTTTTAGTGCATTAAAAACAAGAAAAGAAAGAAAGACAGCAAGAATATTTCACAGACAGAATGCAATAATATTTATTGTTTATGTTTTGGGAATATCCGTTGTATATTTGAAAAATCCCTCTAATTTTACAGTTATATTAGCGGGAGCACAGTTGTGCTATTTAGTAATAGTATTAGGTATTTTTCCAATAATTTATTCTAATATAAGCAGAGCGGTATTAAGCAATATGTGTATGCTTTTATCTATTGGATTTATCATGCTTGCACGACTTAATTTTGAAACAAGTGTCAGACAGTTCATTATTGTTGCCGTTGTGACAATGGCATCTCTTATTGTACCATTTTTGATGAGTAAATTCCAATTATGGAAATATCTGACATGGGTATATTGTTTCGTTGGAATAGCAGCTCTTATAGCAGTTTTGTTCCTTGGAGATGAAGATTATGGAGCGAAACTTGCAATTGAAATTGGAAATTTTAAATTCCAACCATCAGAATTTGTTAAAATTATCTTTGTATTTTTTCTTGCAGGTTATTTGGCTGAACATAATAAATTTAAAGATGTGTGTATTTCTGCGGTTTTAGCAGCTATATATGTTTTGATTTTAGTAGCTTCAACAGATTTAGGAAGTGCTTTAATCTTTTTTATGATTTATTTATTTATGCTATTTGTTTCAACAAGAAATATTATATATTTGTTTTTAGGAGCCGGAGGGCTATCAGGTGCTTCGGTAATAGCGTATCATCTTTTTTCACATGTGCAGGAGAGATTTATTGCATGGAGAGATCCATGGTCAGTTATAGATAATGCAGGCTATCAGGTTGCACAGTCATTATTTGCTATTGGAAGTGGTGGATTTATGGGAACTGGATTGTATGAGGGCTCGCCTAAATATATTCCTGTAGTTACTGAGGACTTCATCTTTTCTGCTATAGCAGAAGAATTTGGCGGTCTATTTGCAATGCTTTTAATTTTAGTTTGTTTTAGTTGTTTTATTGCATTTTTGAAAATTGCGATGGAACAGGCAAATATGTTTAATAAACTTGTGTGTGTAGGTCTTGGTGTAGGCTATGCAGTACAGGTATTTCTTACAATAGGTGGTGCACTTAAAATGATTCCATCAACAGGTGTAACGTTACCTTTAGTAAGTAGTGGTGGTAGTTCAATACTAAGTACATTATTTGTGTTTGCAATTATGCAAGGTTTAGCAATTGTGGGAACTAAAGTAAAAAGAAACGTAACGCGAAGAATTCCAACGGAAGGATTAGTCAATGAACAGAGACAGACAGAGAGAATACGACAGCTTGAAAGAACAGGCGAAATTGGAAAAGTCGGAAAGAAAAAAAAGAAAAAAATTAAATAGTGAAATTATGACTACAACGATAATTTTTGCACTTATTTTCTTTGTAATGATAGGATATTATGTGTATTTTCTTGTTGTAGAGAGTCATGATGTTGTAAATAACGATTATAATAAAAGAATTGATGGATATGCTGAAACTGTAGTAAGAGGAACTATATTTAGCGCTGATGGAGATAAACTTGCATATACTAAAACTGATGATGCAGGTAATGAAACCAGAGAATATCCATATGATGAATTATTTTCTCATGTAATCGGAATAAAAAATCATGGAAAATCAGGTTTAGAGAAAGTTTACAATTACGAGCTTTTAAGTACAAATGTCAGTCCTATTCAAAAAATAGTCGACGATTTTATGAATGTAAAAGAAAAAGGAAATGATGTATATACAACATTAGATGTTTCTTTGCAAAAAAGTGCTACTGATAGTTTGGGTAAAAATAAGGGAGCTGTAGTTATCATTGATCCAGAGAGTGGAGCAATCAAAGCTATGACTTCGAAGCCAAATTATAATCCGAATACAATTGATGATATTTGGGATAAACTGGCAAAAGATACAAGCGATAGCAGACTTGTTAATAGAGCTACTCAGGGAAAATATACACCGGGTTCAATATTTAAAATTGTTACAACATTAGAATATATGCGTGAAAATAAAAATTATAATGATTTTCATTTTAATTGTAAGGGTAGTACAACTATAAATAATGTATCTATCAAATGCTTTGATGGACATGCACATTATAGTGAAGAATTGATTGACGCATTTGCATATTCATGTAACAGTGCTTTTTCAACTATTGGAACTGAACTTGATATGACAAAGTTTGCAAGCACAGCAAAAGGATTGTTATTTAATGAAAAATTACCTATTGAAATTGAATATAACAAGAGTGAATTTAATTTGTCAAATGAATCAACTACATTTGACATAATGCAGACAAGTATAGGTCAGGGAACTACATTAGTTACACCAATTCATATGGCCATGATAGCTTCATCAATAGCTAATAACGGAAAATTGATGAAGCCATATCTTGTTGATAAAATAGAATCAAGTGATAAATCTGTAGTTACAAAGACAGAGAATGAAGAATATGCCAGCTTAATGACTAAAAAAGAAGCAAAGCAGCTCCAGAAATATATGAGAGCCGTTGTTGAATATGGAACTGGTAAAATCATGGCATATTCAAAATATACAGCGTATGGTAAAACAGGAACTGCTGAAATAGATAAGAATAATAATGTAAATTCGTGGTTTGTCGGATACGGAGAAAAAGATGGTAAAAAAATTGCCATTGCAGTTGTAATTGAAGACATGCCTGAAGGAAGCGATTCAGCAGTAAAATGTGTAAAAGCAATATTCGATGATTATTTTGAGTAATGTGTGTCATTATAATAAATGATGCCAGAGTCAAAAGGTTTAATCCTACATGAACCTACTCATAAGTGGGTGAAAGCTCTTGTGACCCGTTCCAAGATTATATAATTTTGTTGAATAATAATTTAATAACAATGTTTTATTGAAATACCAGATAAGATTTTGTATACTAAAGTATGAATGTTTGATATGTATTGATGATAATTTTGTATATGATCTTTACATACGTTAGATGCGTTTAGGCAACTCTCAAGCATATGAACACCATAAACATATTGACTTACAGGAGGATTGTTATGCAGAAAGCAGTAAGTTGTGGTGGTGTTGTAATATTTCGTGGCAAAATATTAACTTTATATAAGAATTATAAGAATCGATATGAAGGATGGGTTTTGCCAAAAGGTACGGTTGAACAGGGAGAAGAGTATAAACAGACTGCATTGCGTGAAGTGTGTGAAGAAACAGGAGTTAATGCACATATTGTTAAGTATATCGGAAAAAGCGAATATAATTTTAACATACCAGGCGATACAGTTCATAAAGAAGTTCATTGGTATTTAATGATGGCGGATAGTTACTACAGCAGGCCACAAAGAGAAGAATATTTCCTTGATTCAGGATACTATAAGTTTATAGAAGCTTATCATTTGCTGAAATTTCCTAATGAAAAGCAGATACTTGAAAAAGGATATAATGAGTATCTTGAGTTGAAAAGACAAAATTTATGGGGAAATAAAAAATATTTATAAGGAAGTAGAGGCATTTGCATCCGCAGAGGCCTCTTTATATGTAAATGAATAAAATAAATTATCAAAAGGAATTAGAGAAAACAATTAATGGAATTGTAAAAAATAATGAAAAACCTAAATTGTTACTTCATGCATGTTGTGCACCATGTAGCAGTTATGTTCTTGAATATTTATCAAATTATTTTTTGATTACAGTCTTGTTTTATAATCCTAATATATCAACAAAGAAGGAATATGATTATAGAGCCTCAGAATTAGAGAGACTTATTAAAGAAATGCCATTAGTTAATAAAGTAGATTTGGATATTATGAAATATGACGATGGAGAATTTTATGATATTGCAAAAGGATATGAAGAATGTAAAGAGGGAGGAGAAAGATGCTTTAGATGTTATGAACTTCGCCTAAGAAAGGCTGCAAAGTATGCATCAGAAAAGAACTTTGATTTCTTTACAACAACTTTATCCATTAGCCCATTAAAAAACTCAGAAAAATTAAATTCTATTGGAGAAAAACTGTCGATAGAATATAAAATTCCATATTTGTTTTCAGACTTCAAGAAGAAAGAGGGTTATAAAAGATCGATAGAGTTGTCGAAAGAGTATGATTTATATCGACAAAATTACTGTGGATGTGTATATTCACAGAGAGATGAATAGAGTATATGTTTACAAAGAAATGGTAATTATGATATATTCAAGTAAAATCCATAATTAAGAAGGAGATGTAATTATGAATTGTCCAAAATGTGGAGCAAAATGCGAAAGTGATCAATCTTTTTGTGTTGTTTGTGGAGCACCGTTATATTCAAATGGTGACAATGAGACCGTCAATAATATTGATTTGAATAATGATGATCTCTCTGCAACCAGAATAGTAAGCGGGATTAGTCCAGATTTAAATGCCACAAAGACCAATATTGATTTACATAAAAAAGATGTAATGGAAACCCCGATTAATAGAAAACCGATTGATTTTGAAGAGAATACTTTTGAAGAAAATGAAAAGAAAAAAGAGCCTCAGATAAGTAGATTTGACAATCAGAAATCGAGAATTAAGAACGATGAACCATCTTATCAAAGTGTAAATAAAAAGCCTAAAAAGAAAAGCAAAAAGAATATAATTATATTAACAATATTAGGAATATTATTTGCAGCTGTAATAGTTGTTTCTGTTGTGCTGTTTACAAGATCAAAAAATGAAGAAAAGTTTAATAAGTATTATAAAGCAGGAAACGATTATTACGATGCTAAAAACTATGCAGCTGCAGCGACTCAATATAATAGTGCATCTAATCACGCAATAAATAATTCAGAAAGAGTGTCTGTATATGAAAAATTATGGCATTGCTATGAATATATGGGTGAATATGCCGATGAAGAAATTAGTGTTCTTGAGAAACTTATTTCATTAAACCCAAAAGAAATATCATATTATGAAGCGTTGATTATTTTGTATCAAAATAATGATATGAGTGATAAAATTGATAAATTAATTGATTCGGTTGAAGATTATTCCATTAAAGAAAAATTGTCTAATTTTGATGGAACAATTCCAAATCCAAGTGTGGAAACAGGAACATATAGCAAACCGATAGAAATATCATTACATGTATCTAATAATTTGGATATATATTATACTCTCGATGGTTCAGAACCATCAGAAGATAGTACAAAGTATTCCACGCCAATTAAATTTGAAAAACAGGGTACTTATACTATTAAAGCTATTTCTATTGATTCAAATGGAAAGAGTAGTAAAGAATTGACTGCCAGATATAGATTAGAGTTTCCTACAGTAAATATGCCTGTGGTAAGCATTGACAGCGGAGTTTATGATACTCAGAAGAAAATAACGGTAACTGCCGATGCAGATTGCAAAATATATTATACTAAAGATGGAAGTATTCCTGATTCTAAATCAACAGAATATACAAAAGAAATTAAGATGCCAAAAGGAAACACAGTATTTTCATTTATTGCAATGAATTCTGAAGGAATATACAGTAAAGTTGTAACAAGAGTTTATGATTATGAAGAAGTATATGAATATTCATATGATCAGGCAGTAAGCATGCTTACAACAATTCTTGTAAAAAATAAAACAATGGAAAATGAATATGGTGAGTATAAAAATGGCGATGTAGCTTACTTTACGTATAAGAGTATTGCCAAAGTAGAAAAAAAGAACTACTATATTGTTTCGTTTTCAATAGAATCTGATTCAGGTTCAATAACAAAAGAAGATACATACGCAATTTCATGCGACACAGGGGCATGTTTTAGAGCAAATGTATCTGGAGATTCGTATTCATTAGTTGAAATTAAATAATGTAAATATAAATTGCCAGCTTAAAAAAATATAAAGCTGGCAATTTTCTTTATGCACATTGCTTTGCCATGAATAACACTTCGAATCCGCTACGCTGCTTCTCAGTGATTATACATTCGTCAAATACTATCAGCCTTTTTTGCAAGCAAAAGGCTGATAGTATTTGACTCATTGTGCATAACAAAAAGGCACAAGATATATCTTGTGCCTTTTATATAATGCGGATGGCGGGACTTGAACCCGCACGGGGAAACCCCGGCAGATTTTGAGTCTGCTTCGTCTGCCATTCCGACACATCCGCATACAACGAAATAGATTGTAACATTGATATATAAAAAAGTCAATTACTTTTTTGCTTTGACGTGTAATAGTAAATGATGTATTATAATGGTATTGCAAAGAGGTTGAATTTTTGTGTAAAAAGGAGAATAATAAGTAAATTACTTGTTATGAATAAATGTATGGAATGCAGAGAATTTCAAAATTTAATTCATGATTTTATTTTTGATAAAATTGAATATACAGATGAACTTGAAGAATTTATTGAACATGCAAGAACCTGTAAAAAATGTAGAGAAGATTTAGAATTATATTATTTAATTAATAGAGGTTTAGGTGATGTACCGGCACCTGACAATAGTGGAGAGGATGTTGGGTATGACCAGGAATTAGAAGATATATTCAGTTTTTATGATGAATGGTTTACAAAACAAAAAAAACAAAAGTGGGCAACTAAAATATCAATTGTTGTATGTGGCATTATAGTTATATGTATAATTGGATTTTTAATTGGCGTTCTTATTGGATATATATAAATAAACAGATGGAAATGGAGAAATCAAGTGAGAGATAAATTAGTATTAATAGATGGACATAGTATTTTAAACAGAGCATTTTATGGTGTCCCTGATTTTACAAATTCTGAAGGAACACATACAAATGCTATTTTTGGTTTTTTAAATATTTTGTTTAAAATTATTGATGAGGAAAATCCAAAATATTTATGCGTTGCATTTGATGTACATCAACCTACATTTAGGCATGAAATGTACAAAGAATACAAGGGTACAAGAAAGCCAATGCTTCCTGAATTAAAACAGCAGGTACCTTTGATGAAAGAAATGCTTAAGGCTTTGAATATTAAAACAACTGAACTTGCTGGATTTGAAGCTGATGATATACTTGGAACACTATCTAAAGCAGGTGAAGAGCAGGGACTTGAGGTGTCTGTTATTTCAGGAGATAGAGATTTACTTCAGTTAGCAACAGAACATGTTAAAATCAGAATCCCTAAAACAAAAAAAGGAAAAACAGAAATTGAAGATTATAATGTTACACAGGTATTAGAAAAATACAGCGTGACACCTAAGGAATTTATTGATGTGAAGGCACTTATGGGAGATTCTTCTGATAATATTCCAGGAGTTCCGGGGATTGGAGAAAAAGGTGCAACTACAATTATAAGTGAATATGGTTCTATTGAAAATGCATTTGAACATGCAGATGATATAAAAAATAAAAGAAACAGAGAAGCTTTAAAAGAACATTTTGATATGGCCCAAATGAGCAAAACACTTGCTACTATAAATACAAGCGTACCTGTTGAAGTGAAAATATCTGATTGTGTTTTAGAAGATATGTTTAATAAAGAAGCACTTGCAATGGTAAAGAAATTTGAATTTAAAAGCATGATTTCTAAATTTGATTCAATAAGCACAGAAAATACTTTTGAAGAAAACTTTAAGATAATGGAGGATTTTGGTGAAGTTGAAAATCTATTGTCAGAAATTCAAAAATTAAAGAAAGTTGGATTGTTTATCGATTTAAATAATGATGAAATCAGAGGAATTTCTATAACTATAAGTGATGATGAAACATACTATATTCCTGTAAGTGGGTTTATAACAGGTGAATATTTAAAAGAAAAATTAAATTATATTGTAAGTAATGCTGTAGAAGTTAGTGTGAATGATATAAAAAGTAATCTTAGATTTGTAGAAACGGAGACTGAAAATAAATTATTTGATGCAGGAATTGCAGCATATTTACTTAATCCCTTGAAATCTACTTACGAATATGATGATATAGCAAGAGACTATTTAGAGTTTGAAGTGCCTGCATATGATGAAATTTTCGCAAATTATAAAAAGGATAAAAGTGTTTTAGAAAACATAGATAATATTTCTAAATATGCTTCATATAATTCTTATGTATTGTATAAATCTATTGAACCTTTAAAAGAAAAATTAGAAAACGAAGGAATGATAGATTTATATGAAAAGATTGAGGTTCCTTTGACGTATGCATTGTATGATATGGAAAAAACAGGTATTAAGGTTGAGGCTGATTCATTAAAAGAATATGGTGATAAGCTAGCTGAAAGTATTAAAACGCTTGAAGAAGAAATTTATAAAGAGGCCGGACATGAATTTAAAATAAATTCACCTAAACAGCTTGGTGAAATTTTATTTAACGAAATGGGTCTTCCGGGTGGCAAAAAGACAAAAACAGGTTATTCGACATCTGCGGATGTTTTAGAAAAATTAAAGCCGGATTATCCGTTTGTTGAAAAAATATTATCTTACAGACAGGTTACAAAATTAAAATCAACTTATGCAGATGGACTTGCCGGGTTTATAGAAGAAGATGGTAGAATTCATGGCAAATTTAATCAGACAATTACTGCGACAGGAAGAATCAGCAGTACTGATCCAAATCTTCAGAACATTCCTGTTAGAACTGCACTTGGTAGAGAAGTTAGAAAAGTATTTGTTCCAAAAGAAGGATGTGTGTTTGTGGATGCAGATTATTCTCAGATTGAACTTAGAATTTTAGCTCATATGTCAGATGATGAGAATCTGATAAATGCTTATAAAGAAGCAAAGGATATACATCAAAGCACAGCATCTTTGGTATTTAATGTACCTTTAGATGAAGTTACTAAAGAACAGAGAAGCAATGCTAAAGCAGTAAATTTTGGAATTGTTTATGGAATCAGTTCATTTGGATTAAGCCAGGATTTATCAATCAGTAGAAAAGAGGCTGATAAATATATCAAGGACTATTTTGTAAGTTATCCGGGCGTAAAAAAATATTTGGATGATGCTGTCGAAAGTGCAAAAGAAAAAGGCTATTCAGTTACTTTATTTGGAAGAAGACGTCCGATACCGGAATTGAAAAGTGGCAATTTTATGCAAAAATCGTTTGGGGAAAGAGTTGCCATGAATGCACCGATTCAGGGAACAGCTGCAGATATTATGAAAATCGCAATGATTAACGTGGACAAAGCTTTAAAAGAACAAAATTTAAAATCAAAGATAGTATTGCAGGTTCATGATGAATTGTTGGTTGAAGCTTACAAAGATGAAGTGGAACAGGTAAAACAAATTTTAGTTGATAATATGAAGAATGCGGCTGATTTGCGTGTGGCGTTAGAAGTTGAGGTTGAAGTTGGGAACAACTGGAATGAAGCTCATTAAAGATTACTTCATAATACAAAATTATAAATAACAATAAAAAATGTATTTAATATACATCTAATAAGGAAACAAATAAATGATAATAGGAATAGTAGGTGGTGTGGGCTGTGGAAAGTCTACAGTCCTCACATATTTAAAAGAAAAATACAATGCTTATATAATCGAAGCTGATAAGGTGGCTAAAGAAATCATGGAAAAGGGAAATGAAGTATACAATAAGGTGATACGAGAATTTCCCGAGAGCCTAGATAAAGATGATAATATAGACAGAAAAAAACTCGCGAAAATTGTATTTAATGATGCAAAAAAATTAGAGACATTAAACAATATTACTCATCCGGGAACAATTAAGGAAATAACTGACAGAATCAATAATAGTTCAAATCAACTTGTTATTGTTGAGTCAGCTATCTTAATTGGAAGTGGTATTGATAAAATGTGCGATGAAATATGGTATGTTTATTGTGATTTAGAAAAAAGAATTAAGAGATTGATGGATAGCAGAGGATATAGTGAAGAAAAGACAAGAAACGTTATTATGAATCAAATGTCCGAAGAAGAATTTAATCGTGTTTCAGATGAGTTTATAGACAACTCTAATAGCGAAGAAGAAACACATGAACAGATAGATTTCATACTTTCTTCACAATTTTGTTAAAATAAATTATTGACTTAAAGATGAAAAAATCTTACAATATGTAGCGTGCTACATGTTGTAAGATTTTTTAGTATGAGGTGAAAATTTGGAACATTATGGAATATTAATTAAGAAACTTGATAAAGTATTCAAACAAAATTTTAATCAGGAACTTGAAAGAGTCGGACTGACTTTTTCTCAAATGCGTGTTTTACGTTTCATAGAAGATAATCCCAAGATGAAAATAACTCAAAAAGATATTTCGAATGAACTTGATATTCAGCATTCTACAACTATTGGGCTTTTGAAAAGAATGCAGGAAAAAGGATTGGTTAGAGTTGTTGTAGATGAAGATAATCGAAGATGCAGGAATATATTTTTGACAAAAAAAGCAGAGGATATAAGTTATGAAATGGAAAAGGGAAGAGAAATTATGGAAAGCAGAGTGGTCAAATCCTTTACTGACGAAGAAAAGGAAACTTTTTACAGATTGTTAAATAAGGCTATTGATAATTTAAAGGATTAAGGAGAACGTTATGATTAAAAGATTATTACAGGAAGTCAAAGAGTATAAAACGGCTTCAATATTAACTCCTATATTTATGATTGGAGAAGTAATTTTTGAAACATTAATTCCATTTATTATGGGCTTAATTATTAATAATGGAATTAATGGAAATAATGGAAAAGGTGACACTAATTATATTGTAATGATGGGTGTAATAATGTTTGTTTTTGCATTATTAGGTCTAATTGCAGGAATGGGTGGAGGAATTACAGGTGCTAAGGCATCCACAGGATTTGCTAAAAATTTGCGTGAAGCAATGTTTAGAAATATTCAGACATTTTCATTTGCAAATATTGACAAATTTAGTACATCAGGACTTGTAACAAGAATGACAACGGATGTTACTAATGTACAGAATGCATATCAGATGATTCTTAGAATGTGTATTAGAGCACCAT
Source organism: Eubacterium album (assembly GCF_025336545.1). NCBI lineage: Bacteria > Bacillati > Bacillota > Clostridia > Eubacteriales > Eubacteriaceae > Eubacterium > Eubacterium album. The sequence goes on along the minus strand of NZ_JAODBU010000008.1, from coordinate 230,192 downwards.
TTAGTATGATATGTGCTATGGCAATGGCATTTTACATAAGCCCAAGAATTGCAACAATATATTTAATTGCAGTTATAATTTTAGGAATTATTTTAGTATTTATTATGTTAAATGCAAATAAATATTTTAAACAGGTTTTTAGAAAATATGATGATTTAAACGAAAGCGTGCAGGAAAATGTATCAGCAATTCGTGTAGTTAAAGCTTATGTAAGAGAAGAATATGAAACAGATAAGTTTCATAAGGCAAGTAATAATGTATATAACATGTTTGTAAAAGCAGAAACAATTATTTCTTATAATTCACCTGTAATGCAGATAACAGTGTATACATGTATTCTTTTAATAAGCTGGGTAGGTGCACACATGATTGTGAATGCAAATCCTACGCTCGATACAGGAGAACTAACAAGTTTGCTTGCATACTGTATGAATATTCTTATGAGTTTAATGATGCTTTCGATGGTATTTGTTATGGTAACAATGAGTGCTGCAAGTGCAAAACGTATTGTAGAAGTATTAGACGAAAAGAGCAGCATTACAAACCCTCAAAATCCTATATTTGAAATAAAAGATGGAAGTGTAAAATTTGACAATGTTAATTTTAAATACAAAGAAAATGGTAAGAACTATGTTTTAAAAGACATTAATTTAGATATTAAATCTGGAGAAACAATAGGTATTATCGGTGGAACAGGTAGTGCTAAAACAAGTCTTGTTAACCTTATATGTCGTTTATATGATGTTAACAAAGGAAAAGTTTTAGTTGGTGGAAAAGACGTAAGAGAATACGATTTAGATACATTGCGAAACGAGGTTTCTGTAGTTTTGCAGAAAAATGTATTGTTTAGCGGAACTATTTTAGACAATCTTCGCTGGGGAGATGAAAATGCAACTGAACAAGAGTGTATAGCAGCTTGTAAACTTGCCTGCGCAGATGAATTTATTGAAAAGTTTCCTGAAAAATACAATACATATATTGAGCAGGGAGGTACAAATGTATCAGGTGGTCAGAAACAAAGAATTTGTATAGCAAGAGCGTTGCTAAAGAAACCTAAAATTCTTATATTAGATGACTCAACAAGTGCTGTTGATACAGCAACTGATGCAAAAATCAGAAAGGCATTTGCACAGGAAATACCAAATACTACAAAATTTATTATTGCACAACGTATTTCAAGTATTGAAAGTGCAGATAAAATAATCGTTATGGAAAACGGTGAAATTAATGGATTTGGAACTCATGAAGAATTACTTAAAAATAATGAAATTTATAAAGATGTATATGAATCTCAGACTGAAGGAAGCGGAGATTTTGATGAGAACGGAGGTGAACAGTAATGGCTGAAAAAGTAAAAGAATTTAAAGGAGGACCTGGAAGCAGAGGACGTGGACCAAAGCCAAAGGTTGATAATCCGGGAATTATTATGAAGCGATTATTTGGTATGCTGTTCAAATCTTATGGAGCAGCTCTTATAGTTGTTGCAATTTGTATAGTACTTAGTGTAGTAGCAAATGTTCAGGGAACATGGTTTACAAAAAATCTTATAGATATTTATATAATACCAATGGTTAAAACTTTAAACGCCGGCGGAGCCCCTAATTATACACCACTTATGTATGCAATGTTAAAGGTAGCTGTATTTTATGGAATAGGTGCATTATCTACGTTTGCATACAACAGAATAATGGTTTATGTTACACAGGGAACATTGAGAAATTTGAGAAATCAGATGTTTGAACATATGGAAAAACTTCCAATTAAATATTTTGATACACATTCACATGGCGATATAATGTCTATGTATACTAATGATATTGATACTCTAAGACAGATGATTAGTCAGAGCATGCCACAGTTTTTAAACAGTGGTATAACAATTGTTACGGTATTTGCCAGCATGGTTGCATTAAGTATACCTTTAACAATTGTAACTTTAATTATGATTGCGATTATGTTATATGCAACAAAAAAATCAGCAGGACTTAGTGGTAAATATTTTATTAAGCAGCAAAAAGATATAGGTAAAGTTAATGGATTTATCGAAGAAATGATGGAAGGGCAGAAAGTAGTTAAAGTATTCAACCATGAAGAGATAAATATTAACGATTTTGTTGAAATAAATAATCAGCTATATAATAGTGCTAATAATGCAAATAAATTTGCAAATATATTAGGGCCTATAAATGCTCAGCTTGGAAATGTAAGTTATGCATTGACAGCGATTGTAGGTGGATTTTTAGCAATAAATAAAGTTACATTTTTAGGAAATGCATTAACATTGGGTGGATTAGTAAGTTTCCTTACATTTAATAAGAATTTTTCAATGCCTATAAATCAGATCAGTCAGCAGGTAAATGCAATTGTTATGGCATTAGCTGGTGCTGACAGAATATTTAAGTTGCTAGATGAAACACCTGAAACAGATAATGGTTATGTAACATTAGTAAATGCAAAATTCGAAGGCGATAAACTTGTTGAAGCAAAAGAAAAGACAGGAATCTGGGCATGGAAACATATTCACAAGGCAGACGGAACATTAGAATACAAACAGTTAACAGGAGATGTTGTATTTGACGATGTTGACTTTGGATACAACGATGACAAAATTGTTCTTCATAATGTCGATTTGTTTGCAACACCGGGTCAAAAGATTGCTTTTGTAGGTTCAACTGGTGCCGGTAAAACAACTATTACAAATCTTATTAATAGATTTTATGATATTCAGGATGGAAAAATCAGATATGATGGCATAAATATAAATAAAATCAAAAAAGATGATTTAAGACATTCTTTAGGAATTGTATTACAGGATACACATTTATTTACAGGTACTGTAGCTGAAAATATATCTTTTGGTAAATTAGACGCAACAAAAGAAGAAATTGAGTCTGCTGCAAAACTTGCAAATGCACATAATTTTATTATGAGTCTTCCTAATGGATATGACACAATGTTAACTGGAGATGGAGCAAATTTATCACAGGGGCAGCGACAGTTATTGGCAATTGCAAGAGCAGCAATTGCAGACCCACCGGTATTAATTTTGGACGAAGCTACAAGTTCAATTGATACACGAACTGAAAAATTAGTGCAGGAAGGTATGGATAAATTAATGAAAGGTCGAACAACATTTGTTATTGCTCATAGATTGTCGACTGTTAAAAATTCTGATTGTATAATGGTTCTTGAACAGGGACGAATTATTGAAAGAGGAACTCATGATGAACTAATTGAACAAAAGGGTAAATATTATCAACTTTACACAGGAAATAAAGCACTTGCATAATTGACTTTTTAGATGCGATTTGATAGCATTTATTGAGAGAAATATAATTAGAAAACAAAATCAACAAACTTAATTTTGTGAAAGTTTTCGACAATTAGTCTTTTATAAAAAGAGGCTATACATATTAGTTATAGGAGGAATTTAACATGAAGAAGATTATCACAGACAAGGCCCCTGCAGCAATAGGACCTTATTCACAGGCAGTTATTGCAAATGGAATTTTATATACATCAGGACAAATTGCATTAAATCCTGCAACAGGTGAAATTGTTGGGACAACAATTGAAGAACAGACTACTCAGGTAATGAAAAATTTAGGGGCAATTTTAAATGCAGCCGGTGTAGATTATGAAAACACAATTAAAACAACATGTTTCTTAGCAAATATGGAAGATTTTACAACTTTTAATGGAATTTATGAAAAATATTTTACAGGAAAACCTGCAAGAAGTTGTGTAGCAGTAAAGCAGCTTCCTAAAAATGTTCTTTGTGAAGTAGAAGTTATTGCAGTTGTAGATTAATTATATTAAAATCTGCCTTTATAATTTGTAAAATATGATTAGATAGGATTGTGTGAGTGCGTAACACGGAACAAACCGCATGCATCAAAGTTGGGGCCTTGGGCCCTAACATATTAAATATAAAAGTAGAGAAGGAGAAGCGATGAAAAAAGAATGGATAGATGTGTGCTCTTATGATGGTGAAGGATATTTACCTTTAATTACATATCAGTCATGGAGGGTTGCAGAACTTCGTTATTGCGAAGAATTAGAAGTTAAGAATTTAGATAAAATGCAAAAGCATGATGAAACGGATGAGGTTTTTGTGCTTTTAGCAGGCGAATGTACTTTATTTACAGGTGGAAATGGTGATGTCATATCAGAAATAGACGGTATAAAGATGGAACCACTTAAAATATATAATGTAAAGAGAGGAACGTTCCACACACATACACCTGAGAAAGGAAGTACTGTTCTCATTATAGAGAATTCTAATACAGATGATAATATAAATTCTCCAACATTAAAGATGACACCTGAACAGATTGAACAGGTTAGGAAAATTTATTATAAATTAAATAAGTAGTTTTGTTATATGTAATAAAAATTAAATATTGATTTATACGCAAAAACTGTTCCTGTCAGCGATATGGAGCAGTTTTTTGCTTATATATATATAATGTCGAAGTTAAAATTCCTCAACTTTGATGCATATGTAAAAACAACTTGAAAATTATTAAAAGATATATATGTATACATAATAATAGATTACATAAAAACATTACATTTTATATAAAAATAAAAATCATAATAGCATGATTTCTTTAATAGTGGTAGAATAGTAAATATATTTAAAAAGGGAGTAGGGCGTTGAGACTAGACAAATATTTGTGTGATATGAATATTGGCAGCCGCAGTCAGGTTAAACAATATATCAGAAAAGGATGCGTTGATGTTAACGGAGATATTATAAAAAAACCGGAACTGCACATAGATGAAACAAAGGATATAATTTCCGTTAATGGTAAAACAATTGCTTATAAGAAAAATATATATTATATGCTTAATAAACCGGCAGGTGTCGTAACTGCCGTTAAAGATTCAAGAGATAGAACAGTAATGGATTTATTTGACGCATCTATATCAAAAGGTTTGTTTCCTGTTGGTAGATTAGATAAGGATACGGAAGGGCTTTTGCTTGTCATGAATGATGGTGAGCTAGCACATATTCTTACTTCACCAACAAAACATATTGATAAAACATATTATGCAAAGATTAATGGCAGAGTGAAAAATGAGCATATTGAACTTTTTAAAGAAGGACTGGATATAGGTGAAAAGAAATTAACTAAGCCTGCGGTATTAAACATTTTAAAATCAGATGATATTTCAGAAATTGAGCTAACAATAACAGAGGGTAAATTTCATCAGGTTAAGAGAATGTTTAAAGCCATAGGTATGGAAGTTATATATTTAAAACGTATATCAATGGGAAAACTAAAACTTGATGATACACTTATGTTAGGCGATTATAGAGAACTTACAGCGCAGGAAATTGCGCAGATTGGAGGCAATGTATGAGAATAGTGATTATTACAGGAGCATCTTCCGGAATGGGAAGAGAATTTGCATTACAATTAGACAAAAAATTACATTCAATTGACGAATATTGGCTTGTCGGAAGAAATGAAGAGGAATTAGCAAAAACAAAAAAGAAAATGCATACAAAAACAAGAAATTTTATTGCTGATTTTAATTCCAGAAAGGCATTGTTTCCACTTGTACAGGAGCTAAACAATATACAGCCGGAGGTAAAGATGCTTGTAAATTGTGCCGGATTTGGAATGGTTGGATATTTTGACAGAATTTCATACAATGATAATTTGAGTATGATAGATGTTAACTGCAGAGCTTTAACTTCTTTAACACATGATTGTATTCCGTTTATGGCTGTTAATTCAAGAATTATAAATTTAGCTTCAGCAGGCGCATTTAATCCACAACCGGGATTTGCAGTTTATTGTGCAACAAAGTCATATGTATTAAGTTTTTCAAGGGCTTTAAGAGGAGAATTAAAAGATTTAGGAATATATGTTACTGCAGTATGTCCGGGACCTGTTAATACTCCATTTTTTAATAAAGCAGAAAGATATGGAAATGTTTATGCATTTAAGAAATTGTTTATGGCTGACCAGAAAGCAGTTGTAAGTAAGGCAATAGACGATAGTATAAGATGTAAAGAAATTTCAGTTTATGGAAGGACAATGAGAGCTTATAGAGTTTTAGCCAAAGTTGTTCCACATCGTTTTATAATCGAATTATTGAATTTAATGCATAAATTGAAAAAATAAATATTTAAATTTGTCATTGTTACAAGAATAATTGATAAATTAAAATGCAAAGAATTTATAATAGTTAAAATTTATATTAATCAAAATGCTATAACATAAAACGTGACTGATTATCAGCATTAGGAGATAAAATGAGAGAAATAATTATAAATAAAAATGAGGCAGGGCAACGTTTTGACAAGTTACTTTTTAAGTATTTTAACGCTGCACCTGCCAGCTTTGTGTATAAGATGCTTAGAAAAAAGAATATTACATTAAACAATAAAAAATCTGACGGAAAAGACAAACTTGCAGTTGGAGACTGTGTGAAAATATTTATGACAGATGAAACTATAGATAAGTTTAGAAGTTCAAAAAATATTGAAGCATCTGGCAAGGCAACGCATAAATTTTCGTTAGATGTAGTTTACGAAGATGAAAATGTAATTATAGTAAATAAACCGGCAGGCGTTTTAAGCCAAAAAGCAAAGAAGAATGATATTTCAATGAATGAATATATAATCGAATATTTACTAGATACAAAACAGCTTAGTGAAAATGAATTAGAAACTTTTAAGCCGGGCATTTGCAACAGACTAGACAGAAATACAAGCGGTCTGTTAATTGCAGGAAAAAGTTTATTAGGACTACAGGTGATGTCGGATATGTTAAAAGATAGAACATTTGGCAAATACTATATTACAGTCGTTTCGGGAGAAATTAATGGAAAAACAAAGATTAAAGGATATTTGACAAAAGATTCTAAATCTAACAAGGTGAAAATATACGATAAACCATTGAAAGAAAGTTCATATATAGAAACAGAATATGAATGTTTAAAAACAAATGGCAAATATACTATTTTGAAAGTTAAACTTATTACGGGAAAACCGCATCAGATAAGAGCGCATCTTGCATCCGTTAGACATCCTATAATAGGAGATACCAAATATGGAAGAGCAGATATTAATGAAATTTTCAGAAAAAAATGTGGTGTAAAATATCAACTATTACACGCATGGCAACTTAAATTTGATGAAATGCCGGATGAATTAAAAAAACTTAAACAAAAAACATTCGAAGCTAAAATTCCCCAATTATTTGAAAATGTATTTAGTGAGATTGGATTAAATTTATAAAGGAGAGAAAATGGGAACATGGAATACACGTGGGCTTAGAGGCTCTACTTTAGAGGATATGATAAATATGTCTAATGAAAGTTATAGAGAGAAAGGACTGGCTTTAATTCAGAAAATCCCAACACCTATTACTCCGGTGAGAATTGATCAGCAGACAAGACATATAACATTAGCATATTTTGATCAGCAAAGTACAGTAGATTATATAGGTGCCGTGCAGGGAATACCAGTGTGCTTTGATGCCAAAGAATGTGCTACAGATACATTTCCGATGATGAACATACATGAACATCAGGTTAAATTCATGAAGGATTTTGAAAAACAGGGAGGAGTATCTTTTATTATATTATTTTATAGTCATAAAAATGAAATGTACTATATTCCTTTCTGTGATATAGAAAAATTTTATGAAAGAAGTATAAATGGAGGAAGAAAAAGTTTCAGATTTGATGAAATAGATAAGAAATATAAAATAAAATCTGCGCCGGGTATACTGGTTCATTATTTAGAAACGATTAATATTGACCTCGAATCTAGAGAAGAATAGGCATTGACACGAAAAAAAATATATTGTATTATATTTGCTGTGCTACCGTGGTAACACATTAGCAGACTAAAGTGTAAAGGAAAGATAAAAATGAGTAAAGAATTATTACACACACCAGAGGGTGTAAGAGACGTATACGGAAAAGAGTGTGCAAGAAAGTTAACTATAGAAAATAAAATTAATAATATATTTAATTTATATGGATTCCATAATGTTCAAACACCAACATTTGAATTCTTTGATATTTTTAATAAGGAAAGAGGTTCAGTACCATCAAAGAATTTATATAAGTTTTTTGATAGGGAAGGAAATACTTTGGTATTAAGACCTGACCTTACTCCATCAATAGCAAGAATTGCAGCAAAGAATTATATGGATGTCAATGTACCTATTAAGCTTTGCTATAACGCAAATACATATATTAATAATTCAGAATTACAGGGAAAACTAAAGGAAATAACACAACTTGGTTGTGAACTAATCGGGGATGATTCAGTTGAAGCTGATGCAGAAATGGTTGCCCTTGTTGTAAATTCATTAAAGAGTGCAGGCTTTGATAAATTTCTTGTTGAAATTGGTCAGGTTGACTTCTATAAGGGACTTTTAGAAGAATGTGGATTTGAAGATGATGTTGAGGAAGAACTTAGAGTTAGAATTGAAAATAAGAATTTCTTCGGTGTTGAAGAATTACTTGATTCTAAAGATATCACTTCAAACGTAAAAGATACATTTCTTAAATTGCCTTCTTTATTTGGAAGTTCAGATGTACTTGATAAAGCAAAAGAACTTGCAACGAACGAAAAATCATTAAAGGCAATTGAGAAATTAGAGGAAGTATATTCTATTTTAGTTGATTATGGAGTTGCTGATTATATTTCATTTGATTTAGGAATGCTTAGCAATTTTAATTATTATACAGGAATTATTTTTAAGGCATACACATATGGAACAGGAGATGCAATTGTTGCAGGTGGCCGCTATGATAAACTATTAAGTCAGTTTGGGAAAGATAGCGCAGCTATAGGATTTGCAGTATATATGGATCAGCTCCTTATGGCTATGAGCAGCCAGAAAATGGAAGGTGATACAGATTATGTATATGAAGTGTTAATATATGATACAGAACTTAGAAAGACAGCATTGCAGCTTGCTACAGGTCTTAGGGAAAAAGGTATTAAGACAGAGCTTATTCCTAAGAAAGAAAATATTTCAATTGATGAGTATGTTGAATTCAAAAAAGAAGACGGAGCTGTAAATGTAACATATGTATCTAAAGATGGTGTAAAGGAATTATAGGAGATTAAATAAAATGAGATATTTAACATTTGCCCTTGCAAAAGGAAGATTAGCTAAAACAGCAATGAAAATGTTTGAAGATATAGGTATTGAATGTGAAGAAATGAAAGACGAAAAAACACGTAAGCTTATTTTTGTAAATGAAGAATTAAAATTAAAATTCTTCTTAAGCAAGGCGAGCGATGTACCTACATACGTTGAATATGGAGCTGCTGATATAGGAATTGTAGGAGCAGACACAATTCTTGAAGAAGGAAGAAAATTGTACGAAGTATTAGATTTAGGATTTGGAAAATGCAACATGTGTGTATGTGGTCCTGAATCTGCGAGAGATTTATTAAAAAATCATGGAATGATAAGAGTCGCTTCAAAATATCCAAATATTGCAAAAGATTATTTCTATAATAAAAAACATCAGACAGTTGAAATTATTAAACTTAATGGTTCAGTAGAACTTGCGCCTATTGTTGGTTTATCAGAAGTAATAGTTGATATTGTAGAAACAGGTACAACATTAAAAGAAAATGGACTTACTGTATTAGAAAAAGTTTGTCCTTTATCAGCAAGAATGGTTGTTAACCAAGTAAGCATGAAGATGGAAGATGAAAGAATTAGAAAAATCATAAAGGATTTGAGGGCTAATATTAAATAATTCCTATACAAATTATTGTAAATTTGATGTATAGTAGTATGTGGTAAAAGGAGAAGAAATTATGCGTATTGTAAAGTTAGATGAAGCTTCTAAGAAAAATATTTTGACTGATTTACTTAAAAGAAGTCCTAATAATTACGGAAGTTATAATGACAGTGTAAATGAAATACTTAATAATGTTAAAGAAAATGGCGACAAGGCTGTTTTTGAATATACAGCAAAATTTGACAAGGCAGATATTAATGCAGATAATATCGTGGTAACAAAGGAAGAAATTGAGGAAGCGTATAATTTCCTTGAAAATTCTGAATTAGTAGATGTTATTAGAAAAGCAATTAAAAATATAAGGGAATATCATGAAAAACAGCGTCAATACAGTTGGTTTGACAGCAAGCCTGATGGAACAATTTTAGGTCAGAAAGTTACTGCACTTGAAAAAGTAGGTGTATATGTACCTGGTGGAAAGGCAGCATATCCATCATCTGTATTAATGAACATTATTCCTGCAAAGGTTGCCGGTGTTGACAGAATATATATGGTAACACCTCCGGGAAAAGATGGAAAAGTTAATCCCGGAACACTCGTAGCTGCAAATGAAGCAGGTGTAGATGTAATTTATAAAGTAGGTGGAGCACAGGCGATTGCTGCTTTGGCATTTGGAACTGAAAGCATTCCTAAGGTTGATAAAATTGTAGGCCCTGGAAATATTTATGTTGCTCTTGCTAAAAAGGCAGTATTTGGTTATGTAAGTATTGACAGCGTTGCAGGACCAAGTGAAATCCTTGTGTTAGCAGATGAAACATCAAATCCAAGATATGTTGCTGCAGATTTGCTTTCACAGGCAGAACATGATGAATTAGCGTCAGCAATTTTAGTGACAACAAGTATGGATTTGGCAAAAAAAGTATCAGAATATACAGATATGTTTGTTTCTAAATTATCAAGAAAAGCAATACTTGAAAAATCATTAGATAATTTTGGATATATTTTAGTTGTTGATACATTAGATGAAGCAATTTCTGTTGCAAATGATATTGCAAGTGAACATTTAGAAATTGTTACTAAAAATCCGTTTGATGTAATGACAAAAATTAGAAATGCAGGGGCTATTTTCCTTGGAGAATATAGCTCAGAACCACTTGGAGATTATTTTGCAGGACCAAACCATGTTTTACCGACTAATGGAACAGCAAAATTCTTCTCGCCACTTAGTGTTGATGATTTTGTTAAGAAATCAAGTATTATTTCATATTCAAGACAGGCATTAGAACCTATAAGCGAAGATATTCAGAAGTTTGCAAAGGCTGAAGGATTAACAGCTCATGCAAATTCTATCCGTGTAAGATTCGATGAAAATGATGAAATATAAAATATAAGGAAGGTAGCGGTATATGAACAGAGTAGGTACTTACAGCAGAAAGACAAATGAAACTCAGATTGATATTACATTTAATATAGATGGAAAGGGAAAAGCTAATATTGATACAGGAATTGGCTTTTTTGACCATATGCTTAATAATTTTGCAAGACATGGTTTATTTGATTTAGATGTAAAAGTTAAGGGAGACTTATTTGTTGATTGCCATCATACAATTGAGGATACGGGAATTGCTCTTGGTATTGCCATAAAACAGGCACTTGGAGATAAAAAATCAATCAAAAGATATGGCTCTGTAATTTTACCGATGGATGAATCTTTGGTGCTATGTTCGCTTGATTTGTCAGGAAGACCTTATTTAAATTTTGATGCTGAATTTACAGTAGATAAAGTTGGCGAATTTGATACTGAAATGGTAAAAGAATTTTTCCATGCCATAGCATATGCTGTAGGAATGAATTTACATATAAAAATGCTTGAATCCGGTAATAATCACCATATGATTGAAGGGATTTTTAAAGCATTTTCCAAATCACTGGACAATGCAACAATGATTGATGAAAGAATTGAAGATGTACTATCTACGAAAGGAAGTTTATAATAAATGAGTTTTAGAATTATTCCTTCCATTTATTTAAAAGATGGAAAGGTCGTAAATAAAAATACAATGGAAATTGTTGGTGACGGAGATGCAGTAGCACTTGCAACTTTGTATAATAACAGAGGAGCTGATGAATTAATTATTTTTGATATATCAGAAACAGATTCTCAACATGATAACAATATTGGAACAATGGTTTCTATTGCTGATGCGGTGGATATTCCGATATTAGTTGGCGGAAATATTAAAAGACTTGAAGATGTAAAGAAATACATATATACAGGTGCTAAGAAAGCGATTTTAGACGGAAATAAAGAAAGTAATCTTGAATTAGTATCTGAGGCTTCTGAAAGATTTGGAAGTGACAAGATTGCTGTAATGATAGACAGTACTTTTGATATGAACAAAATAAAAACATTAAAATATGATGGAGCATCTCTTATTATTGCAAATAATTGTGCAAGAGAAGCTTTAGGATATGGCATAAGGGTTTTAGCTTATGACTGTATGTATAGTTTTGAGGATATTATTTCATTTGCAAAAGAAGAAAAAGTGTATGGTGTTTCACATGCAGGATTAGATGAGGCATTTGATTATATGAATTTCAAGGCTCAGTTAAAGGATGAAGATGTAAAAGTTGATGTTTTAGAATCAAAGATTACATTTGACAAATTTAAGACTAATAGTGATGGAATGATTCCTGTAATTGTTCAGGACTATAAGACTGATAAGGTATTAATGCTTGCATATATGAATGAAGAGGCATTTAATCTTACAATTAAGACGGGAAAAATGACATATTTTAGCAGAAGCCGTAATGAAATATGGGTAAAAGGATTAACATCCGGTAATTTCCAGTATGTAAAGGAATTGTCTATGGATTGTGATTTAGATACAATGTTAGCTAAAGTACATCAGGTTGGAGTTCCGTGTCATACAGGAGCAGACACATGCTTCTTTAATGAACTTGTTAAGAAAGAGTTTGATGAATCAAATCCAATTCATGTATTTGAAGATGTATATAAGACAATTTTAGACAGAAAGGTAAATCCTAAAGAAGGTTCATATACTAATTACTTATTTGATAAGGGAATTGATAAGATATTAAAGAAAGTCGGAGAAGAAGCAACTGAAATTGTAATTGCAGCAAAAAATCCGGATCCACAGGAAGTTAAATATGAAATATCTGACTTTTTATATCATGTAATGGTATTAATGGCTGAAAAGGGAGTTACATGGAAAGAAATCACTAAGGAATTATCACGAAGATAATGGATATAATATTTATATATTTATTTACAAAAAGAACTGCTTAAGGGTGGTTCTTTTGTTTTTATAATAATTATGATAATAGATAGTTTAAATAATCAACTTATGTTTAACAGAATTCGACCCATTAGGATAACTGTAGTTGTAAAATTTTTGGTGATATAGTATTATATTAATATGAGTAAAAATGATTTTATTGTATTAAATTACTAAAGAAATATAAATGTTTTTCTAATGCTACAATAAAAATTAATCGAATGTTTTGGGGTCAGTTATTCATAATAGTATAAGAAATGGAGCAAAAAAATGAAGACAGGAATTATATTTGATTTAGATGGCACTTTATGGAATGCTACAAAGCAGATAGCAGAGTCATGGAATGTTGTCTTTGAGAGATATGATGACATTGATTTAAGACTAACAACTAAAGAGTTAGAACAGCAGATGGGTAAGCTTATGGAAACAATTGCTGATAATCTTTTACCAAATATACCTGTAGAACGTCGCTACAAGATTTTGCAGGAATGTTGCGAGTACGAAAATGAATATTTACTTACACATTCAGGAGTGTTGTACCCTGACATTAAAGATATATTTAAGAAATTAAATGAAAAATATAGCGTTTATATTGTCAGCAACTGTCAGGCTGGATATATAGAGGCATTTTTAAAGGTTACAGATTTAGGAGAATATGTAACTGATTTTGAAAATCCGGGAAGAACAGGGAAGCCAAAAGCTGACAATATTAGATTAGTAATTGAAAGAAATAATCTTGATAAAGCATTTTATGTTGGAGATACACAAGGCGATTATGATGCAACAATGGCAGCTGGAATCCCATTTATATTTGCAGCATACGGATTCGGAAATATAGATGGTGATGAAGAAGAAATTCAGGGATTAAATGAATTGCCTGATTTAATAGACAAATTAGTAGAAAAGTAGGATAGATTTTTGAAAAAATTAGCATTATCAGATGAGATTTTATTGCAGGTAGATAAGCCGGCAAGATATATTGGAAATGAAGTTAATATGATTGTAAAGGATCCAAAAAAAGTGGATATACGATTTGCAATGTGCTTTCCTGATGTATATGAGATTGGAATGTCACATTTAGGAATACAGATTCTTTACGACATGTTTAATAGACGTGAAGATACTTATTGCGAGAGAGTTTATTCTCCATGGCTTGATTTGGATAAAATAATGAGGGAAAAAGATATTCCGTTATTTGCAATTGAAAGTCAGGAACCTATAAAAAATTTCGATTTTTTAGGTATAACATTACAATATGAAATGTGTTATACAAACATTTTACAGATTTTAGATTTATCTAAAATTCCTTTAATTGCTACAGAGCGTGGAGAGGACGACCCTATTGTTATTGGAGGAGGCCCATGCTCATACAATCCGGAACCAATTGCAAACTTCTTTGATATGTTCTACATTGGTGAGGGCGAAACTCAATATGATGAGTTATTAGATATTTATAAAGAAAATAAAAAAAATGGTGGTTCGAGAAAAGAATTTTTAGAAAAAGCAGCCCATTTATCATGTATATATGTTCCACAGTTTTATGATGTTACATACAACGAAGATGGAACAATTAAAGAAATGATAAAAAATAATGAGAATGCAAGGGATAAGGTTAGAAAAGATATAGTTCTTGATATGAATGAAGTATATTATCCGACTAAGCCTTTAGTTCCTTTTATTAAAGCAACACAGGATAGAGTTGTACTTGAAGTTATGAGAGGCTGCTCAAGAGGATGTAGATTTTGTCAGGCGGGTCAGGTTTACAGACCTGTAAGAGAGAAAAGTCTTGAAAAATTAAAAGATACTGCACGAAAGATGATTGAATCAACAGGTCATGAGGAAATTTCATTAAGCTCATTGAGTACAAGTGATTATTCACAGTTAAAGGGAATAGTTAATTTCCTAATTGATGAATTTAAAGAAAAAAATATAAATATTTCATTACCGTCACTTAGAATTGATTCATTTGCGCTCGACATAATGAGTAAAGTTCAGGATGTAAAGAAAAGTTCGCTTACATTTGCACCTGAAGCAGGAACTCAGAGAATGAGAAATGTAATAAATAAAGGACTTACAAAAGAAGATATACTTAATGGTTCAAGACTTGCATTTAAAGCAGGATGGAATAAAGTAAAATTATATTTTATGTTAGGACTTCCCGGTGAAACAACAGATGATATAGAAGGAATAATGGAACTTTGCGAAGAGATTGCAGAAGAATATTATGCTACTGTTCCAAAAGAAGAACGTATTGGAAAATGCCAGATTACGGCAAGCACATCATTTTTTGTGCCAAAACCATTTACAGCTTTTCAATGGTCTCCAATGAACACTATTCCTGAATTCTTAGATAAAGCTAAAATTGTTAATGACAAGATGAAATCTATGCTCAACAGAAAAAGCCTTAAATATAATTGGCATGAAGCTGATGTAAGTGTATTAGAAGGTCTTTTTGCAAGAGGAGACAGAAAATTATCAAAGACATTATTATCAGCATATAAAAAAGGCTGTCTATATGATTCATGGTCTGAAAGTTTTGATTTTGAAAAATGGAAAGAGGCTATTGAAGAAACGAATGTGGATTTGGACTTCTATATAAGCAGACAAAGAAGTGAGGATGAAATATTCCCGTGGGATTTTATAGATGCGGGAATTACAAAAGAATTTTTGCTTCGTGAATACCATAATTCACAGGCACAAAAGGTTACACCAAACTGCATGACAAGATGTTCGGGATGTGGTGCAAACTCATTTGGAGGAGGAATATGTTATGAAAATAAGAATTAAATTCTCTAAACAGGGACACATGAAATTTATTGGACATCTTGACACGATGAGATATTTTCAAAAAGTTATGCGTAGAGCAAATGTTGATATTTGTTATTCGGAAGGATTTTCACCGCATCAGAAAATGTCTTTTGCAGCACCGCTTGGAGTTGGTATAGTAAGCAATGGTGAATATTTTGATATTGAAGTTAACTCTACAGATAGTTCTAATGAAATGATAAAACGTATTAACGAGGCTAATGTAGAAGGAATTGAAGTTTTAAAATATAAGTTACTTGATGATAACGCAAAGAATTGTATGGCAATCATTGCTGGAGCAGATTATACGGCATTAGGACTTAACAAATTATTAACTAAAGATGATTTGGTAGTATATTTAAGTCAGCCGGAAATAGTTGTTTTAAAGAAAACGAAAAAAAGTGAGAAAGAAATTGATATTAAACCGTGGATATATGAACTAAAACTAACGGACGAAGGGTTGTTTATGAAAGTTGCTCAAGGTAGTGCTTCTAACCTTAAACCGGATTTAGTTGTTTCATCATTGTTTAATTATTTGCAAAAAGATATTCCGTCATTAATTACATACCAAAGAGAGGAAATGTATTGTATGGTGGATGATAAATTAGTTCCTTTAGATGAAATAGGAGAGACAATTGAGTAGTACTGATGGTTTAACAAATGAGTCAGAATCAAAATTGATTTTATCTGATTTTTATAATGACAAATTATTGGGATTTTATTTTTATAAAGAAAAGTTACAAAGAATAACTTATATGGATAGCGAGTCTGTTGTTGGTAATATTTATATTGGATATGTAAAAGACGTAGTAAAAAATATAAATGCAGCATTTATTGAATTTGGAAATGGCTTGAAGGGATATTATTCTTTGAATGATAATTCCCCATTTTTCTTAAATGTAAAAAATAACAATAAAGTATGCCAGGGTGACAAAATTTTAGTTCAGGTGTCTGGAGATAAAATTAAAACTAAAGATTATTCACTAACATCAAATATCAATCTGACGGGAAAATACTGTGTACTTACAGTTGGAAATACTAATATAAGTATTTCTAAAAAAATTCAGGACAAGACAACAAGAAATCAGCTAACAAGAATACTTGATAAGTATAAAAACGATGAATATGGTTTTATTGCCAGAACATCAGCAAAAGATGCAAAAGAACAAATGATTGAAGGCGAAATCATAGATCTGATAAATCAGCTTGAAGAAATAAAAAACAAAGCTATGCATTTAAAAGGAAAATCTATAGTTAAAGAAAATGAGTCAATCTTAACAAAAGAATGTCAGGAATTTATCGATAAAGAAAATGGAATTGTTATTACTGATAAGAAACAGATTTTCGATGAACTTTCAAAAAACAAAATTAACTGTAAATTTTATAATAGAGATTTGCCTTTATTCAAATGCTATTCATTGGAAAAGCATCTTATGTCCGGAATAAATAAAAAAGTATGGTTAAATTCTGGAGCATATCTGATCATAGAGCCGACAGAAGCATTGACTGTAATTGATGTAAACACGGGAAAAGCTGAACTGAAATCAAATAAAGAAGAAACATTTTATAAGATAAATATTGAGGCTGCGCATGAAGTTGTCAGACAGTTGAAAATCAGAAATATTTCGGGAATTATTATTGTTGATTTTATTTCAATGCGAAATAAGGAAAATGAACAGATATTACTTAACAAGATGAATGAAATTCTTAAATATGATTATTCAAGATGCATTGCAGTTGATATTACAAAGTTAGGATTGATGGAAATTACAAGAAAAAAAGGAAAAAAATCTTTATACGAAATAATTCAGAAATAATATGTTATGAGGAAAATATGAAAGAAGAAAAGCATGAAAACATAGATTTAGATGATTTAGAAGATATAAATGATATAGAAAGTTATCTAAATAATAAAAAAGAAAAAAAATATAAATCAATGTTCATGAAAACGTTTTGGTGGATTTTGATAATATACATATGTATATGTGTGGTCATGATTATGTTACTTATGGACAATGATTTGAACTCAAAAGAATGTGGATATATAGCCATAATCTTTATAATGTCTTCAGCGCTGTTTATTTCAGTTTCAATGCTTATTTTTAAAATTTTTCAGAGATTTAGAAAACTTTCTGCTAATTTCAATGAAATTTCATCTACAAATAATATGCATGTGCCTGAAGATGGAGATGACGAGATTGCTATGCTAGGGCATCAGATTAACGATATGGTAGATCATATAGAGCAGCTTAATAAAGAAAATGTTAAAAAGCAGCTGTTAATGAAGAATGTTGAGATTAAATCACTACAAAATCAGATTAATGCTCATTTTATGTATAATGTCTTGGAAAGCATAAAGATGATGGCGGAGATAAAAGGTGATTATGAAATATCTGATGCAATAACATCACTTGGTCAGATGTTCAGATATAGTATGAAATGGACTTCGGGTTTAGTTACATTAAGGGAAGAATTAGAATATGTCCAGACATATTTAAATCTTTTAAATTTAAGATTTGATTATGAAATATATCTTTCGCTAAATATTCCGGAACAATATATGGATATTGAAATTCCAAAAATGACTTTGCAGCCAATTGTTGAGAATTCAGTATACCACGGTATAGAGGATATGGCTGAAGATACTTCAATTTATATAAAGGTATATGATATTGTAGAAAAAAATATTCTGGCAATAGAAGTTTCTGATGCCGGTAAAGGTATGGACGAGGAAAAATTGAAAGAGATTAAAGTTAATCTATATTTGCCCCATGAAGATGATTCAAAGGAGCATGGTCGTGCGCTAAGGAACGTAAATGAACGAATTCAGATGTTCTTTGGAAAAGAGTACGGAATAGATATTTTCTCAAAGAAAGGGTTATTTACTAAAGTGGTTATTCAATTACCGTTAGAGAGGAAGCAGTAGCATATGAAGACATTAATGATTGTTGAAGATGAAAAACTGATAAGACAGGGTATTAAGTCCATGGTTTTACGTTCGGGTGTTGATGTAGAAGAAATAATTGAATGTAATAATGGATTAGCTGCTCTGGAAATATTAGAAAAACAAAATGTAGATGTTATGTTTACGGATATTAGGATGCCAAAAATGGACGGAATTTCATTAGTAAAAGAAATCCAGAAAATGACAAAAAAGCCATTGATTGCAGCTATAAGTGGATTTGATGAATTTGACTATGCAGTTGAAATGATGAGAAATGGTGTAAACGAATACATATTGAAGCCTGTTGACAGAGACAAGCTGGCAAAGGTTTTGAAAAAATTTGATGACATAATTACTGAGGAAAAAGAATCTTATGAAAAGCAGAGGCAGGTAGTATATCAGCAGATGCAGTATATGATGATATACGATAATGTTACTCATAAGGAAATGCAAAGTATAACTGAAATGGCAAGAGCGTATTTTCAGGTAAAAAACTTTGTGGTTTGTTGCTTTAGCTGCCCTGAAAGTGAAATTGATGATGAAATGGATGGAAAATATTATTATCTTGAAGGTAAGGATTCTCTTAACATTTTAATCGTAGATTCAGAGTATAAAGATGAAGTTCTAAAATCATTTGATAATTATTACATCGGAATAAGCAATGTATATTATAATCTTTTAGATTTGCGACAGGCATATCATGAAGCAGCAACAATGAGAAAAACCGCATTTGAAACTATGATTAAACGTGTGGATGCAGCCAAGTTTAGTAAACCTGATGAAGAATATGAATATGGTGTTAAATTTATGATGCAGACAGCTAATCTTATCTGTTCAAATAAATTAGATGAAGCTATTGAACAGTTAGAATCATTTGTTGATGGTGTTAAAGCCAGAAAATATTACATAAATGAATTTAAAGAACAAATGGAAATAATTCTTAATACAACTATTAAAGTGTATCAGAACACTCTTAAAGTTGGAGAAGATGATATTATGGAATTATCAGATATTTATAGTTTTCAGACAATAGATGAATATATGGAAGTTGTCAAACGCTGGATTAGAGGCTTTGATGAACTTGTAAGTACAGATATTGATGAGCATAAGGCAAATATCAAAATAAAAAATGCAATTAAATATATTCAGGAAAATTACGCAACTGATTTAAATATGGCTGTAGTGTCAAATTATGTTTCCATGAACTATTCTTTATTTTCTTTTACATTTAAACAGTATACAGGAACAAATTTTGTAAACTATTTAAAGGATATCAGAATTGGAGAAGCTAAAAAGTTATTAACTGATACAGATATGAAAATAAATGAAATATCTCAGGCTGTCGGTTATGAACATGAGAAACATTTCATGAAAACATTTAAGGCTATCACAGGACTTACACCGTCACAATATCGAAATAATTTAGGCTAAAGGAGCAGTTATGGGAAATAGGAAAATACTATTAAGAAAAATATTTTTAAGATTAATTATTGTGATGTTTATAATAATTGCACTTATAGTAATAGTTATTGCAGTAATTAACATATATATGAAATCAGTAACATCATCAAAAATTCTTAGTGTAGACGAATGCAAAGATATGGATGCAGACTGTATTTTAGTACTTGGAGCAGGTGTTGCACCAAGTGGAAAACCTACTTGGATGCTTGAAGATAGAATTTTGACGTCTGAAGAACTGTATAATGTTAACGCTTCGCCCAAAATAATTATGTCAGGAGACCATGGAAGAGTTTCTTATGATGAAGTTAATACAATGAAAGATTATGCTATAAATGATGGAATTCCATCAGATGACATCTTCATGGATCATGCCGGATTTTCAACATATGATTCTATGTATAGAGCTAAAGAAATATTTGGCGTAAAAAAAATCGTTATTGTAAGTCAAAAATATCATTTGACCAGAGCGTTATATATAGCGAAAAAATTAGGGATTAAAGCATATGGCGTGTCTGCAGATAAAAGAGATTATCTGGCTAAGCAAAAATATCGTGTATTTAGAGAGTGGATTGCCAGAGCAAAAGATTTCTTTAAATTGATATATAAACCCGAACCAACTTATTTAGGCGATAAGATTTCTCTTGAAGATAGCGGAGATATTACAAATGATAAATAGCATATTTGCACAAATAATTTCGTGAAAATTTACAATATTTTAAAATATAAATAAGTGTAACTTGACAAATGTATAAACAATGCATAAAATTAACACAAATTAATAAACCGATGAGCAAGGGTAAGTAGTTATCGGGACGATTTTTCAGAGAGTTGTCGTTTGGTGTGAGACAATAAATCTAAGGTAATGAATGGACTTGTGAGGGCAGTTCGAAACCGGATATTATGGAAGTAGTGCTGACGGATCTTCACCGTTATAGGAAGTAGCATATGTTGGTATGTGAATGAGTGAATGTGATACACATTAATTTGGGTGGTACCGCAGAAGTTTATGAATTTATAGCTTTTGTCCCTTTTGGGACAGAAGCTTTTTTTATTTTAAATTTCTTTTATGAAATAATGTATCGCTAAAAAGAATAATGTGACTCGATAAAAGAGGGAATCTTTAATGGATGTACATTTTTACTTGAAACGTACCGATTCTGTATGAAAGATGGCTAATTCTTTCAGGCAGTCAATTGGAAAGGAGACACTATGAAAAAAGGAAGATTTGGAGAATTTGGAGGACAGTATATTCCTGAAACATTAATGAATGCAGTTAAAGAAGTTGAAGAAGCATATGAGCATTACAAAAATGATCCTGAATTTGTAAAGGAACTTGATGGCTTAATGAAAAATTATGCGGGAAGACCATCTTTGTTATACTATGCAGAAAAAATGACAAAGGATTTAGGTGGGGCAAAAATCTATTTAAAGAGAGAAGATTTGAATCATACAGGTTCTCATAAGATAAACAATGTTTTAGGTCAGGTTCTTTTAGCTAAGAAAATGGGTAAAACAAGAGTTATTGCTGAAACAGGAGCAGGTCAGCATGGCGTTGCAACAGCTACAGCTGCTGCACTTATGGGAATGGAATGTGAAATCTATATGGGAAAAGTAGACACAGAGCGTCAGGCTTTAAACTGTTTTAGAATGGAACTTTTAGGTGCTAAGGTACATCCTGTAGTATCGGGAACAATGACATTAAAAGACGCAGTAAATGAAGCAATGAGAGAATGGACAAGACGTGTTGATGACACATTGTATGTTTTAGGTTCAGTAATGGGACCGCATCCATTTCCAACAATTGTACGTGATTTCCAGAGTGTAATCAGCAAAGAAATAAAAGAACAGTTAATGGAAAAAGAAGGAAAACTTCCTGATGCAGTAATTGCCTGCGTAGGTGGAGGTTCAAATGCAATGGGAGCTTTTTATAATTTTATAGAAGATAAATCTGTTAAATTAATTGGCTGTGAAGCTGCAGGGCTTGGTGTTGATACTCCTAAAAACGCAGCATCTGTTGCAAATGGAGCAATGGGAATTTTCCATGGAATGAAATCATTGTTCTGCCAGGATAAATATGGTCAGATTGCACCTGTTTATTCAATTTCTGCAGGACTTGATTACCCCGGAATCGGACCGGAACATGCAATGCTAAATGAAACAGGTCGTGCACAGTATGTTTCAATAACTGACGATGAAGCAGTTAATGCATTTGAATATTTATCAAGAACAGAAGGCATAATTCCGGCAATTGAAAGTTCACATGCAATTGCATATGCAATGAAGTATGCACCAACTTTAGATAAAGACAAAATAATTGTAGTTAATGTTTCCGGACGTGGAGATAAGGACGTAGCAGCAATAGCAAGATATAGAGGAGTAGAGATTTATGAGTAAGATACATGAAGCATTTGAAAATGGAAAAGTATTTATTGCATTTGTAACAGGCGGAGATCCTGATTTAGATACAACTAAGAAAATCATTAAAGAAATGGAAAAAGCAGGGGCAGATTTAATTGAAATCGGAATACCATTTTCCGATCCAATTGCAGAAGGCCCTATTATTCAGGAGGCAAATGAGAGAGCGTTGGCAAATGGATGTACAACCGATAAATTGTTTGACGCATTAAAAGATATAAAAGATGAAGTCTCGGTACCATTAGTATTTTTAACTTACATTAATCCAATTTACGCATATGACGTCGACAAATTTTTGGACAGATGTAATGAATGTGGAATACAGGGATTAATTATTCCTGATTTGCCATACGAAGAAAAAGATGAAATAGCAGATGAATGTAAAAATCATGATGTAGATATAATTTCATTAATTGCACCGGCATCTCATGACAGAATTAAAATGATAGCAAAGGAAGCAACAGGATTTATATACTGTGTTTCATCGTTAGGAGTAACAGGTGTAAGAAGTGATATTAATACTGATTTAGGAGGAATGGTAAAATTAGTTCGTGAAACAACTGATGTTCCATGTGCTTTTGGATTTGGTATAGCAACGCCTGAGCAGGCAGAATACGTAGCTAAATATTCCGATGGTGCAATTGTTGGAAGTGCCATTGTAAAAATTGTAGCTAAATATGGAAAAGATTGTCTTCCATATATAAATGAATATGTAAAAAGCATGAAAGAAGCTGTAATGAAAGCTAATTAATGTTGCGTTTAAAGGAGCCGACGGATGACGTTGGTTCCTTTTTTACATTAACTAATCATTGGCATTGTATTAGAAAAATGTTAATATTAATAAAGATATTTACACTCTATATTACAAGGAGATATTAATTATGAGAAAAGCGCTTATAGTAATAGATATGCAATATGATTTTATAGACGGTTCTTTAGGGACAAATGAAGCACAAAATATATTGCCAAATGTAAATGATTTAATAGATAAAAAAGATTATGATAATTTATTTTTTACAAGAGATACTCATTACGAAAATTATCTTGATACTCAGGAAGGAAAAAATTTACCTGTAAAACATTGTATAAAAAATACACACGGATGGCAGATACACGATATATTAAATACGGATGGTGCAGAAATAATTGATAAAGAATCATTTGGATTTAAAGGTTGGAAAGGTAAGTTAGATAATTTTGACGAAGTTGTTTTAGTAGGCCTTTGCACAGATATTTGTGTTATATCCAATGCACTTATTATTAAAGCATTTTATCCTGAAATAAAAATAAATATTGTCGAAGATGCAACAGCAGGAGTAACACCTGAATCGAAAGCAGCAGCTATTGCAACAGCAAAGTCTTGTCAGATTAATATAATATGATGCCGGGGTTGTTGAAATACGTAGCACGTAACAATCCGAAGACATTAAAGTTGTTTTTTGCCTGGCATCATAATATAATGGTAAATAAATTTTTAATGACATAATACTTTTTTATAATTTATCATGGACTAATGCTTTATTATTGGATGAAAAATACTTACAGAAAATAAGAATAAATTTTTATAATGTGTTTGACATCCATATATCTATATGATAATATATATGAGTATGCCGCTCAGTGTGGTTATAAGTATTGCTTTTTGCAATCACCGAAACTGGCGAGTAATGTTAAATAGGAGGTGCCGTATGTACGCAGTTATAGCAACAGGTGGAAAACAGTATAAGGTTTCTGAAGGTGAAACAATCAGAGTTGAAAAGCTCGGTGCTGAAGCTGGAAGCACATATACATTTGACCAGGTTCTTCTCGTAAGCGGAGACGAAGTTAAAGTTGGTGAACCTACAGTAGCTGGAGCTACAGTAGAAGCAACAGTTGTTGGCGACGGTAAGTCTAAAAAGGTTATCGTTTACAAATACAAGAGAAAAACTGGTTATCATAAGAAAAATGGTCACAGACAGCAGTACACAGAAGTTAAAATTGACAAGATCAATGCTTAATTTTAGTTAGAGTTTAGAAGGGATTATCTTATGACTAAGGTAACAATTTTTAAACAACAGGGTTTATATAAAGGCTTTGAGGTTAGTGGTCATTCAGGATATGCTGATGCAGGTGAAGATATTGTCTGTGCGGCTATTTCAGCTTTAACCATTAATTGCATTAATTCAATAGAAACATTTACTAATGATGAATTTTTATTGGATACAGATGAAGAAGCAGGGTTAATTCGATTAATTTTTTCATATAAACCTGGCAGTAAATCAGAATTGCTGATTGATTCTCTTGCCCTTGGGTTAAGGGAGATTGAAAACGAAAACAAAGAGTATATAACATTAGATTTTAAGGAGGTATAGCTATGATGAAGATGAACCTTCAGTTCTTCGCTCATAAAAAAGGTGTTGGTTCTACAAAGAACGGTAGAGATTCAGAATCAAAGAGACTCGGCGCTAAGAGAGCAGACGGACAGTTTGTAAAAGCTGGAAACATCCTTTACAGACAGCGTGGTACAAAGATTCACCCAGGTGTTAACGTTGGCCGTGGTGGTGATGATACATTATTTGCTACATCAGATGGTATCGTAAGATTTGAAAGAAAAGGAAGAGACAAGAAACAGGTTTCTGTTTATCCTGTAGCAGAATAATTAATGATTTCAAAGCTTCAAATCATTCGTGGTTTGAAGCTTTTCTTTTATATATAATTTTTGTAACTCTATTAATTTAGTTTGAGATGGAGGTATAAATAATGTTTGCAGATCGTGCACAGATTTATATTAAATCAGGAAAAGGAGGAGACGGACACGTTTCCTTTAGAAGAGAATTATATGTGCCAAATGGCGGACCGGATGGTGGAGACGGTGGCCGTGGTGGCGATATTATTTTTGAAGTAGATAAAGGATTAAATACTTTATACGAATTTAGACATAACCGCAATTACAAGGCTCAGCCGGGTGAAGATGGCGGTAAGAAGAATAAACATGGAAAAAATGGTGAAGACCTTATTATAAAAGTTCCTGAAGGAACAGTTATTCGTGAAGTCGAAACAGGTAAAGTTGTGGCTGACATGAGCGGAGATAATCAGCGCGTAACAGTTTTAAATGGTGGTCGTGGAGGAAAAGGCAATCAGCATTATGCTACACCTACTATGCAGGCCCCTAAATACGCACAACCGGGACAGCAGGCAATGGAACTTAACGTAATTTTAGAGTTAAAGGTTATTGCAGATGTTGGCTTAGTAGGTTTCCCAAATGTTGGAAAATCAACACTTTTATCACGAGTAACAAATGCGCAACCTAAAATTGCTAATTATCATTTTACAACATTAAATCCTAACTTGGGTGTTGTTGATTTGCCTGGGGGAAAAGGATTTGTAATTGCAGACATACCGGGACTTATTGAAGGAGCATCCGAAGGTGTAGGTTTAGGACATGAATTTTTAAGACACATTGAGCGTACAAAGGTAATTATTCATATGGTTGACGCCGCTTCTGTTGAAGGAAGAGACCCAATTGCAGATATTAAGGCAATTAATGCTGAATTAGAAGCATATAATCCTGATTTGCTTAACAGACCACAGGTAATTGCAGCAAACAAAATAGATGCAATTTATGGAGAAAGCAATACTATTATTGATGACATCAAGAAAGAATTTGAACCGGAAATTAAGGTTTATCCAATTTCAGCCGTAAGTGGTAAAGGACTCAAGGAATTGTTATATCATGTTAGAGAAATGCTTGATGAATTCGATGATGCCCCAACTGTATTTGAACAGGAATATGATCCAAAACAGTTCTTTGACAACGTAGAAGATCCTTATACAGTTGAAAAAATTAAAGATGGTTTATATTCTATAGAAGGTCCTCGTATTGAAAGAATGTTAGGATATACAAATCTTGAATCAGAAAAAGGTTTTGTATTCTTCCAGAATTTTATGAAGGAAAATGGTATCTTAGATGAACTTGAAGCATTAGGTATAACTGATGGAGATACAGTTAAGATATATGGACATGAATTTGATTATTATAAATAATGATTTTCAAAAGAAAGGAAATTCCATAGTAATGGAATAGGTGAGATAGATATGACAAGTAAGCAGAGAGCATATTTAAGAAAATTAGCTGCTACAATGGATCCGATTTTTCAGGTTGGTAAGTCTAGTGTAACACCTGAGCTTACAGAAGCAATTGACGAAGCACTTGCTAAGAGAGAACTTATAAAAATATCTGTTTTAAAGAACTGCTTTGATGATTGTAAAGAAGTCGGACAGGTTATTGCAGAACGTACAAAATCAACTTTAGTAGCTGTTACAGGAAGAAAAATCGTATTATACAGACCGGCTAAAGAAGAAAAGGATAGAAAAATAATTCTTCCGTAAAATTAAGGTGATTATATGAAAATTGGAATTATTGGAGGAACATTTGACCCATTACATGTTTCTCATATAAATATTGCCAGTAAAGCTAAGAAACAATTTGATTTGGAACAGATTTGGTTTATGTTATCACCTAATCCACCTCACAAGAATTCAGAAACAGTTAATTCTTTTGAGGTGAGATTTGAAATGCTGAATATAGGATTGAGAGATAATTGTTCGTTTATACCTTGTGATTACGAATATAAGAATGGCTACAGATATACGGCTGATACATTGACTTTTCTAAAAAAAGATTATCCTGATAATGAATTTTATTTTATTATTGGCAGTGATTCATTGATGAATATTGAATCATGGTATCACCCTGAAATTATTTTTTCCTGTTATACAGTACTTGTTGCAGCAAGAAATGATGGGTCAATGAAAAATATAAATGCAAAAATAACTTCTTTAAAAGAAAAGTATGACTGTAATATTGAAGTAATTTTTGTTGAAGCGACAGATATATCTTCGTCTGAAATAAGAATGCATTTGTCAGAACATAAAGATGAAATCCCAAATCAAATATACAAATATATTAAAGAACATAATTTATATCAAAATACAAATCAGGTGAAAAGAATGAATCCGGCTGAAATATTAGAAGATTTAAAGAAAGAACTTAATCCACACCGCTATGAACATACAATAGGTGTTGCGAATACAGCAAAAAAGATGGCTGAAGCTTTGGGTGAGAATCCTAATACGGCATATCTTGCAGGAATACTTCATGACTGTGCTAAATGTATTCCAGATGAAGAAAAAGTTAAATTGTGTAAAGATAATAACATCGAAATAACCGATATGGAAATGAAGAATCAATTTCTTTTGCATAGTAAAGCGGGTGCCGTTCTTGCTAGAAATAAATACGGAATAAATGATGATGACGTTTTATCAGCAATAACATTCCATACAACAGGAAAGCCTAATATGACTTTATTAGAGAAAATTATTTTCTCGGCAGATTATATTGAGCCGTCAAGAAATCAGGCACCAAATCTTGATTATTTACGCAAAATTGCATATTCAGATATTGATTTAACTGTATATACAATTTTGAGAGATACACTTAACTATTTAAAATCAAAAGGTAATTCCACGGATAATATTGATGTAAATACATGTAAGGCATATGAATTTTATAAAAATGTTATAGAGAATAGATAAATTAATCATATTTGGATTACTAATTATAATTAATTTGATAGAAATATTATTTTTAAATAAAACAGTTATCTTGATTTGTAATATAATTACGGAGGAAACAATATGGAAATCAGAGAGATGGCTAAAATAGCCTATGACGCGTTAGATGATAAAAAAGGTGTAGATATTACAGTACTCGATATATCTGAAATTTCTACAATGGCTGATTATTTTATTATTGCCAGCGGAAACAATGATAATCAGGTAAGGGCAATGGTAGATAATGTTGATGAAGAAATGCATAAAATCGGCAAAAATCCCACTCATATCGAGGGGTATAGAAGTGGTGACTGGGTATTAATGGATTATGAAGATATTATTGTCCATGTATTTAATAAAGACAATCGTTTATTCTATGATTTAGAGAGAATCTGGCGTGACGGAAAAGTTGTTGAATTATAAAAGAGGTGATATACATGTGGGCATATGAAAGTGTATTTTATCAGATTTATCCACTTGGATTTTGTGGTGCACCATTTGAAAATGATGGTGTATTAGAGCATAGAATCAATAAAGTTTCAGAGTGGATTCCACACATTAAGAAACTTGGAGCAAATGCAATTTATTTTTCTCCTTTATTCGAATCAGATACACATGGTTATAATACAAGGGATTACTGCATGCTCGATAAACGATTAGGCACAAATGAAGATTTTAAAAATATTTGCCAAGAGCTCCATGAAAATGGTATAAAAATTGTTTTAGATGGTGTATTTAATCATGTAGGACGAGGATTTTATCAATTTCAGGATGTCTTAAAGAATAGAGAAAATTCCAGATATAAAGATTGGTTCCACATCAGTTTTGAAGGAAATTCCAATTATAATGATGGACTTTGGTATGAAGGCTGGGAAGGTAACTATGATTTAGTTAAGTTAAATCTTGGAAATGAAGAAGTAGTGCAGCATATACTTAATGCAGTTAAATTTTGGATTGATGAATTTGATATTGATGGAATAAGGCTTGATGTAGCTTATTGTCTTTCACCTGAGTTTCTGCATAGATTAAGAAATTATTGTGATGGATTAAAAAATGATTTCTTTTTGGTTGGTGAAATGCTTCATGGAGATTACAATCAGCGAATGAATGATTCAATGTTACATTCAGCAACAAATTATGAGTGCTATAAAGGTTTATATTCAAGTTTTAATTCTATGAATATGTTTGAAATATGTCATTCTTTAAACAGACAGTTCGGGGCCGAAAATTGGACTATATACAAAGGAAAGCATCTATTTTCATTTGTAGATAATCATGATGTAACAAGAGTTGCAAGCATACTAAGTAATGAAAATCATTTGCCTTTGATTTATACATTGATGTTTGGAATGCCTGGAATTCCTTGTGTTTATTATGGAAGTGAATGGGGCGAAAAAGCTGATAAAAGTCAGGGAGACCAAGCTTTGCGTCCTTCATTTGAACAGCCAATTGAAAATGAATTGTTTAAGCACATTTCTAAATTAGCTGATATTAAGAAAAATTCAACTGCATTAAATTACGGAGATTTTTCTACTATTTTACTTACAAATAAACAATGTGTAATCAAAAGATGTGTTGATACAGAGACTGTATTAGTTTGCATTAATGCAGATGAAAATAATTATTATGCTAATTTTAATGTTTCAGCAAATTACATTGATTTGTTGACTAATAAAGAATTAAGAGTAGAAAATGGTTTTGAAATGAAAGCTTATAGTTCATATATTTTGAAATTAGTTTAAGAATAGTCTTAAATTATAAAATATTTTATTTATAATTTAAAATCACTTATAATTTGCTTATAAATTTGATTATTAGGTTAAACCTGGTATTATATAAAATGAATAATAATTCATTATTTTGAAATTGTTCATAATTTTGTTAAAAAATGATTTTATTATATTAAATGTACAAATGGCTAAATTAAATTTTATTGCTTAATTTTGTAATTGAAATTTTAAATTTGTATACAATTGAGCAATAACATAATTTTTATGAAAAGAGGTAGATTTAAATGGCAAAGAAGATTGTACCTGTTACATTACTTACAGGTTATTTAGGTGCAGGAAAGACAACATTACTTAATGAAGTCCTTTCTAATCAGGAAGGATATAAAGTAGCGGTTATTGTTAACGATATTGGTGAGGTTAACATTGATGCAAGCTTAATAGCTAAAGGCGGACAGGTTACACAGAAAGATGACAATCTTGTTCCACTTCAGAATGGATGTATCTGTTGTACATTAAAGGTTGATTTAATTAATCAGATTATTGATTTAGTTTCATCAGGTAAATTTGATTATTTATTAATTGAAGCAAGTGGTATTTGTGAGCCATTGCCAATTGCTCAGTCTATTACTATGTTAGACGGTTCTTATGATAAGAGAGCAAAACTTTGCCGTCTTGATAATATTGTAACTGTTGTCGATGTAGCAAGATTAGCAGACGAATTTGGATGTGGTGAAAATCTTGTTAAAGATGATATTGATGATGAAGATATCGAAAATTTACTTATTCAGCAAATTGAATTTTGTAATACTATTATTTTCAACAAAGTTGATACTATTTCAGAAGAACAGTTAAACAAGGTTAAAACTATTGTTAAAACTCTTCAGCCAAATGCTAAGACAATTGATACTAACTACGGAAAAGTTCCTGTAAGTGAAATTTTAAATACTGAAAGATTTGATTTCGATGAAGCAAGTATGTCAGCAGGTTGGATTCAGGCTCTTGAAAATTATGACGCAGATGAAGACGAACATCATGACCACGACGAACACGATCATGAGGAACACGATCATGAGGGACACGGTCATCATCATGACGAACATGAACACGAAGGACACGATCATGAGGGACACGATCATCATCATGATGAACATGAAAATGATGACCACGGACATCATGGACATCATCACCATCACCACCATCATCATGGAGAGGGTGAGGCAGAAGAATACGGTATCGGAAGTTTTGTATATTATAGAAGAAAACCTTTTGCTAAAGAAAAATTTGAAGACTGGATTAATGATATGCCTAAAGGTATTATCAGAAGCAAAGGTATTATCTGGGCAGCTGAGAACAATAATGACGCTTATATGTTTGAACAGGCAGGTAAACAGATTAATATTACAAATGCCGGCAGATGGTATGCTACAGCACCAAGAAGAGTACGTGCTCAGGCAATGAAAGATGATCCTACATTAGTTAAGGATTGGGACGAAGAAGTAGGCGATCGTATGATTAAATTAGTATTTATCGGTCAGAATCTTGATAAAGAAGCTATAATTAAATCATTAGATGATTGCCTTGCATAAAAACACACTAACGAGAAAGTATTGTAATAACATTACAAAAAGATATCAGTAAAAATGAACAAATTTATCTTATTCGATATGAAAATGTTTATTTCAACTGATATCTTTTTTATATTAGTTTAAATAACATGTTTATATTATGTTAGCTTAAACAACATGAGGTCTATATAATGAATGAACTCTACCTAAAATCTCACAATCAGGGACAATTATTGGATCCATATTGTCATTTTCAGGTTGAAGGCGGATATGTCCATCTTCTTTATAGAATCTTTTAACTGTAGCAGAATCATCTATTAAAGCAACTACAATATCTCCATTACTTACAGCAGAAGTTCTTTCTACAATAATATAATCATTCTCGTAAAAACCTACGTTAATCATGCTTTCACCGTGAATCTTCAAAATGAACGTTTCGTTATTAGGTAAAAATTCAGTTGGCAATGCAAAATAATCTTCGATGTTTTCAACTGCAAGTAATGGCTCACCTGCAGCAACTCTTCCAACAACCGGAATATTAGACATTTCTCTTCGTGCAAGTCCAAATTCATCATCAATTATCTCGATAGCACGAGGCTTAGTAGGGTCTCTTCTTATGTAGCCGTTTTCTTCTAAAGTAGCTAAATGTGAATGAACAGAAGAAGTAGAACGCAAACCAACTTTCTCACAGATTTCCCTAACTGTAGGTGGATATCCTTTTCTTAATATTTCTTCTTTTATGTAATCGAGAATCTGTTGCTGTTTAGCTGTAATCTTACCAGGCATATGTAATTCCTCCAAATAATATATAAAATTTTAAAATATATTCAAAATCAAAAAAAAATTTCAAAATATACTTAACTGTACCATCTAATGTACACCTCATATGCTAATTTTATCATATAAGAAAAAATTACGCAACAAAAAACCGAACAAATATTCGAAAGTAGTATTGACAAACAAACGTTCGGGTGTTAATATAATTATACAAAGCAAACAAGTGTTCGCGTAATAGCAATAATATAAATATATTATATGGAGGATTTTAAACATGAAGTTATTTAGAAACAGTTTTTTATCATCAGTTATTTTTACAATGTTACTTGCAACTGCAGTTGTATGTACTGTTAAGCTTACAGATGTTGGAGCACAGAAGAAGGCTGACTCTAACAGATATAAATATTACACAAGTGTAGAGGTTAAACCCGGAGATACATTAACAAGTATCGCTAAGAAATACATAACACCGGAATATGCATCAGTATCAGAGTATGTAGATGAAATCTGTAAATATAATCACATTGGAAGTGGTGATAAGATTCACGCTGGGAAATATATATCAGTTATGTATTATTCAGATGAAATAAAGAAATAATATAATAATAGTTAATGCAAATTGACTATAGGCAATGTAATAAAATTACAAGACGCTGTATGAACTAAATTTTAGTCATACAGCGTTTTGATTTATTTATTAATGATTTTTATCTAGTGCTTAATCATTGCGTAATTTCACGGCATTTCTAGCCTTTCTGCGGCGTTCATCATCAATTGCAGCATAATGTTTTTTAGTTGTGTTTACATCTTTATGTCCCAAAACGTCTGCAACAAGGTATATGTCTCCGGTTTCCTGATATAAAGTTGTGCCATAAGTACTTCTTAATTTGTGTGGTGTTATTTTCTTCAAATTAGTAACAAGACCTGCATATTTTTTTACAAGTTTTTCTACAGAACGAACACCCATACGTTTTCTTTGAATTGAAAGAAAGAATGCATCTTCATGTCCTTCAACAGGAACAATTCTTTTTCGCTCTTCCATATAATTCTTTAACGCTTCCTCAACTTCATCACCGAAGTAAATGATTGTTTCATATCCACCTTTTCGTTGAATTTTTATACCTGTGTTTTTAAAATCAATATCATTTATATCAATACCAACGCATTCAGATACACGAATACCTGTTCCAAGAAGAAGTGTTAGTATTGCAATATCTCTAACTTTAGTTTTAGTATGAAAGTTTTGCTGGGATTTAGTTAACTTTGTTCCATTTTCTACTTCATCTAATAATTCAGCGACTTCATCAACATCAAGTCTGATTATTTCTTTGTCATGAAGTTTAGGCATCGAAACAATACTAGCAGGATTGTTTTTAATAAGTTCTTTTCTATAAAAGTAATTATATAAAGTTCTAACACTTGCAAGTTTTCTCATTATTCCTCGCTCGCTATTTGTATGTTCTTTGCCATCATCAGAAATATAATATTTTAGATATTCTAAATATTCTTCAATATCAGTAGCTGTCAATTTATCTAAAATATCTAAATCAAGTTCTGAAATATTTATATTTGAATATTTAGGATTTTCTGTTTTAATGTAATTAAAGAATATACCTAAATCATAAGCATATGCTATTCTTGTACGTGAAGAAGTAGTAGGTTCAATTCCTCTAAAAAAAGTAGAACAGAATTTAGGTAATTTCTTTTGCAACTCTCTTAATTTTAATTCGTTATCAATATTAATCTGTTCATGATATGTATGATTCTGTGCCATAATTTTATACCAAATTTAAAATAACCTTTCTTGTTTTTTTAATACAAATTTATGAAATACAATATTATTTTTAAAATACAAAAATAATATTATTTATCCATATTGTAGCATCCATTCATAATAGCAGTGAAGAAACGTTCTTTACAACCGGGATTTTCTTTTACCAACTGTCTAACCAGTTTTTTAACATATTCTCGTTTAGTATGTCCATCAACTGGGCATCTGTTTTTTGCAACAGGTAGTTCATATCTTTTAGCAAAACCAATAACATCCATTTCTGGTACATACATTAATGGTCTTATAACTGTTAATCTTTTTTTGTCTAAATATGTAACAGGAGAGAAGCAGTGGAATCTTCCTTCATAAATAAGTGAAAGAAACATTGTTTCAATGATATCGTCCTTATGGTGTGCATAAGCTATTTTGTTACAGCCTAATTCCTCGGCTTTATTATTTAATGCACCTTTTCGCATTTTCGCGCATAAAGAACAAGGATTGGATTCTTTTCGCTGTTCAAACACTACATCAGCAATCTGTGTTTCTATTACATGATATTCTACATCAAATTTTTTGCAGTAATCCTTAATCTTATCTAAATCCTGAATACCAAATCCTAAATCAACTGTTATTGCAACTAATTGGAATTTATTTGGATAAAATATTTTTAGTCCGCTCAATGCATATAGTAAAGTTAAACTATCTTTACCACCTGATATACCGATTGCTATTTTATCACCATCTTCAATCATTCCAAAATCATCAACGGCCTTTCTTACGTAACTATATAATTTCTGTGATTTCATAATTTTACCTACCTTGAAAACTATTATTTATTTATAATTAAATACGATTGTAGTGGAAGTAAACAGTATAAAAAAACAGTTGCGTCCACATAATTAGTGTAACACAACTGTTCGCAAAAGACAACTTTAACGAAATGTTTTGTATGTAATTCATTCATATATTGTATAAGCGTTTATAATTTAATGCATACATACTTGATATTATGCCTTTTTAAACTATATTTTTTATAAAATTGCATTAAAATAAGTTCTTTAGTCTAATATTTCAAGCAAATGTTTAAAATATTCAGGTAATGGTGCTTCAAACTCTACATATTCTTTAGTTGTAGGATGAATAAAGCCAATAGTTTTTGCATGAAGAGTTTGTCCCTGTAATTTAAACGGACATTTATTGTTATTGTAGAGTTCATCGCCCAAAATAGGATGATTAATACTTGACATGTGAACTCTTATTTGATGTGTACGCCCTGTCTCGAGCTGACATTCAATGTATGTGTATTTTTTGAAACGCTTTAAAACTTTATAATGAGTCACTGCATTTTTACCATTTTTATAATTAATGGACATTTTTTTACGATTAACTTCATGACGTCCAATTGGTGCATCAATAGTGCCTTCATCATCAGATATAACACCATTTACAATTGCTACATATTTTCGCGTTATCGAATGAACTTTTAATTGCTCGGCTACAAAATTATGGCTGTAATCATTCTTACATACAATTAAAGCACCTGTTGTATCTTTATCAATTCTATGCACAATTCCAGGTCTTAAAACACCATTTATTTCAGAAAGATTATCACGACAATGATACATTAATGCATTAACCAATGTTCCTGTATAATGACCTGGAGCCGGATGCACAACCATATCTTTAGGTTTATTTACTATTAAAATATCATCATCTTCATATATTATATCTAAAGGAATATCTTCAGCTACAATATTTGCTTCTAACGGTTCAGGAATATCTACATTAATTATATCGTCCGTTTTAACTTTGTAATTAGCTTTGCACACGCATTTATTTACTAAAATATGCTGGCTTTTTAGCAGTTTTTGAATATAAGATCTAGATATGTCAGGCAAAATTTCGCCTAAATACTTATCAACTCGAACTCCTTCGAAATCATCGTCAACATAATATATATTACTCATTTTATTCTCGCTTAAATTATATTTGTAAAATAATTTTCTAAATTATAGTTTGAAATTTATTTATCTTTTTTATCTTCAGAATCATCTTTTTTCAAAGAAAAAATCGCATTAAATTCTTTGTCGTTAATTACAAAGACACAAAAAATTATAAGCAATGCACATGCGATTGTCACATAACAATCAGCAACGTTAAATACTGGAAAATCTATAAGCTTAAAATACAGAAAATCCACAACATATCCATTTACAATTCTGTCAATCAAATTACCAATTGCTCCTGCTATCAATAAAGTAATTATATACTGCATTGAAATTAAATGCATAGTATTTAACGAACAGTTTAACGTTAGTAGTTTGCTGATTCTGTAAATACATAAAATCAGTATAATTACTACTATTATTGTAAAGATGATAAACATAGCTATCTTTCCTGAAAAAATACCCCAGGCTGCACCTGTGTTCCCTCCATCCAAATAGTTTAATTCAAAGACATTTGGAATTATGGAAATAACTTTTCCGGATTTTAATTGTGTAACAGCCCAAAATTTAGTTAATTGATCAAATATTATCAGAACAATTAAAGAAACAATAAGCTTTAAATTATGTAGTCCTGTTTTCATCTTTATAATCCTTTCTAAAACTTACTTTTTAATTATTTTTTCACAGCTATAAATTAATAAGTCATGGTCTATAGTTCTATCAATTGAAGCATTACCAATTTCTTTTAAAACGATGAACTTAATTACACCTGAATCCATTTTTTTATCATTTAAAGTGGCTTCAACAACATCATTAGCGTTAATATCTGATGTAGTAACAGGTAATTTAAATAATTTTAATGTATCACATATATCATTAAATTCAGTGTTATTTATATAATTTTTAACCAAAGAAATGTATGCAGCTGATACAATACCAATTGAAACACATTCCCCATGAAGTAATGTGAAATTTTTTAATTTTTCAACTGCATGACCAATTGTATGTCCAAAATTAAGTAAGGCTCTATCTCCTTTTTCTTTAGGATCTTCTTCCACTACTTTTCTTTTTACATTACAACTATTGTAAATCATAGTAAACAAAGTGTCATAGTCTCTATCTAAAATCTTTTGATAATTCTCTTTTAACCAGTAGAAATAATCAGAATCTTTTATTAATCCGTGTTTAACTATTTCGCCCATTCCTGAATAATATTCGCGATTAGGTAATGAGTTTAATGTACTAAGATTCATATATACAAGTTTAGGCTGGTAGAAGGCTCCTATCATGTTTTTGTAAGCCTTATAATCTACACCTGTTTTTCCACCAATACTTGAATCTACCTGTGCTAATAAAGAAGTTGGAATTTGAATAAAATCTATTCCTCTTAAATAAGTTGCTGCAGCATATCCTGTCATGTCTCCTACAACACCACCACCTAAAGCAACAAGCATATCATTTCTGTCAAATTTATTTTCAATTAAAACAGTATATAATTCAGAAATTGTATCCAAATTCTTATGAGCTTCACCTGCTGTAAATTCAAAAATAATTACTTCTTTTGAATTACTCATAAAAATATCTTTAACTTCATTTGCATATAAAGGACCAACATTTGATTCTGTAACTATACAAATTCGTTTGTTACTTATATTTAATTGCTGGATTTCATCATTTAATAAATTGAAATCTTTTGAAAATACAATATCATAACAAGGCTTTTGCTCATAATTTACTTTCATTGCGTTTGTGTTAATTGATACTTCCATATTTTTCTCCTTATAATTAAATAAATATTTATTTAATTTGCGTAAATCTAATTTAATTTACAGTGCCCTTTCTTTTTGTCTGCTATATTACTTGTTGAAATAATAACTATATAACAACAAGCATCTTAATTTTCAGTATCTACAATAATGATTGTAGCTTGTTTATTTAACAGTATATCGAAACTGATACTAGATTTTTTCCTTTTTTAGTAACACTTATCTGTCTGTTGTAAATAACTCTGCCAAGACCTCTGACTGAAATAATATCATTTTCTTTAATTGAATATCCATTTGAAGTAATAATTTTTCCGTTTACGAATACTTTTTTCTCTTCAATATATGAAACAATACTGCTTCTTGATTTATTAAATGCTAAAGAAATTATACTGTCTAATCGTATGTTACCGATAGTTCCTTTTATTTCTTTAAGATTTGGTCTGACATTTTCAATTTCATCATAAGCAATCTTACATGAAATAAGAGTATGTTTTACTTTTGTAAAATTATTGATTATATAGTCAGAAATTCCTGTAATAACATATATATATGCTACATTTTCACCTATAAAAATATCGCCAATCTTACTTCTGTCAATTCCCAAATTTAATATTGCCCCTAAATAATCTCTATGATTTAATGTATCTGCGTATTTTTTATTGAGTGGTTCGATTTTTAAAAGAGTGATTGGGACATCTTCTTCATAATAGACTTCAATTGGTTTAAAGACTACAATTTTTCTTTCTGCATAAACATTGCCTCCAGTCAAATAGTAATTAACTGGAGGTAATTGATTTGTTATTGTATTAAAAATATTTATTTCATTTAAATTTAGAAAATCAGAATATGCATAGATATTTTTTGAATAAGTAATATCTGCAAGATCTAATAATCGGTTTTTAACATAATTATCTTCTTTGTTCATCAGTCTGTCCTTAAATGTCGAATATAATTCTACTTATACATTGAAGTTGATCTCATGTTATTATATGAACTTGATATTGCATCATGGAAATCACCTGAAAGATCAACATTTGAAGGTGTCACGATGTAAATGTATCCTGTTATTTTTTGTAATTTACCGCCTATAGAATAGCTTGCACCATAAACTGTATCAACAATACGCTGAGCTAAATCTAATTTAACGCCTTCTAAATTAACGATTACAGCTTTTCCCTGAAGCAATGTGTCTATTATTTCTTTTGTTTCATCATAACCCGATGGCTTAATTACGCAAACTTCTAATCCTGAACTTCTCATCGGAACGACATTTCTTGCGTTTTTATTAGATGATTTGCTCATAAATGAACTTCTGGATGAAGATTTAGCGTGGCTTGAACGTTTGCTATATGAAAGTTCATCGTCTTCATCTTCGTATTTGTCTCTATAAGATGTACGACTTACACGTTCAGGCTGTCTTGTCTCTTCTTCATCTTCGTCGAAATCATCATCGAAATCTTCGTCATAATCATCGTAATCATCCTGATTATAATCCATTCTTAATATGTTCGACACTTTATCTATAAAACTCATTTTAATCTCCTAACTTTGATTTATATTTTAAATATTATAATTTCTTTCACCAAATATTCCGGTACCGACTCTGACTAGAGTTGCACCTTCTTCAACGGCTACCTGATAGTCTCCTGTCATCCCCATCGACAAGACACTCATACTAACATTATCAATGTTTTTATTTTCTATGTCAACCGATAATTTCTTCATATTTCTAAAATATACTCTATTTGATTCAGGATTATCAGTATATGGAGCAATTGTCATTAATCCTTTAATTCTTATGTGTGGAAATTTAGCTATTTCTCTAACTAATTGTTCAGTTTCTTCAGATGTTATTCCGAATTTACTTTCTTCCTGTGCCATATTTACTTCAATTAATATATTCGCAATTTCATCAGCTTTTGCATATTCTTTTTCAATCTGTTCTGCTAATCTTATTGAATCAACAGAATGGATAAGAGAAGCCTTTCCTACAAGATATTTAACTTTATTTCTTTGTAAATGACCAATCATGTGCCATTTGATATCTTTTGGCAATATTTCATATTTGTCACAAAGTTCCTGAACTTTATTTTCTCCGTAATCTTTAACACCTGTTGGCAATGCCTCTTCTATTGCAGTATAAGGTTTAGTTTTGCTGACAGCTATTAAAGTTACTTCATTTACGTCTCTTCCTACTTTTTCACAAGCCTTTTTAATGTTTTCTTCTACAAGTTTAATATTTTCCTGTATCATTAAAATCACTCCTTTATTTATTGAAATATAATTTGATTTTCTTTTACTTTGCTACTATCTAAGACGATATGGTCATACACACTTAAACCATATTTTTCGCCCGATTCAACAATGTAATATTCATCTGTTTCGCCTAATATGGTTACCTGAACAAAAACAGTGTATCCGTTGTTTATGTTGTAAACACCTTGTCTTGTCTGTTCAGCTCCAATAGTATATGTCTCAACAGAATCATCCTTGATGAGTACATCACCTTTTTCAAATTCATCAGTAGATACATAATAATTATCATCATCTGAATATGAAATAGTAGGATATGTTACATCACTATCAATTTTGCCATCTTTAACAACCTGTTTTCTAAATCCAATGTCTGTATCGTCATTAGATTTTGTGGCATAATCCTTTGGAATTATGTATAAATTCTTAGAAGCAATTGATATTTTTGGAATTTTTAATCCTGTTGTTATATTATCAATAATCTGAATATTTACAAATCTGTCTGTTGCATATCTTACAACATACTTTGCTAATGTAATTACTCCGTAATTATTACCATCTGCACCCTTTACAATTTTAATATTGGCTGTAGTGGTTATATTATCTTTATTAAATTTAATTTTTACACCTACTGTATCTTTATATTTTTTTACTTCATTTTTGGTAAATGGAACTACGATACTCCATTCATCATCAGTAATAGATTTATAGATAGGCTCATTTGCTTCAACATAATCGCCTGAATTAACAAGCTGTGAAGAATAGTTTTTAGCTCTAAAGTCATCCATTGTAAGTTCTTTAGCCTTTTTATTTTCATATCCATCAAATCTATAAAGTACAATTCCTGTATTACGTGCCTTATTTATCGAAAATTGAGAATCTGAATTATTTTTAATCAATGAATCTAATGCATTCATGTTAATCAGGTCAGCAACTGTTCCCTGAACATTATTTTTAAAATTATATACTTCATTAAAATCCATATCATCATAGTTATTTGTAAAAGTATATATTTTATCTTTTAATTTTGTAATATCATCGTCTGTAAGGGTAGTATCTTTTTCAGACATTTCAGATAAC
This sequence comes from Eubacterium album, assembly GCF_025336545.1. NCBI lineage: Bacteria > Bacillati > Bacillota > Clostridia > Eubacteriales > Eubacteriaceae > Eubacterium > Eubacterium album. The sequence continues at coordinate 189,050 of NZ_JAODBU010000008.1, read as the reverse complement.
AGTTTATTAATTGTTCCGTCTGCATCCATACTATATAAAGTTGTATTTAAAGATATTCGTGCACCTTCACGAACATAATAATCAACATATCCGGAAGAATCAGCATTAACAACACTTTCTTTACGTAATGCAATCCCTTTATAGGATTTATATGTTTCATCGGATGAAGTTCCCTCGACTACTTCATAATAATTAATTCTGTCTGTTGTAATGTATTTAAATAAGCTGATTGCTATATATATAAATATAATGCCAAAAATTATAATACCCGGATTAATACGTGTGTAAGATTTATATCTTATTACTCGTTTTTGCTTTTTTGCCATCTTATTCACCTTAATTATGTATTAGATAATTTAAAATTATCTATTAAACAAATGTTAAATCTGCCTAATTCAAATCATCAGGCACTATCTTATATTATCTATCATTTTTCAATTCTAGTCAATGAAATAATTACCATTTATATTATTTCATTTTTTGTAAAAAATATCATATATAAAGCACAGGAGGTGATTATATGAATTCAAAAGGATTTGATTATACAGTGCTGACATTAGTTATAATTGGAGCAATAAACTGGGGACTTATAGGTTTCTTTAAATTTGATTTAGTTGCATTTTTATTTGGCGATATGAGTTGGCTTTCAAGAATTATTTATGCAATAATCGGATTATGTGGTTTGTACTTAATCAGTCTATATGGAAGAGTTTATTCTCTTGGTGAAAACCATTAAAAACTTTATCTGAATTGTATTCTTTTATGGCATTTACAATTTAGTAATTCTTAATTTAGAAATAAAATAATTAATAAAAAATACCGGAAATAGTCAACTAATCTAATTAGTATAACTATATTCCGGTATTTTTTTATGCATTATAAGCTTCACGCCATTCTAAATCTCCGTGTTCAAGTGATTTTATAAGTAATTCGGCAGTAGCTACATTTGAAGCTAGAGGAATATTGTGCATATCACATAAACGTATTGCTTTATGAATATCCGGTTCATGAGATTTAGGATTTAATGGATCTCTTAAAAATATAACTAAGTCCATCTGATTCTGCTCAATCATGGCACACATCTGTTGTTCACCACCTAAATGTCCAGCTAAAAATTTATGAACATTTAAATTAGCTGCTTCCTCTATTAATCTGCCTGTAGTACCTGTCGCATAAAGTTCATGCTTTGATAGAATACCCCTGTACGCAATGCAGAAATTCTGCATTAAATGTTTTTTTGAATCGTGTGCTATAAAACCAATATTCATATATTTACTCCTCCTAGTATAAATCTTTTTTCCGCTGTAATCCTACATTTATTACAATCCCAATACCAATATACATACTGATTAGGGATGACAATCCATAACTAACGAATGGTAACGTTAAGCCGGTATTAGGCAACATACATGTCGCTACTGACAAATTAACAAGCGATTGGAATCCAATCAACGATCCAAGTCCAAAGCAAAACAGTTTTCCACTTAAATCTTTCGCCCTGGCTCCCGTTAGAAAACATTCAACAACTATAAGTAGCAACAAGATAACAACTGCCGCACTTCCTGCAAATCCCAGTTCTTCACCTATAATTGCAAATATAAAATCAGTATGACTTTCTGATAATAAGTTACCGTTCTTTACACTGGTTACTGTATTGTTATTTAGGCCTTTTCCTGTAAGACCGCCGGAACCAATTGCAAGTAATGAGTTCTCCTGCTGTCGTCTTGTATCTATAATGTCAGGGTCAGTTGAATCTTTGCTATAAAAACCAACAATTCTTTTTAACTGATATCCTTGTAAAATACCGCTATTAGGATCGTTTATCCCCACGTAAACAAATACACTTGCTAAAGGTATAGCAATAATTAACACAGTTGTTACAATCTTGTAACTAATCCCAGATAAAAACATTATAACACAAAATGTAATAAAAATAACTATTGTTGTTGATAAATCCGGCTGAACTACTATGAGAGCTATTGGTAATCCTGCTAATGCACATGTAGAAGCTATTGTTCTAAAGGTATTTATGGTATTTCTATGCTTATAAAGATAAGCAGCTAAAAATAATATTAAAATTATCTTTGATAATTCCGAAGGCTGAAACTGCATAAACTTTAAATCAATCCAACGTCCTGCACCTTTATTTACATCTCCATTTAATTTAACATAAACAAGCAATACCAAGTTAAATATGTATGCAAGCCAGTAAAATTTAAAAACAAATTTATAACTTACTAAACTTAAAATTATTAAAATAATAATTCCCATTACAAATCCTAAAATCTGTTTTTTCTGTTCTGTTCCACCGCTAGTAGCACTACCTATCGCAAGTATTCCAATAACAGTCAGACATACTACATAAAGTAGTAATCTAAAATTTATATTGCTAAATTTATATTCTTTTAATTTCGACAGCGTTTTTTTCTTTCTTCTTGCCATTGATATTTTGCCTCCTAATGCCCATTTTCTTTGAGCATAACTAAGTAAATATATTAAACCTTAACTTCTTTTATAGGTATGTTTGCAAAAAGATAAGGCTTTTTATCTTTTTCTATTTGTATTTTACAGTTTTCTTTATCAATTTCAACATATTTTGAAATAACATTTAAAATATCATTTTTAATAAGTTCCATTGTTTCAGGTGAACATCCCGCCCTGTCAGAAACTAAAAGAATTTTCAGTCTGTCATGAGCAATTTTTCCTGAACGTTTTCTTTTCCTGAATCTAAAATAATTTAGTCTAAACATTTTGAAAACCTCCTGTTAAATACTTTTTAAAGAAATTAAATTTTCTATTCTTATGATTCAACATTGGTACTTCTTCACCATCTATTCTTTTAGCAATATTCATAAAAATTTTAGATGAATATGAATTTGCCCCTGCAAGAGGTTCTCCTCTGTTAGTCGATATAACAATATCTGTATCATCATGAATCATGCCAATTAAATCAAGACTAAGTATCTCTGTGACATCATCAGTTGACATCATATCGCCTTTTTTCACTAAATCATTTCGTATTTTATTTACAATTAAATTGATAGGATATAGTCCTGCTTTATCTAAGAGACAGGACACTCTGTCAGCATCCCTAATTGCTGATACTTCCGGAGTAGTCACAATAATGGCTCTTGTAGCACCTGCAATAGCATTTTTAAATCCCTGCTCAATTCCTGCTGGACAATCAATTAATACATAGTCAAACTTTTGTTTTAATTCATTTGTAAGATTAATCATCTGATATTGGTTAATGCAAGACTTATCCTTGCTCTGAGCGCTTGGAAGCAAATAAAGATTTCTAAATCTTTTATCCCTTATTATAGCCTGCTTCAAGCGACAGTTCCCTTCAATCACATCAACAATATTGTAAACAATGCTGTTTTCTAAGCCCATTACTACATCCAGATTTCTAAGCCCTATATCTGTGTCTATAGCTATAACTTTTTTCCCTAATAATGAAAGGGAAACGCTCAGGTTTGCAGTAACGGTAGTTTTGCCTACTCCCCCTTTTCCGGAAGTTATTACTATTACTTCTCCCATAAAATCCTCCTCAATATACTTATATTTATTTTAGTAATCATATGTTAAGTGTAATATTTTGTATATATTACTCTTTTGTATATTAAGAAGTCTTTTGTTATATATAGTAAAGCCATATTAGCTTTCTAACTAAATTAATCTCTAACGGCACTTGTTGAAGAAGAACTTTCAACATCTTTATTTACATCATCATCCGTTAATTCTCCAAGATAATATCTTACAACGTCCTTTGCTACTTCAGCAGAATCATGTGAAGAGTTACCAAACGGAATAACTGCTGAAATTGCCACTTTAGGTTTGTTATATGGAGCATATGCTACAAACAATGAATGTGCGTTTCTTTTTGAATTTTCTTCAGCAGTACCTGTTTTACCGGCAAACGCTATGTCTGTATCCTTGAAAGATTTTTCTATAGTTCCTTCTGTAATAACCATTCGCATTCCGGTATGAATAATATCCCATGTTTCACTTGATGCGTTTACAGTATTTGATAATTTTGCTTTATTTTTCTTAATTACATTTCCTGATGAATCAGTTATTTTATCAACTAAAGTTAGTTCGTAATTTTTACCACCGTTAGCTAATGTGGATATATATCTTGCAAGTTGTACAGGCGCATATGAATGACTACCCTGGCCAATGGCTGAATGGACAGCTGATTCTGTTGAAAATTTAGGGTCGCTTTCTGTTATTTCTACACCTGATTTCATGTCTAAACCTAATTCTTTCGCATATACTTCAAGTTTTTTAAGTCCTGTAGCACTATCATATTTACCTGATGAAGTTGTTCCCAATTCATAACCTACTTCATAGAAAAATCCATTACATGATTGAGCAATAGCCTGCATTACATTCAAGCTACCATGTGCTGAAGGATATATCCAACATTTTGGATGTGGCGATATTTTATCAAACTCACCTTTATCAACGATAGTTCTATATCTTGTTATTGTATTATTTTCCAATGCTGTCATTGCAGTTACCATCTTAAATGTTGAACCCGGAGCTGATAACCCCTGAGTAGCTCTGTTATAAAGCGGTGAAGATAAATCATCTACAAGTTTAGCCCAATAATCAGCGTCTACTGAACCGGAAAGCATATTATTATCATAACTTGGATAAGTTACCATAGCTAACACTTTACCGTTATTTGGATTAGTAACAACAACAGAGCCTGAACATGGATCCAAAGCAATCTGTGCCGGTGTAATATTTAATTTTTTAATCTGACTAATAATAAAATTATAAGATTCCGTTGATGTGTATGTTGATAATTTGTTATACCAATCACGGTCTTTTTCTAATACGCCCTGATCGTATAATAACATACATATTTCACAACCGTTTATTGTTCCATCATTAATTTTATATTTGAATATTAATTTACTAAATGATGCATTATTATCTATGAAATCTAAAATATAATTTACTATTACTTTATATGTTTCATCTGAAGTAATATATTGATTATCAATTTGTAATGCTGATATATTAATCCAGCTTTTGGATATAGCATATTTGATAAATTCATTAATACTGATATCTCCAGCTATATATTTTTTATAAGTTGCATCAGAACTATCTAAAGATGAAGAAATTAATACATTATCAGATTTTAATTCATCAAAAATATAATCATAATACTCTTTATATTCGTCTGATGAATCATTATATACTTCGCCCTTATCAGATTCTAATTGTTTCTTCAATCGACTCTTTACAACCTTTAGGGCATCAGAATATTTAGTATAAACTTTTGCTTCATTATTTGTTCGTTTCTTTTTTAAATCTTTTATGCTTAAAACATTATTATTTATTAACTGAAAATATACAGTTTTTGCTGCAATAGGATGCACATCGGAATCTTCCTGTTCTTTATCTGAAACATCCCTGTTAACAATCTGAGAAATTAAGACTGAAGCAATTTTTTTCTCAAGCATTTTATATGTGGCAATCTGTAATTTCTTATCAATTGTTAAGGTTACATCTTTTCCAACAGAAGAATCAGTTGATGAAACTGTACTTAACACTTTACCTGTAGAATCTACGAATATTTTCTTTTCTCCACGTACACCCTGCAATGTATCTTCCATAGCGGATTCAATACCTGATTTACCAACATAGTCGCTAGAAATATAATCACCACCATTGTCATTGTATTCCTGTAATTCGCTTTCGGAAATTTTACCGGTATATCCTATCAGTGGAGCAAAATATTCACTATCAACATATCTTCTGATTGTTGTTTCAGCAACTGATACACCTGTAAGAATTGCTTCATTTTCATAAATCGCTGTCATTGTTTCTTTTGAAATATTTGTTGCAATAGTTGTTGCAACATACTTCTGGTATGAATTTTGGAATATGTTATATCTTATTGCAATAATTTTTAAAGTCATTTCCATATCGTAATCACCCTCTAAATCAAAGAAGGAATTTACACAATAGTCCATGACTTCTGCAGCTGAGGCATTAGAATAGTCAACATTACCTTTTTTCATCTTTTTACCAAATAAATTAGTCATAAATAAGGTTCTTGATGCATCTGATGTAAAATTAAACTCATAATTGCCATCGCTGTTAATTACAATTGGGAAATCATAAGATACTTTATCACCATATTTTTCAATTATTGTTATTGCATTATATACAATTTCATTTAATATTCCGTTTTTTTCATCGGAGCTGTCAATTTTATCTTCAAATGTAACGGCATAGCTTAATTCATTATAAGCTAATAATTCACCATTTGTATCATAAATATTACCTCTTGTACCTGGCGTGTAAACCGTCTTTTCAGCCTGCTGTACATAAGTATTCATATAGTAACTCTCGTTAATTATCTGTAAATCAAATAATCTAAAAAGAACAACTCCAAAAAGAACTGTTAATACCGCACCGACAATAAATATTCTTGATTTTATTATGTTATAAATCGTGTAGAAAAAATCACTTATCAAAACTTAATGCACTCCTTTGTTCTTTAGAAATTACCTTTTCATTTAATAAATAAAACAATTTATATACAATTAAAGCACAAAATGTTGTAATTATCATTTCAGGTAAAATTATCTTTTCAAAATAATATGGATAGTCTAACTTATTTCTTAAAAGCAATCTGAATCCATAGTAAACTGTGTTAAACATAAAATCATTTATAAAAACTAAAAGCAATGGCATAATAATGATTTCACTATAAAACCATCTTCTAAAGATTCCACTAAATAATCCGCAATACATGTAAATTAAAGCGTTAAATCCTATTACGTCACCATAGAAAACATCAACAAGTAAACCACATGCAAATCCAATGGCTATTCCTTTGTTGCTTCCACACATAAGTCCAAAAAAACATACAACTATCAGAAGAAGATTAGGTGTAGAGACTTCCTGAGGCAATGCAAGAGAAAATGCGTTTTGTAGCAAAAAGGCAACGAGAATCACTGCCGCAAATATTATGAAATTTCTTATTTTCTCTTTCATGCTTTTTCTCCTTTACATATCATCCTTTAACTGAGTAATTACCAATACTTCGTCTATATGTTTAAAATCTACAACAGGAATTATTTGTCCTGACTGTGTCAATTCACTCGAATCTAATTTAATATTTGTTACATAACCGACTAATATTCCCGGAACAAATTTGTCTGATATTTTTGATGTGACTACCATATCGCCTTCTGTAACCTTAGCATCTTTTAGTACTTCTGTTACATTCATAACACCATCATCCATAAGCTTTAAATCTCCACTTACAATTCCGGTATCACTTGTGTTGGCAAACGAAACACTTACACTACTTTCATCATCAATTATAGCTCTAACTTTTGCATAATCTTTACCGACGTCAGTAACAATTCCAACAAGTCCACCACCGCTTATTACATTCATATCTTTTTTTATTCCGTCTTTTGAACCTTTATTAATTGTAAAGATATCAAACCAGTTTCCGGAGTCTTTTCCAATTACATTGGCTGCAATTTTTTCGTAACTTGAATAGTCCTGATCTAACTGATATAAATCACGAAGTCTTTCAAGTTCATATTTATTTTGAGCTAACAAACTGTTTTCTTCTGTTAATTCGTTAACCTGACTTTCTAATTCTTTATTTTTCTTTGTAAGTTTTTTTACTGAATTAAAGTAATCTGCTTTATTAGTAAACCATTTACCAATGCCATTCATTCCATCCTGAAGAGGAACAACAATTGCACCGGAAACTATTTTTGCAGGTTTAGAATAATTTGAAAATATAGATGACAAAATTATGCTAAACACGCAAAATACAGTTAGAACAAATATTAAAACTTTTGTATTTATATTTATAAACTTAGAAGGTCTTTTCATTTCTTTTTACCTACCTCTTAGTATTTATTTTCGCTTGGTGTATATAACAACTTTCTGTATTTTGAATCAGATATAATTTTTGAAATTCCTCTTACAACTGATTCACCGGGGTTTCTAACAACATTTACCTTTAAATCTGTTTCCATTTCTATTAGTTTACTTAAATTTGTAATCTGCGCTGAACCACCTGTAAGATATATTCCGGTGTCAATTATATCAGAAGATAATTCAGGTGGTGTACGTTCAAGTAACTGTTTTATTGAATCAATAATAGACGATAATACTTCTTTTATTGCTTCATATATTAAATCAGATGTAACCGTTCTTTCACAAGGAAGTCCTGTAATAATGTTTCTCCCAAATACATTACACATTTCATAATTATCATCTGATTCTTCATCATAAATTGCATTTGCAAGATTGATTTTTATTTGCTCTGCTGTTTTCATGCCAATCATAATATTATATTTTCTTTTTACAATATTACAAATTATTTCGTCAAGTTTGTTTCCGCCAATTTTTACAATTCTGCTAATTACAATTCCACCAAGTGATGTAACTGTAATTTCAGTTGTATCGGCACCGATGTTTACAATCATGTTTCCTTTAGCACTGTCAATATCAATACCAAGACCAACTGCATCTGCAATAGGTTTTTCTACTATCTTTATTTCTTTTGCTTTAATACTTGAGTCGTTAATAACATCATAAAAAGCTCTTTTTTCAACTTCAGTTATATCAGAAGGAACGGCAATGCAGAATCGTCCACCTCTTACAATTTTAGGATAATTTAATTTAATAAACATCTTTTCTATAAGACTTTTCATGTTTTTAATATCTGCAATTACTCCATCCTTGATAGGAAAACTTACAACAATATTATCAGGAGCTTTCTCATACATTTCAAAAGCTCCATTTCCAATTGCAAAAACGTCCTTTTTATTTCGAATTGCTATTATATTTTTTTCATTTATTATAGTTTTAGTTTGTCCATTGAAAATCTTTAAATTACTTGTTCCAATGTCAATTCCATAAACATTCTGACTCATTTTATTGTCCTTCCAATTAATTTGATTTATATAATTCCTAATGCATTTAAGCTGGTAAACGATTTGTCTCCTATAATAATATGATCGAGAACAGTTATACCAATTAACTGTCCGGCTTCATATATTTTTTTCGTAGAAATAATATCATCTTTACTAGGTTCGCTGTTCCCGCTTGGATGATTATGTACAATTACGATATTAACCGCATTAAGTCTTAATGCCTGAACAAATATTTCCCTTATTGAAAATAGAGACTGGTTTATTGTTCCTGATGTTATCATCATATCTTTTATCATTTGACATTTTGTGTCTAAATATGCAACGACTAATTCTTCTTTTTCTTTATGGCGCATGCTTTCCATATAGTATCTTGCAATTGTGTCAGGTCTTGAAAAATCAAGCTTATGAATTGCTTTCGTACATGCTATTCTTTTGGAAAGTTCTCCTATACACATAATCTGAATTGCTTTTACAGTTCCAATTCCCTTAAAGCTTGTCAATTCTTCAAATGTATAATGCATAATTGATAAAATATCTGTCTTATTTTCTTTTGTTATTATTGTTCTTGCCAGTTCCATAGAATTTAATTCTCTGTTTCCTGTTCTTAGAATAACTGCTAATAATTCTTCATCACTTAAAAAGGCCGGACCTTTTTTAATGCATTTTTCATAAGGTCTTTCATTAACAGGCATGTCAGCAATTTTGTTCATATAAATACCTCCATTCATCTCTCCAAGTACAAATAAAGGTATCAAACAATAACTTGCTAATGTAAGATTTTATCACAATAAATTTTTAGTGTACATAATTAAATAATATTTTAAGCAAATTTAACTAAATTTTAACATTTTAAGATGCAGTAGTTTAAATTATAAAATCACGATACTAAATGTGTGAATATTTACATTGTTTAAATTCTAAAATTTATAATAAATATTTTATATTGTGACGATATTTTCATTTACTAACTGCTGCAAAGCCTTTAATATTCCAAATTTGGCATGTTGCCATGTAAGACCACCCTGAAAATAAACAGCATATGGAGGTTTAATTGGAGCATCAGCACTAAGTTCAATAGATGAACCGGATACAAATGCACCTGCTGCCATAATTACCTGTGAATCATAGCCCGGCATATCCCATGGTTCAGGTGTAACATAGCTGTCAATCGGAGCTGCTGCCTGAATTCCTTTACAAAAAGCGATTACTCCTTCAGGAGAGCCAAATGTAACAGCCTGAATGATATCGTATCGTTCTTCTGTCGAATTAGGAATTACATTAAATCCTAATCTTTCAAATACATTTGCTGCAAAAATTGCACCCTTTAATGCAGAAGCAACAACTGTTGGTGCCATAAATAATCCCTGATAAAATGTATGAATTACATCAAGGCTTGCACCAACTTCTTTTCCAAGTCCCGGAGTTGTAAGTCTATATGCACAATTTTCAACACATTCTTTGGTTCCACATATATATCCTCCAATAGGAGCTAATCCACCACCAAGATTTTTAATCAAAGAACCTACAACCATGTCAGCACCTACGTTTGATGGCTCAACTATATCTACGAATTCACCATAGCAATTATCTACCATTACAATGATATCTTTATTTATTTCTTTTACAAAATTAATTACCTGACCTGTTTTTTCAACAGAAATAGTAGGTCTTGTCTCATATCCTTTTGATCTTTGGATTCCAACCATCTTAACATCAGAAGTTATTGCCTTTTTTATGCCATCAAAATCAAAATCACCATTAGGAAGTAAATCTACCTGTCCATATTTAATTCCATATTCTGCAAGAGATCCTTTTGATTCTCTAATTCCGATTACCTCTTCAAGTGTATCATAAGGCTTACCAGAAATATAAAGTATTTTGTCGCCCGGTCGTAAATTTGCTGATAATGCGATCCCTAATGCATGAGTTCCGCATGTAATCTGTGGGCGGACAAGTGCATCTTCTGTACCAAATACATCAGCATATACTTTTTCTAAAGTATCTCTGCCTATGTCATTATATCCATAACCTGTAGATACGCCAAGATGCGCTTCGGAAACCTGATTCTTCTGAAATGCTTTCATAACTTTTAATTGATTATATTCAGCTACTTCATCTATTTTTGCAAATCTATCTTTTAATTCATTTTCAATATTTTTTGTAAAATTATATACATTTTCATCTATTCCCAGATTTTTATACATTTCCTTAATCATTTTTAATTATATCCTTTTCCCTTAGTGTATTAATCATATATTTCAAAGTATCATCGATACTATCATAATCAAAATAGTTGACCATGGTCACATCTTTTTCCCTTCTAAACCATGTAAGCTGTCGTTTTGCAAAATGTCTGGTTTCTCTTTTTATTATTTCTTTAGTTTCATCTAAAGAATATTTACCATTAATATAATCAACAACTTCCTTGTATCCTATACCGTTCATGGAAACCAAATCTTTTGTATATCCCATATTCAAAAGGTTTTTGACCTCATTTACAAGGCCTTTATCAAACATAATATCAACTCTTTTATTTATTCTTTCATATAAAAGTTCTCTTTTATCATTTAACACAAAATAAACAAAATTATAAGGAGAAATATTTTGAGATTGTTCTTCATTATGAGTTGAAATTTTTTCACCTGTATTTTTATAAAATTCTAATGCTCTTATTACACGCTTTAAATTGTTCTTATGTATATTTAATGCAGATTCTTCATCTACTTCTTTTAACATATTATGTAAATAATCATTTCCTTTTTCTTTTGCTATATTTTCAAGTTCTTTTCTATAAGCACTGTCTATTTCTTCATCATTAAACTGAATATCATATAATACAGACTGAATATAAAATCCGGTACCGCCTACGATAATTGGAATTTTTCCTGCTTCATATATTTTGTCCATGTATTCTAACGTTTTTTCTTTAAATACATGAACGTTAAATTCTTCATCCGGTTCAAATTCATCAACAAGATAATGCTTTATTCCCTGCATTTCTTCTTTTGTTATTTTGGCAGAACCAATATCCATATGTTTATAAACCTGAATGGAATCAGCACTGATTATCTCTCCGTCAATTGCTTTTGCAATTTTTATGGATAATTCTGTTTTACCTACTGCTGTAGGTCCTGTTATAACAACTAACGGTTTCATATATACTCCTAAATTATTCGTTTAAACTTCTTTTCAAGTTCGTATTTTGATAATGAAATGATTGTTGGTCTTCCATGAGGACAGTTGAATGGATTTTCAAGTTTTAACAATTGGTCAATTAAAGAATCCATTTCTGCATAACTTAATTTGTTATTTCCCTTAACTGCTGCTTTACATGACATTGACGCAATTTTTTCTGTTAATAGTTCAGAATTTAATTTTGTTGTCTGTTCTGACAAATTATCAATAAGGTTCATCAATACCTCTCTTGCATCTAATGTATATAAATCAGCCGGGATACCTCTTACTGCAAAATCCTGACCACCAAATTCCTCTATTTCATAACCTATTTCTCTGAAATTATCTATAAATTTTTCTAAAAGTTGTGCTTCAAGCATGCTTAGATTTAAAATTATAGGAGGATTAACCATTTGAGTGTTAATTTCTTTATTTTTTAAACCAGCCATAATTTTTTCAAACATAACTTTTTCATGAGCCGCATGTTGGTCAATGATGTACATTTTATCTTCGTACTCAACAATCCAGTATGTATCAAATACCTGCCCTATTATTTTATGTTTTTTTCTTGCTGTATCTGTCAAAAAGTTATCTTCAAAAAGATTCATTGTCATATCTTTTGAAGTTTTTGGAACATCAAATCTGGTTTTAACATTTACGGCTTTTTCTTCTGGAATTAATGCGTTTTCCATATTAGATGTATTATCTAAAGATATATCTTCCTTAGTTATTTGATTTGACTCTTTGTTCCTAATAGTTACTGATATTTCTTTGTTATTATGATTATTTTTTAGGAAATCTTTATTCTCAACTATAACATTAGTATTATTTTCAATATTATAGTTTACATCATTTATATTATCGCTATTATTAGTAATATCTGATTTAAAATTACTATCTGATTGTTTTATATCGGATTGTTTGTTGTAATTTACTTCCTCTGAAATAAAATTATCTGATTTATTCACATCAGATTCAATGTCATGTTTTCTTTCAATCTCATCTGTTCTTTTTGTTTCAAATGGCTCAGGCACCTTTATTGCAACAGGAATATCCTCTTTTTCTTCTGTAAGTTTAACCTGTGGAATCTTCGGCTTCTCAATAATTGCTTCAGATAAAACTTCCACAATCCATGGATATAAATCTTTTCCATTTCTAAATCTAAGTTCCATTTTAGACGGATGAACGTTTACATCTAAAAGGTCTGAATTAATTTTCAAATGCAAGACTGTAAAAGGATATTTATGTTGCATCATAACAGGTGCAAACGCCTCTTCTATCGCTTTTGTTAAAATAGTACTTTTAATATATCTTCCATTTACAAAATAATTCTCAAATGTTCGGTTTCCTTTAGAAATTAATGGCTTTCCGATGAAACCTTTAAGATGTGCAAATTCACATTCTTCATTTATTTCTATTAAATTATTAGTTATTTCTCTACCATATATATTATAAATTACATCTTTCAAATTACCGTTTCCCGGAGTATGTAACTTAGGTTGTCCATTATTTATGAAATTAATGGCTATTTCAGGATGCGAAAGTGCTATCCTTTCAACAATTTCTGAAATATATCCGGCTTCAGTCTGAGGAGTTTTTAAAAATTTTCTTCTTGCAGGAGTATTGAAAAAAATATTTCTTACAAGAAATGTTGTTCCATCAGGAGCACCTATTTCTTCGAGTCCTTTTTCCTTTCCTCCTTCTATAGTATATTTACATCCAACAAATGAATCTTGTGTTTTTGTAATTAACTCTACCTGACATACAGCTGCGATACTTGAAAGGGCTTCACCTCTAAAACCAAGAGAAGAAACGACCATTAAATCTTCGACAGATTTAATTTTACTTGTAGCATGTCTCAAAAATGCAGTTTTAATATCATCTCTATCAATACCACATCCGTTGTCTGTAATTCTTATAAGTTTAGTGCCACCATCTTTAATTTCAACACTAATTTTATCAGCACCCGCATCAATTGAATTTTCCATAAGCTCTTTTACAATCGATGCCGGCCTGTCAATTACTTCTCCGGCAGCTATTTGATTAATTGTATTTTGATCTAATAATTTAATATTGCTCATTTACCATCTATTCCTTAATTTGTTCTGTATTTTATACAAATGATTTAAAGCATCTATTGGTGTCATAGTTCCTAAATCAAGTTCTTCAATTTCAGTGATAATATCATCTTCTTTTACTGTATCAAACAAAGACATCTGATGTAGTTCAACATTATCATTTACTCCTTTTATGGAATTTCCGGGAGTCATATTTGCGGCAATTTCCTTTGCTTTAGCTGTTATATCTGCATTTGATAATTCAGCAACAAGTTCTTTTGCTCTATTTATAACACTATCAGGAACACCGGCTAATTTGGCAACCTGTATACCATAACTTTTATCTGCTCCGCCCTTAACAATTTTACGTAAAAATACAATATTATCGCCCTGCTCTTTTACGCTGATGCAATAGTTATTTACACCTTTCATAGTTCCTTCAAGTTCAGTTAATTCATGATAATGAGTTGCGAATAATGTTTTTGCACCAAGTAATTTTATATCACATATATGTTCAACTACCGCCCATGCAATACTTAATCCATCAAAAGTACTTGTTCCTCGGCCTATTTCATCAAGAATCAACAAGCTTTTTGGTGTTGCATTTCTAAGGATATTAGCAACTTCTGTCATTTCAACCATAAAAGTACTTTGACCGCTTGCTAAATCGTCAGATGCCCCTACTCTTGTAAATATTTTGTCGCACACGCCTATATTTGCACTCGTTGCCGGAACAAATGAGCCAATCTGAGCCATAAGAGTAATAAGTGCTGTCTGTCTCATATATGTTGATTTGCCGGCCATGTTTGGGCCTGTAATAATTGATACACGATTATTATTCATGTCTAAATATGTATCATTAGTTACAAACATACTGTCAGGCATCATTTTTTCAACGACAGGATGTCGGCCGTTTTTAATATCTATAATACCTTTTTCATTTATGTTAGGTTTAACATAATTATTATGTTCAGCAACATATGCTAATGAAGCAAATACATCAATTTTTGCTAATGCTTTTGCAGTAGTCTGTATTCTAACAACCTGCGATGATATCTCATCTCTTATTTCACTAAATATATTATATTCTAATGAAAATAATTTATCTTCTGCACCTAATATTACATCTTCTAATTGTTTTAATTCATCAGTTGTGTATCGTTCTGAATTGGTCAATGTTTGTTTTCTCACATAATAATCCGGGACTAAATCCTTATATGAATTTGTAACATCAAGATAATATCCAAATACTTTATTGTATTTTATTTTAAGTCCTTTAATACCTGTCTTTTCTTTTTCTTTAGTCTCAAGTTCTGCAAGCCATGTTTTTCCTTCTGTTTTAGCTTTTCGTAATCTGTCAACCTCTTCATTATATCCTTCTTTAATAATTCCCCCCTCTTTGATATTAATTGGTGGATCTTCGTTTATTGAATTATCTATCAATGAAGTAATATCATCTAAAACATCTAATTCTTCTGTAATTTCTTTAAAAAGAGGACTCTTAAAATCCTGTATTACCGTTTTTATATGTGGCAACATTTTTAAAGAATTAAGCAAAGCTATTAAATCTCTTGGATTAGCTGATTTATATGCTACTTTACTTATAAGTCTTTCTAAATCGTATATTGGAGAAAGATATTCTCTTAATTCATCCCTTGTAATTAAAGATTTATTTAATTCCTCGATTGCTTTTTGTCTTTTTATAATAGATTCTTTATCAATTAACGGCTGTTCTATATAGCTTCTTAGCATTCTTGCACCCATAGCCGTTTTTGTCTTATCGAGTACCCATAAAAGAGATCCTCGTTTTTGTTTTTCACGTAATGTTTCACATAACTCCAAATTTCTTCTGGTAGAAGTATCTAATATCATAAATTTATTCGTTGAATAAGGAATTATCTGAGTTAAATGAGATAGTGAGTTTTTTTGCGTTTCTGTTAAATACTGCATTAGAGCACCGGCAGCATTTGTCCCAACATCATAATTATCAATTCCTAATGCTGATAAATCATAAACCTTGAAATGATCAGTTAATGCTTTTTTACACATATCATCATCAAAATACCATGATTCTAACTGGAATAATGTGATATTTAATCTGTTTTTTAAATCGTCAATATCAATTCCTGTAAGTAAAAATGCATCATTGCATATTATTTCACTTGGCATGAATTTATAGATTTCATCAAGTAATGCCCTGTTGTTTTCAACTTCAGTGACAAAAAAATCTCCTGTTGTAATATCTACAATAGCTATTCCAAAACAATTTTCCACACATACAATAGACATTAAATAATTATTTTTAGTTTCATCTAATGCAGATGTGTTTAGATTTGTTCCGGGAGTAACAATTCGGACAACTTCTCTTTTTACAATTCCTTTTGCTGTTGCAGGATCCTCGACCTGCTCAACAATCGCAACCTTATATCCTTTTGTTACAAGTTTGTTTAAATAAGAATCTACAGCGTGATAAGGGACACCACACATTGGCGCCCTTTCTTCTAAGCCGCAGTTTTTTCCTGTTAAAGTGATTTCAAGTTCTTTTGATGCTGTAATAGCATCTTCAAAAAACATTTCATAAAAGTCACCTAAACGGTAAAAAATAATGCAATCCTTATATTGTTTTTTAGTTTCTAAGTATTGTTGCATCATTGGTGTAATACTCATATTATGCCTCTATTTCTCCAAAATAATAAAATCCTTTGGCTTTTAGTAATTTAACTTTTAATTCCTGACCAATTAAATCCTTAGTTCCCTTAAAATGAACTACCGTGTTGTTGCTTAATCGTCCTGTAATTAATTCAGGGTCATGGCTGTTTACTTCTTCTGCCATAACTAATTGTGTTGTTCCTTCATATTTGGCAGTTTTCTTTGATGATATTTCATTTACAACTTTTAAAAGTCTGTCAAATCTATCTTTAACTACATCCTGTGGAACCTGATTTTCCATTTCTGCAGCAGGTGTTCCCGAACGCTTTGAATAAATAAATGTAAATGCACTGTCATATTGAACTTTCTTAACAACATCTAGTGTTTCATTAAAATCTTCTTCTGTCTCACCGGGAAAACCAACAATGATATCTGTTGAAATTCCAATATCAGGAATTGCTTTTCTTAATTTATCTACGATTTCAAGATAATGCTGTTTGTCATAATGCCTGTTCATTATTTTTAATAAACGGTCGCTTCCTGACTGTAATGGCAAATGCATCTGCTTGCAAATTTTTTTAGAATGAGCCATTACATCAATTAATTCATCAGACAAATCCTTTGGATGACTCGTCATAAATCTAACTCTCTTTAGACCGTCTATTTTTTCAATTTCCTGTAAAAGCTGTGCAAATGTCATTGGATTTTCTAATGTCTTACCATATGAATTAACATTTTGACCTAACAACATTATTTCAACTACACCTTCACTAACTAATTTCTTGATTTC
This sequence comes from Eubacterium album, assembly GCF_025336545.1. NCBI lineage: Bacteria > Bacillati > Bacillota > Clostridia > Eubacteriales > Eubacteriaceae > Eubacterium > Eubacterium album. The sequence continues at coordinate 171,447 of NZ_JAODBU010000008.1, read as the reverse complement.
ATTAATTATATCTTCAGGTTTTCTGCTTCTTTCCCTTCCTCTAACATATGGTACAATACAGTAACTACAAAAATTGTTACATCCATACATTATATTAACTCCGGATTTAAAACTGTATTTTCTTTCACTAGGTAAATCTTCTACTATTTCTGTTGTACCCTGCCATATATCAATTACAGATTTTTGACCTGAAAGTCTTTCATATAATAATTCTGCTAACTTAAAAATGTTATGTGTACCAAAGATTAAGTCAACAAATTTATAACTCTTTTTGATTTTTTCAACAACATGTTCTTCCTGCATCATGCATCCGCATAAACCTATAATCATATTGCTGTTTTCTTTTTTTAATTTTGATAAATATCCTAATCTTCCGTATATTTTTAAATTAGCATTTTCACGTACAGTACATGTATTATAAAGTACTAAATCAGCATGTTCATCTTCTGTTTCTTCATATCCGATTTCATTAAGAATACCTATAAGTTTCTCTGAATCTTTGAAATTCATCTGACATCCAAATGTTGCTACACATGCCTTTAATTTTCTTCCTAATTCTTTTTCTCTATTAGAAATTATTTCTTTACATTTAGCTATGTAATAAGCCTGCTTTTCTGTTTCATTTACAAAATTCACTTTATTTCTCCTAAACTATCTGATTTGTTATTATGGTATCTAAATTGATATCATTTTCATGCTGCTTAAGTTCATCCACAATTTGGAAATTAAACCCTACACCGATTTTATATGTATCTATATTTTTTAAATATCTGTCATAAAAGCCTGCGCCATATCCAATTCGCTTTCCTTCTTTAGTAAATGCAAGTCCCGGAACTATAACAATATCCGGTTTAGGTGCAATATTATCTGTGACAGGTTCAGGTATTTTCATATAGCCTTTTTTTAACTGATTAAAATCAGTAATTGTATAAAATGTCATGTCGTTTCCAATTACTTTTGGAAGTGCAAGAATTTTACCTTTATTTAAGCAGTCACTCATAAGCAATGTCATATCAACTTCATTATTTACACTACAATAGCAGTAAACAACTTTACTGCTATTATAAATTTTGCTATTTATTATTGTATTATTGATTTCCAAATTATAAAGTTCAAATTTTTGGTAATCAAGAGATAATCTTTTTTGCTTTATTTCTTTTCTAAGAATGTTTAAATCCATTTTAATGTCCTTTAGGTTTTAAATCCACAATTGTTCCATCAGGATTTTTAATTTTTACATTTTTTAATTCACCTTTTAAATTACCAATAACAGCCATTCTATATTCTGTACGCAACTGTTCCTGTTCTTTCTTTTCACTGTCAGTTAATCCTTCTGCTTTAGATTTTCTTGCCAATTCATTTATTCTCTTTATTTTCTTCTGGTCCATTTTTTCTTTTCCTTTTATTTTATTTTAGAAATATATATGTAGTATCACTATTTGCCGCGATTGCACCAATAAAATACCCTTTTTCTTCAAGCAATACTTCTGTCGAAGGGAATTTCTGAATTGCAACATATTCATATTCTTTGCCAAATAAAGGCTTTTTCTCATTGACACTTGCAATGAGATTATTATTAATGAAAACTATCTTTTCTTTATTACTGTAAACTGCATCAACCTCGTTAGTCTCTAAATTAAGAAATTGGCTTTTAGAATCTTTGTCAATTTTAACATATGGTGTTCCGTTAATTAATATAGCATTTGCTCTTGTTGAACTTCCGGTTTTTGTTTTGTTAATACATGTATATTCTTCTTTGCTTTCAAGATTATAAAAGCAAATCGTTTCTTCATCCTTATTAAAATCGAATGTAGAATATAACAAATAATTATTCTGAACCTCAGCAAATACTAATGTAGTATCATAGTATGCCTGGGCTATTGACGGGATAACCATATGTGTCTGTTCAAGTAATAAATCCGATATAAATTGCTGAATGTTTATTACCATTAAAGTTTCAACAGCTGCTTCTTCTTTTTCGAGTAAATCATGCTTATTCTCATCAAATAAAGAGTATCCTGTTTTCATAATACATGAATTTTCGTTATATGGAATCATAAATTCAATTCCATTGTTAATTAAATTTTCATCGTTGATTTTATATTGCTTATTATCTACAAAATTAAATAAAATAGATGAAAAATCAAAAAATCCGGCATAATTATCTTTATAATTTCCTCTTGGAATTGCCCTTTGTATTATTAAATTAGATTCATTTAATATATATATTTTTATTTGTTTTTTATCAGGATATAGATTTAAATTATCCTTTAAAGTAATTATTTTTAAATATGTATCATCAATATAATTATATTTAATTATATTTAAATTGTAATTTCCATCATATTGATCATCGAATTCAGTAAAATAAATATAATCTGACTGAAACTGACAGTCTGTAATATTAAAAACCTGTAGTTTTTCGCTTCTTGGAAGAATTTCTTTTCTTATATTATCTTCTAAATGATACACGAAATAGTGTACTTTTTTAATATTGCTAAACTTACTATCTTCAAATTCTTTTTCAAGAATTATATCATCTTTTAAATGAATTCCATTAAAATATTCTGATTGGGCTAAAAATCTAATGTTCATTATGACTCCTCACGCGTTTATATAACGAAATTTTTACAAATTAAATCATACTACAAAATTGAAAAAAGGTCTATATTTTCATTTTTAGATATGTATAACTTAAAATTGCAAACCTTTAATCTAAATATAATTGTTCAAATAATAATGCTATGGTCTGAATTCAGAAATAATCGATTCAAACACCTTTATTCCATCAATAGCTGCACTTGTAATGCCTCCGGCATAACCTGCCCCTTCACCACAAGGATAAACACCTTTAAATACTGATTGAAAATCGTCTTCTCTTATAATTCTTACAGGTGATGACGTTCTGCTTTCAATCGCCGCAAATACAGTATCTTTATTATCAAATCCCTGTATTTTCTTGCCAAAATACGGCATTGCCTCTTCTATTGAATCGCAAATATATTTAGGTAATACATTTTTTATATTCGCAAAAGAATATTTTCCTTTTATGTCAGAAATAACATTTCCAAATTCATGACTGATTTTGTTATTTACAAAGTCACCATATAGTTGAACAGGAATTGCACCTTTTCCTTCATTAAATGCTTTTTCTTCTAATTCACGTTGTAAATACATTCCTGCTAATGGATGTTTACTTTCAAAATCATTTGGAGTAATAGTTGTAACTATCGCACTGTTTGCATTTTTACCATCTCGAGCGCTATAACTCATACCATTGACAGCTAAACGTTTATCTTCAGAAGAAGCATTAACCACACATCCTCCAGGACACATACAAAAAGAATATACGCCTCTTTTGCTCTTTGTATTGTATGTTAATTTATATGGTGCAGCAGGCAAACCTTCACAATCATCAACTCCATATTGTGATTTATTTATCATATCCTGTAAATGCTCAACACGAACACCTATTGCAAATGGTTTTTGTTCCATTGGAAATGATTTGTTATATAGCATTTCGAAAGTATCTCTTGCACTATGACCTATAGCCAAAATACATATTTGACTCTGAATTTTTTCTGAATTATTGATTTCTAAATTATAAAAACCACCTTCTTTTTCGATGTTAGTAAGCTTACTTTCAAACAATATTTTTCCACCAAGTGATTCTATTTCTTTCCTTAAGTTTTTTACAACAATTTGAAGAATATCTGTTCCTATGTGAGGTTTTGAATCATACATGATATTTTCGGGTGCACCACATTTTACAAATGTTTCCAGGACAAAATTCTGACGACCGTTCTTATCTTTAATTCCTGTGTTTAATTTTCCATCAGAAAAAGTTCCCGCGCCACCTTCTCCAAATTGAACATTTGACTCTGTATTTAATTTACCGGTTTTCCAAAATTCTTCAACATCTATAATTCTACTGTCAACATCCTTGCCTCTTTCAATTATTATAGGATTATAACCTGCTTTCGCTAAAAGATAGCCACAAAACATTCCGGCCGGGCCAAATCCTACAACAACAGGTGGATTTTCTATTTTTTTATTACCCGTAACATTGTATATGTATTTTTCTTCTTTTTTTACAATTGAAACATCTTTAGGTAATTTTTTTAAATTGTATTTATTTAACTCTAATTGAACAGCATATATATATATTGGTGATTTTCTTGCATCAATTGATTTTTTTATAATTTTATATGACACAAGGTTGTTTTTTTGTGTATGAGCTTTTTTAAGCGCTTCCTTAACAACATCATCTATACTATGCTTAATATTCATCTTAATTTGATTGACTTTAATTTTTATCATATAAACAACTCTTTCCTGCAATTGCACCGCTTGACCATGCAAATTGTAAATTATAACCGCCACATAAACCGTTAATATCGACCACTTCACCTGCAAAATACAAGTTTTTTACAAGTTCAGATTCCATTGTTTTAGGATTTATTTCTGATAAATCAACTCCTCCACACGTAACCTGAGCCTGCTCGTAATCTCTCGTATCTATTGCTTTAAATTCAAATTTTTTTATAAAATTTATTATATTTGAAATAAAATATTCAGAATCTTTTTTACAATTATTAACTACTATTTCATAAATACCATTAGCTATTTTTGACGGTAACATTCCTTTTAAAGCATATAATACACTTTTTCCGTTATCTTTTTGTGTAATAATAAATTTTTCAATATCTTCACTCTTAATATCAGGTAAAAAGTCAACTGTTATTTCAACATCTTTTCCTAAATTTATAACTCTGGAAATATAATTACAGCAATTAAATATAGGAATTCCTGATAAACCATAATCAGTAAATTGCACTTCTCCGGTTTCCTTATATACTGATGCTCCTTCTATAAAAGCTGTTACAGTTGCTTTAGTTCTTACGCCCGCAAAAGATTTACAGATTTTATTTTTGCATACAATTCCTGTTAATCCGGGAACCTGTTTAATTATATTGTGGCCAAACATTTTTGCATAACTGTATCCACTTCCATCAGAACCGGTTTTTGCAGCAGACTTTCCACCAGTTGCAATTATAAGCTTGTCGGCTATAATTTCTTTATTATTACCCTTAATTATAAATTTATCATCTTTTCTATGCATTCTTGTAATATGAAAATCAGTAATTAATTTTACATTTCTTTTATACAATTCACTTTGCAATACATCAATAACAGATGCTGCCTGCTCACTCATAGGATAATAATATCCATTTTTATCTTTTAACATTAAACCGCAATTATAGAAAAATTGTTTTGTATCATCGACAGAAAATTCGTTTAACACTACATCTGCAAAGTTCTGATTATTATATTTTTCTTTTGAAACTGATTCATTAGTCAAATTGCATTTTCCATTACCGGAGATTCTTATTTTAGAACCTATTTTTGATGTGTGTTCTAAAATAAAAACCTCATTATTTTCATTTGCTACATTTATTGCAGCCATCATTCCTGCCGCTCCGGCACCGATTATACATATTTTCATTGTAAATATTCCTCAACTGGTATTAGCCTCAAGAAATTTAAATAATTCTTCTGCTGTATCAAAGTAAAAACCTTCAGCTAAAACATCCTGCTCTTTTTTTGACAAACTGGACACTGGTATTTCTGTGGATGCAACAACAGTTGCTCTATCATTTTCAAATACTACAATGTATCCTTCCACTGATTGCAACCAATAGCCTTCTTTTTCTATTACTTTAGCATTAGTCTGAGAATTATTCTTCTTTGATTGTTTATCTGTTCCAATATTATATCCAATTACAAATGTTGCAACAATTACAGCTGCAACTAAACAAAAAATATATGCACGCTTGTTCATAAATAAACTCCTTTGCATATATTTTTTACCGTTTTATATTTTTATATACTACAGCAGATGAATTTTTTTACATATTTTAATAATCATAGTTCCTTTTGGAACAGATTCTAATTCATTTTCTGTAACAATTTTCGTTTTAATAACCATAATTCCATATACTGCAATAGCTACACATATAGCGATTAACGTTGATATTGTATTACTTCCGATTAATTTATGGAATAATAAATAAACTAAATAACAACATATAGACATAATTACCGATGAAATAATAGGTTTAACAAATGTATTTTTTATTTCCTGTGTATAGCCTGTATAATTTTTTATTGAATATGAATTTAATACACATACTGTCATTGCAAATGTGAAATCACCTATTACAACAGCGTATATTCCTAATTTAAATACAACAAGTAATAAAGGCAAAATAACTAAATGAATACCTAATGAAATTGCTGAATTCTTAATAGGAACATTCAATTTATCAATTCCCTGTAATATTGAATTACTGATTGTTGATAAAGAAAATGCCGTAACTGTAAATACACTAAACATCATCATGTAAACAATCATATCATTACTCAAATTAGGAAATAGCATTTTGTTGATTGGTCCACCTAATACTGATAATCCAAAGCCACAAGGCAGGGCAATTATCATTGAAAATTTAATTGCTGAATCTATTTTATTATTTACAATTAGTTTATCACCGGCAGCATATGAACGAATCATTGACGGTACAATTGCTGCCGCTAATGCAGATGCAATAGCTATTGGCATAGTAGTAAGTACTCTATACTGTGAGCTGTATACACCCCACAATGCTAATCTTGCATCTTCTTTTAAGCCAAATTTCAACTCCATAATATTCTGGAAAATCGGATTATCCAACAAGTTGCTAATGTTATAAATTGTTGTACTTATAAGCATTGGTGTAATTGTAAATATAATCATTTTTGTTATTCTACTAAATGAATCCAATGCGCCTTTATCCTGCTTTGAAATGTCAGCTAATATATCCGACTTTCTTTTTAAGTAGATAATAATCAGGACTAAAAGAGCTGTAGCCGCACCAAGGCATGTACCTAAAGTTCCACCTGCAGCACCATATGATATTGCATTTGCTTCTGCTTTACTTTCTGATAACATTGTAGAAACAGAGTATCCATAATTTAATAATTCGTATGCTGCAAACACACTTACAAAAGCATTTACAATCTGTTCAAAAATCTGAGAAATCGCAGTTGGCACCATATCTCCAAGTCCCTGCATATAACCACGGAAAACTCCTAAAATGCATGCTATTGTTAATGTAGGAGCTAATACCTTTAATGCTCTTCCGGCTGATGGAGCATGATAAAATGTTGAAGCAAGCCATTCTCCGCCAAAAAATGCAATTAATCCACATATAACACCAATTACAAGCCCGTATATTAATGCTCCTTTAAAAATTCTGTGAGCATTATTATTTTCATTTCTTCCTAATTTTTCAGAAACAAGCTTTGAGACTGCAATAGGCATACTTTGTGATGATAATAAAATTAAAATATTATACACATCATAAGCCGTGCCATAACATCCCATGCCTTTTTCACCTAAAATATTAGTTAAAGGAACACGATATATTAAACCTATAACTCTTACTAATAAACCTGCTACAGCTAAAATACTTCCTTGTAGAAGAAAGCTGTTTTTTATTTTTTTCTTTGACATTGAAATCTCCTAATTACATACGAAAACTTTCCGGCATCAAGTCAGAAAGTTTGTATTCTCTTATTTCCTTATCATTAGTTACAACAATTATTCCATTTTCATCCATAAATTCTGTCATAACCTGTCTGCATATTCCGCATGGATACGCAAAATCGTGCGTAGAACATACAATTACTATTTTGTCAATTTTTGTACATCCATCTGATACAGCTTTGAAAATAGCACATCTTTCAGCACATATAGTTGCGCCGAAAGATGCATTTTCAATATTACATCCTATGTAAATTTTTTCACCACATAAGGCAACTGCTCCTACATTAAATTTACTGTAAGGTGCGTATGAATTTTTCATTGCCTCATATGCTTTTGATATCAACTCATCATTACTCATAATACTCACTCTTATTTTGAAATTTTTACATTATCAGAATATTCATTCTGAACCATGCAAATCCATGTTTTACCATCATTTAAAACAATTTCATTTCCTGATTTATCTAAATATGTAGTTCTTCCAAGCTTGTCTGATTTATTCCAAGTAATTTTTTCAGCCTTACCGTTTGTAATATACCAACCTTTTCCTGAGCCTGTTAAAGTCATATCCAAACTCTTATTATCAGGATAAAGAGTAGCGTTAACATACTGAATAATTATATTAGAACAAGACAGCTGTTCATTATTCTGATCATCAATGTGTGCTTTTCCATATTGGAATCTCTTATATAATCCTGTAGCTGCATCATATTCAAACCAAGGTTTATTTATCTGGTAACCAAGTTCTACTTTATTGGCAATCTTTTCGCTTGCTAAATCTACTTTAGTTCCCTCATCAGCAAATTGGAAATGTGAATTGTAATCTTTCTTGTAATTCTTTCTATAGCCTAATTCTTTAATTCCCTTTTTAATTCCTGCACCATCAATAAAACAGTTATGTGGTGCAACTCTATCTGTTGTTCTAAAGAAAATGCTATTTGCAACAGACTGATATGAACCTACATTATCAATCTTATCGCTTTTTAGAAAATCAAGTGCATATTTAGACTGTCCAAAATGAACATAGATAGCATCCCATTCCAATGCAAAATAACAATAATAAATTCTGCAGCTTCTTATTGAACCAATCTTTTTAAGATCATCGTAATTTTCAAAAATACCCATTATACGTGTTATGCATCCTTCAACAGGTGCTTCATAGCATACACTTGCATTGCTAAGTCCTGAATGAGGAATTGCATTTATAATGTTATTGTACATTACGGCAACAGGTCTTCTATTACCAATTTTTTCATCTACATATTCACCGGTTAATTTACTTCTTACCTGTCCGATATGTGAATTGTCGACAGTTGTTTCTTCAATTGTTGTTTCTTCAACAGTTGTTTTTTCTTCTTTTTCAGTTTTCTTTCCTTTGCATCCTGTTACTAAAATCATGGCTACTATGATTAATGTTAATGCTGTTAGTATCTTTTTTTGCATGTTTACTCCCTCGTAATTCCTAAATTTATTAAAATATCATTTTGCTTTCTTTCCATTTCCACCCTTTCATCTTCCTCCATATGGTCATATCCAAACAGATGAAGCATACTATGGGCAACAAGAAAAGCAAATTCTCTTCTAACTGAATGATTAAATTCATGTGCCTGACTTATTACACGGTCATATGAAATAACAATATCACCTAAAATTAATTCTCCGGTATCTAAATCAAAATAATCATCAATCTCATCAAATCCTGTAAAATCACCCGGCTTATCATAATCAATCATCGGAAATGATAATACGTCAGTTTCTTTATCAATTCCTCTAAACTCGTTATTTATCTCATGAATTCTTTCATTAGTTACAATAGTTACATTAACTTCACACTCATATGGACATTTCACATAATCCACGGCTTCATTAACAACCTCTTCTATAAGTTTTTCATAATCAAGTCGTTCCTTCATTTCTTTGTCATATTCATTTTCAATATAAATATTCATTATTTCTTTTCCCTTTGTTGTTTCTTTTTTGCCATTTTTTCATCATATTCTTCATATGCTTTAACGATTTTCTGAACAAGAGGATGTCTTACAACGTCTTTGTTTGTCAAGTTAACAAAACTTATATCCTCAACTTTACTTAAAACCTTTAACGCAACATCTAATCCTGAAACAGCGTCTCTAGGTAAATCTTTTTGAGTTAAATCACCAGTCACGATTACCTTTGATCCAAAGCCGATTCTTGTTAAAAACATCTTCATCTGTGCAGGCGTAGTGTTCTGCGCTTCATCTAAGATAATAAATGCATTATCTAATGTACGTCCACGCATATAAGCTAAAGGAGCAACTTCTATAATTCCCTTTTCAGAATTATGCATAAAACTTTCTGCCCCCATTATCTGATATAACGCATCATATAAAGGACGTAAATATGGATCAACCTTGCTTTGTAAATCGCCTGGTAAAAATCCAAGATTTTCTCCTGCTTCAATAGCCGGTCTTGTCAAAATGATTCTGTTTACCTCATCATTTTTTAAAGCAGTTATTGCCATTGCCATTGCAAGATATGTTTTACCTGTTCCTGCCGGGCCAATTCCAAATACAATCATCTTCTTACGTATTTCATCTACATAATGCTTCTGACCTAATGTTTTAGGCTTAACAGGCTTTCCTGCCGCAGTTCTGCATATCATATCATCATCTAATTCGACAATCGCCTGTTCGTTATCCTCAAAAGATAATGATAACGCATAATCAACATTTTGCTCTGTTATTTCATTGCCACGTAAAGATAATTTAAAAAGCTGTTCAAATACTTTTTTTGCCCTTTTGGCAGCAACTTCACCACCAATAATTTTTATTTGTGAATCTCTAGATATAATGGTGACATGAAGTGTTCTTTCTATTTTCTTTATATTTTCATCAAAATTTCCATAAATCTTTTTTTCATGCTCAGCAGGAATATCTATAATACTCTCAATCACGCTCATTAACTGTAGTTCCTTCCTCTGATATACTTAACTCTTCAAGTGACCCAAAAGGTTGAACAACTGTCACCTGTCCTTTTCCTATATATGTGTCACCGACAATCTCCATTTTAACATTTTTTTCTAGAATTTTATACCCTTTTTGTTCTAAAGTCATTAAATAATATGTAAAATCATTATCTATTAGTGTTTTTATTTGAGTTTTATTTCTTTTTACTTCAACATATTTAAAAGGAATATTTGTAATTTTTGTAAATGTAACAGGCAGATAATAATTTTTCAAAAAATGAAGTTTATTTTTTTCAATCACAATGTCTTTATTTTTGCCTTCGCCATTTAATATTGCCATATCACCAAACGAAACGTTAAAATATGAATATTTCTTTCCATATTTTTTTACTTTTTCTTTTATTTTATATTTTTTATTAAATTCATATTTAACTTTGGCATAAATTTCACCGTCAGCCTTAACATATTTCTTAGCTATAATTTCTTCAAATTCGTTATATGTATCTACTTCTCCTGAAATTAGCAAATCACCTTTTTTAACTTTGTCACCTTTCTTTACATTGCCGACACCTGTTCTTGTTATTATGCTATCTATTTGTGCATCACAATTTGCAATAATATTATACGGAGAATTTTCCTGTTCCTTTATCGTTCGATTATAATTTTCATTTACATGAATTATGAGATTTGTCCCTTTAATTTCTGCACAAACCCATGTTATATCAGAATATTTATTACGAATCTTTTTTTCTATTTCATCGCAATCAATTTTTCCTTTATATTCTCCTACATATACGTTTTGTTTTCTTATAAAATTATATAATTCATTGGAAGTATGCATTACATTGCCATCTATTGTAATGTTCCAGATAAACATAGATAATATAACTACAATCAATAAAAATGATGCTAACGAAATACCAAATATTTTTATGTATTTAATTTTTTTTATTTTATTTATATTTCCAATTTCGGAAACATTTTTAATTTCAATATTGTATTTCTCGCATTTTTCTGTTAGCCTTGCTAAATATTTTTTGTTTATAAGAAAAGTAGCTTCGTTATTTGAAATCTTAATCTCTCTATACTCTAATTCGTTAAATTTCAATAATCTTTTTATATCGTAACTATTAATGCAAATTTCTACAAAATGATATTTCATTAAGATCTCCTATTATTTTCATACAGATTTTATTATTATAATATTCGATATTTAATCTGTTACCCTTTATAAATATATAGTAATGTTTGCACTTAACTATTATGTTTGTATCTGATAATTCAATTATTGAAATATAATTTTCTATATAAGCACACCTTTTCCCTAAAATATCGACAATAGATTCTTTAAAAACTACATCTGTAGGTATTTGGCCGGCATCACAAATTTTATATTTATCTATAGCTTTTCTCCACATATAGCTATTATTATTAAGTATATGAATTGTTTAAAATATAATACATAAAAAAACCGGAGCATAAACTCCGGTTTTTTATAATTAATTATACTTGCGCTTTCTAGCAGCTTCTGATTTCTTCTTACGCTTAACGCTTGGTTTTTCGTAATGTTCTCTTTTACGAATCTCCTGCTGAATACCAGCCTTTGCGCAATTTCTCTTGAATCTACGTAAAGCACTGTCGATTGATTCGTTTTCTTTAACGATAACGCTTGACATTCTTTCCTTACCTCCCTCCAGTTACGATATTCCTAAAACTGTAGGTATTGTGTTTCATAACACACAAAAAATATTATAACATATATTTCCACATCGTCAACCACTTTTTATAGTATATTGAAGATTTTTTGCTTATTATTTAACCTGGCTTTCAAGAACTTCTTTAGCCTTTGCTAACGCGTCATCTGCACCTGCAGGATTCTTTCCTCCGGCCTGTGCCATATTAGGACGACCGCCGCCGCCACCGCCAACACATTTAGCTACTTCCTTAATGATATTTCCGGCATGTGCACCTTTACTGATTGCATCATCACCAGCCATTGCAATAACATTAACTTTATCGCCTAAAGTTGATACGATAACAACAACTCCATCGTTTGTCTTTTCTTTCATCTGATCGCCTAAATTTCTCAAACCATTCATATCAACGTCTGCGACTTTTATCGCTAATAACTTAACTCCATTTACGTCAACAATCTGGTCATCAGCATTTCCAACAGATGCATTAGCAATTTTGCTCTTGAGTTTTTCGTTTTCACTCATAAGAGCTTTTATTTCTTCCTGCATAGCTTCAATTTTCTTTACAAGTGCTATAGGTTCAGTTTTAGCAACCTTAGCTGCAAGATTCATTTCTTCTTCAATTGATTCATAATGTTTCATAAGACCTGTTGATGTTAAAGCTTCAATACGTCTTACTCCGGCAGCAATACCTGATTCTGAAATAATCTTAAATGCTGAAATAACGCCTGTATTTGCTACATGAGTACCACCACATAATTCAACTGAAAAATCACCCATTGAAACAACTCGAACCGTTTCACCATATTTTTCGCCAAACAATGCCATAGCTCCTGTCTTCTTAGCATCTTCTAATGACATTTCTTTAGTAATTACAGGAAGATTTTCAGCGATTTCATTGTTTACAATATCTTCAACTTTCTCAATTTCTTCAGGAGTCATAGCCTGGAAATGAGTAAAGTCAAATCTAAGTCTATCTGCAGTAACTAATGAGCCTGCCTGTTCAATATGATCTCCTAATACAATCTTTAAAGCTTTCTGTAATAAATGTGTTGCACTATGGTTTTTGCCTGTATCTTCTCTATTATGCTTATTAACCTTAAGTGTAACATTATCTCCAACAGAGAACATTCCCTTAGTAACCTGTCCTATATGACCAATCTTTCCACCTAAAAGCTTAATTGTATCTTTTACTTCAAATTCACTGTCACCGTTTGTAATTACACCAATATCTCCTGCCTGTCCACCCATTGTAGCGTAGAAAACAGTTTCATCAACAACGATTGTTCCCATATCACCATCAGTGATTGCTTCTACAATTTCATCTTCAGTTGCAATTGTTGAAATTACTGATTCATTTTCTAATTTGTCATATCCTACAAATTTAGATGTGATATTTTTATCCATCTGCTCGTAAATTGTAGCATCTGCACCCATGTAATTTGTTTTCTTTCTGGCTTTTCTAGCTTTTTCTTTCTGTTCTTCCATGCATGCTTTAAATCCGTCTTCATCAACATTAAATCCTTTTTCTTCAAGGATTTCCTTTGTCAAATCAAGAGGGAATCCATATGTGTCATATAATTTAAATGCATTTTTTCCTGAAAGAGTCTTTGAACCTGCATTATCCATTTCTTTTTGCATATCAGTAAGGATTCCAAGTCCCTGATCTATTGTCTTATTGAATTTGTTTTCTTCTTCAGTAAGAACTTTAAAAATCATATTTTTCTTTTCTTCTAATTCAGGATAACCGTCTTTTGAACTTTCAATAACAGTTTCACTTAATTTTGCAAGGAATTTTCCATCAATTCCAAGTAAACGTCCATGTCTTGCAGCACGTCTGATTAATCTTCTAAGAACATAACCTCTTCCTTCGTTAGAAGGCATAATTCCGTCAGAAATCATAAATGTAGCTGAACGTATATGGTCTGTTATAATTCTAATTGAAACATCCCATGCATATTCTTTTTTATATTCTTTTCCTGAAAATTCACAAACTTTATCTCTTAAAGCTCTGATTGTATCAACATCAAAAATTGAATCTACATCCTGAACAACAGTTGCAAGTCTTTCAAGACCCATACCTGTATCAATATTTTTCTGCTTAAGAGTTGTGTAATTTCCTTTTCCGTCATTTTCAAACTGTGTAAATACGTTGTTCCAAATTTCAATGTATCTGTCGCACTCACAACCTACTGTGCAATCCGGCTTACCACAACCATATTTTTCACCACGGTCATAATAAATTTCTGAACATGGTCCGCAAGGTCCTGCACCATGCTCCCAGAAATTGTCTTCCTTACCAAACTTAAATATTCTATCAGCAGGAATACCCATTTCTTTGTTCCATATATCAAATGCTTCGTCATCTTCAAGATAAACTGAAGGATAAAGTCTGTCTGCTTCCAATCCAACAACTTCTGTCAAAAATTCCCATGACCAATGAATTGCTTCTGTCTTGAAATAATCTCCAAATGAGAAGTTACCAAGCATTTCAAAGAATGTACCATGTCTTGCTGTTTTACCTATATTTTCAATATCACCTGTTCTGATACATTTCTGACATGTAGCTACTCTTGTCTTAGGTGGAATTTCCTGACCTGTAAAATATGGCTTAAGAGGTGCCATACCTGCATTAATCAACAATAAGCTGTTATCATTGTGGGGAACTAAAGAAAAGCTACCCAATACCAAATGGTCTTTAGATGCAAAAAAATCTAAATACATTTTTCTTAATTCGTTTAATCCGTATTTTTGCATTTATTTATCCTCCAAATATTAATCCTTATGCTAAAACTCAATAAATAATTCTAGCATAAGGACTATTGTTTTTCAAGATTATAGATTGATTTAATTTGCATTATAGGTTGATTTAGTTTGCATACTTACGCATCTATTTGTTAATGCTCGCTATCATATTCTTAAGTAAATATATTTAATTTTTCTAATAGACAATCGAATGCAGATATCTATCTTTATTTAAACATATAGACGAATGCTACTTGATTTTAGCTTTACAACAGAATACAAATAACCCCTTTGCTTTGGTCGTTAGTGATTTTTTCTATAGTATTTTGCATTCTACCCTGAGTTTCATCACTCATTCCACTGATTTTTGCAACTATCCCATCTTTAACAATTTGTTCAATTGTTTTACCAAAAATATTAGTGTCCCATATATTTGCATTTTCATCTGTCTTTTGTCCGTTTATATAATCAATTAAATCATTTGCCTGTTCTTCACTTCCTATTATAGGAGAAATTTCAGTTACTATATTTGCTTTGACAAAATGCATTGATGGAGCATTAGCTTTAATTTTAACTCCAAACTTTCCACCACTTCTTATCAATTGCGGATTCTCAAGTGTTATTTCATCTTTTGTAGGCACTACTATTCCATATCCTTTAGTTTTAACTTCATCTATTGCATAATTTACTTTTTCAAATTTATCTTTTTTTTCAGCAAGTTCCTTTACAAAACTAACCAGTTCAAGTTCATTATTGATTTGTGTATTAGTCATTTCACTTAATGTCATATAGTAATATTTATCATATATAGCATAGGTTATTGTTACCTCTCCGTCAGACAAATTAACATTATTAATCGTGATTGATTTTATGTACGGGTTTTCTTTAGTATTTGGCAAAGAATTGATATCTTTTATTTTATTAAGAACCATGAGTATGTTTCTTGACAATTCTAAAACCGCATTCTTAATTTCGTTGTCATCTTCTAAAACATTTACCCACTTAGGGCACATAAAATTAATCTTTGCTATTGGAAATTCAAACAAAATTTTGCTTAGAATTTCATTTATATCTTTTTCGCTTAACTGAAGACAATTAAGCGAAATGACAGCTGACCTGTAATTGCTTTCTAATTTTTTTACGACACTTTTACACTTCTCTGATTCAGGTTCCATTGAATTTACAACTATAACAAAAGGTTTATTTATTTTTTCCAATTCCTTAATTGCCATATCTGTTGCTTTCATGTAATTTTCAGCCTGAATATCTGTAAAGCTTCCATCTGTAGTTATGACAATCCCTATAGTTGAATGTTCTGAAATAACCTTTTGAGTTCCAAGTTCCGCTGCTTTAGAAAAAGGAATTTCCTGTGTCAACCATGGAGTTTTTACCATTCTCTCTTTATCTTCTTCTAAATATCCGGTTGCACCATCAACCATATAACCTACACAATCTATAAGTCTTACGCTGGCATTTATATCATTTTTCAAATTAATATTAACAGCCTTATTTGGAATAAATTTAGGCTCTGTGGTCATAATTGTTTTTCCGGCTGCTGATTGTGGCAGTTCATCCTGAGCTCTTTTAATATCATTTTCATCTTTTATGTTTGGAATAATTGCTAAATTCATGAAATTCTTTATAAATGTTGATTTTCCTGTTCTGACAGGCCCGACAACACCAATATAAATTTCACCGTTTGTACGGTTTTTAATGTCTTTATAAATACTAAAATCCATAAAAATAACCCCTTTACATTTTTTATAATTATATGCAAAGAGGTTTTATATATTCTTAATATTCTATACCTTTACGGGCATTTACACCACTTTCAAATGGGTGTTTTATACAATTAATTTCCGATATATAGTCTGAAATTTCTACATATTTTTCTTCGGGGTTTCTTCCTGTCAATATTATTTCAGTTTTATCTTTATATCCGCAAATAAGCTTATATGCATAATCTTTATCCAACAAATTCAATTCATTTGCAGAGTTAAATTCATCAAATATTACCATTGATATATGCTCTGATTTTAAAATTTTTTCTGTTTCTTTTATTAAATTTGTATGGATATCCTTTAAATTGCTCTTTTCAGAATCTGTCATATTCCATATAAATTTTATTGGACCTGTTGGATGCAAAACATAAATATTGCTGTTATTTTTTAAAAAGTTTATTTCTCCGGAAAGACCATCTTTCATAAATTGAACAAATATTACTTTTTTATTATAGCCTAACATTCTAACAGCCTGACCGACAGCAGATGTTGTCTTTCCTACACCATCGCCACACTTAATATGAAGCATATTCATCCTCCTTTTAATACAACATTACATTAACGGAGCAATCATTTTTAATATTGAACCACATAATTTATATAATGCCGACCGATTTCTACAGTCTTCTAATGTGATTTTTTTAGATTTCTGTAATGTTTTTTCGAAATCATCTTCTATTAATGATATTTCCTTGTTTTTATACATTAAACATCCACATTCAAAATGAAGATATAAACTTCTGTAATCTAAATTAATTGTTCCAACAGTCGCTTTGTCATCATCAACTACAAATTGTTTTGCATGTGTAAATCCCGGAGTGAATTCATATATTTCAACTCCATTTTTAATTAATTCTTCATAATAGGTTCTTGCAAGACAATACGCATATGCTTTATCTGGAATTCCCGGCATGATAATTTTTACATCAACACCTCTTTTTGCAGCAAATGTCAAAGCCTCCATCATCACATTATCAATTACAAGATAAGGTGTTATTATATGAACATATTTTTTTGCTGTATTTATTAGACTTAAATATACCTGTTCTCCAACTTTTTCATCATCAAACGGCTCATCTCCATATCCAATAATATAGCCTGATGTATCCGGCAACGAAGGACAGTCTACATCTAAATATTTATTATAATCGCCAATAATTTCTTCATCTACATTCCACATTTGCAAAAATAATAACGTAAAACTTTTAGCAGCTTCTCCTTCTATCATAACAGCTGTATCTTTCCAATAACCAAATCGCTCTTTTAAATTCATATATTCATCGGCAAGATTAATTCCTCCGGTAAAAGCAATTGTTCCATCTATTACAAGATTTTTTCTGTGATCTCTGTTATTTTGATGCGTTGAAAGAAACGGTCTCATTGGATTAAAAGATTTAGCTTTTATTCCATATTCTCTAAGTTCCTTAAAATAACCCATTGGAAGTTTGGTTAGAGAACACATTCCGTCATATATTACACGGACTTCAACCCCTTCTTTAACTTTTTGTTTTATTATTTCAAGAACAGAATTCCAGACTTCACCTTCTTCAATTATAAAATACTCTAAAAATATAAATGATTTTGCCTCTTTTAGTTTTTTTATCAAATAATCATATTTTTCTTCTCCTGAAGCAAAATATGTAATTTTTGAATTCTCATATGGTGGACATCCTGAATATTTATAGATGTATTCTCCTAAATTTTCTATAAGCGGATCATCTTTTTGCAATTTATCTTTAATGTCTGTTTTATATTCTAAATAATTATCCGACCTGTGGTTAATTACTTCTAATCTTTTTCTTAACAGCACAGATGTAGGTTGAAATTTTACAAACAAATATAAAAGTGCACCAAAAATTGGAATTATAAGAATTACAATTGACCATATCATTTTCATGGTTGGATCTGATTTTTTTTCATTAACAATATAAAGAACCAGAAAAACAGTGATAATTCTTATAAAATCATAAAATATCTTAAATTGCTCATTTACATGCCAAAAAAAGTAGAACAATACAAGAAGTTGCAAAAAAATAAGCAGGGCAAAAATAAATATACGGCTGAATATAAGCTTAACAATCCCATTTTTACCTTTCTTTGCTGTTTTCTTTGCAGTTTCTTTTGCTCTACTTTCCATAAATTTAATCCTCGTTGTCTAACAAATTTTGTCTGATATTTAACATTCTTATATCTGTTTCGTAAATTGTATCTGCGCAATCCGTTAATTGCTTAATTGATTCCACATTAGAATTTTCAAATTTCTTATAGTGTATCTGATGTTCTAAACTAGCCCAGAAATCCATAGCAATTGTTCTTATTTGTACCTCAACTTTTACACCCTTCTTTTCATTAGATAAGAAAATAGGAATTTCTATAACCAGATGCAAACTTCTATAACCATTTTTCTTTGGATTTTTTATGTAATCTTTTCTGGTTAATTCTTTAACATCATCCTGACTTGTAAGCATGTCTGCAACGCTATATATATCATCTAAAAAAGAACATATAATTCTAATTCCCGCAACATCATCTAAATTGTTCTGTACACTTTCTAATGTTTTATCCAAATTTTTTCTATCTAACTTTTCATATATACTATCAGGAGATTTAATTCTGGTTTTAATTGATGCTATAGGATTTCTCATAGTATTTGCAGAAAATTCTTTATTTAAAACATCTAATTTTGTCTTTACTTCTAAAATAGCACATTCATAATATGTCATGAGCATTTTAAATTCTGTAGGATTAATGTCAAAATTTCCAATCTGACCTATAAATTTATTTTGTATTTTTTTTAAATCATCCATATTTCTTTACTTCCACAATAAATCTACATGCTCACTTGTATTATCTCTGTTCATCAACTCATTAACTGCATCTAAAGGCTTTTTTCCATTAAATAATACGTCATTAACAGCTTCTGTAAGTGGCATATCAACATGATATTTTTTTGAAAGATTAAGTGCAGCTTTTGCAGATACAGCACCTTCAACAACCATATTTACTTCCTTAACAGCTTCTTCTAAAGAATATCCCTGTCCAATTAATACTCCTGCACGTCTGTTTCTTGAATGTTTACTATCACATGTAACAATCAAATCACCAATTCCTGATAATCCGTTAAATGTTCTTGTGTGGCCACCCATTGCAGTTCCTAAAAGACTAATTTCCTTCATTCCTCTTGTAATAAGAAGTGCCTTTGTATTATCACCAAATCCTAAGCCATCTGAAATTCCGGCAGCTAATGCAATAACATTTTTTAAAGCGCCACCAAGCTCAATGCTCTTTCTGTCAGGGCTTACATACACCCTGAAGTAATGATTTGAAAAAGCATCCTGAACCTTAACAGCTGTTTCTTTAGTTGTTGCTCCTACTACAACGGCTGTTGGAATTTTACGACCTACTTCTTCGGCATGACTTGGTCCTGATAATGCAACTGCATCACAATTTGGTAATTCATCTTCAATTATTTCCGTCATTGTATTAAACGTATCATCTTCAATTCCCTTAGCAACATCTACAATAATCTGACCATTTGGAATCAAATCCTTTAAAAGTTTTGAAGTACTTCTTACAAATGAAGATGCAACTGCCATAACAATAATTTCTGCTCCATTAACAGCACTTTTTAAATCATTTGTAATTTCAACTGTTTCTGGAATGATTACTCCCGGAAGACTTATTTTATTTTCTCTATGAGTTTTAAGTGCTTCGACTTCTCTGTTTACTGCTGACCATATTGTGACATTATGACCATTATCATTAAGAACCATAGCTAATGCTATAGCCCATCCACCACCACCTAATACTGTAATCTTTGACATATTATGCCTCCTTCTTTTCGCCAATTTTTCGTTCTGTACCATTGGCTAATCTTTTTATATTGTCTTTATGTCTTACAAAAGCAAGTGCTGTCATAAGACCTGTAATAATGTACGCTTCAATTCTGCATTCCGGATTAAGATTATGTACCATTCCAAGCTGACCCCATACAATCATTTCTATTAACAATGAGCCCATAAGCATTAACGATGAAAATGATACATACTTTGTTATATATAAAGATATAAAAAACACAAAAAATCCAAGAACAACAAATTTCCAATCATATATAGCTAAAGATGTAATCATTCCTGCTGACGCCGCAATTCCTTTTCCACCTTTAAATTTCATGTAAAACGGAAAATTATGTCCTAAAATAACACCAAATCCAGAATAAAGCAATAAAACAAACATAATATTTTCACATGATTTATGAAACAAAGCATAAACAAGCAAACCACAAAATACTGCTTTTAATGCATCAACAAAAAATGTGATTAATCCTGCTTTTTTACCAAGAACACGCATTGTATTTGTTGTTCCTGAATTTCCACTTCCAAAATCTCTAATATCAATATTTTTTATCTTGCCTAAAATGTATCCCATTTCTATAAGGCCGAAAAAATATCCTAAAACTATGCAAATAATTCTCTGAGCAATCATTTAACTTTCCTTTCGTTCCCTTATAATAAATCTTAAAGGAGTTCCTTTGAATCCAAAACTTTCTCTTATTTTATTTTCAATATATCTTGTATATGAAAAATGCATCAGTTCTTTATCATTTACAAATATAACAAAAGTTGGCGGTTTAACTGCTACCTGTGTTATATAGTATAATTTCAATCGTTTACCCTTGTCTGATGGTGGCTGCTGTAAAGCAACTGCTTCTGTCATTATTTCGTTCAATACACCTGTTCCAACACGCATTGACTGATTTTCTAAAACTGTATCAATCATATCAAATAATTTGGGAAGTCTCTGACCCGTTTGGGCAGAAATGAACATTATTTCAGCATATGGCATATACGCAAGTACATCTCGTATTTTTGCAGTAAACTGATATATTGTTTTATCATTTTTTTCAATTGCATCCCATTTATTAACGGCAATAATTACACCTTTGCCATTTTCATGAGCGATTCCCGCAATTTTAGCATCCTGTTCTGTAATACCTTCTGTTGCATCAATCATTACAACAACTACATTCGCTCTTTCAACGGCTGTTACAGTTCTTATAATACTATATCTTTCAATTTCTTCTTTTATTTTCTTTTTACGTCTCAAACCTGCAGTATCAATAAATACGTACTCCTTACCATTCCATGTAATTTCAGTATCAATTGCGTCTCTTGTTGTGCCGGCTATATTTGATACAATCACACGATTATTTCCTGTAAGTTTGTTTACCAAAGATGATTTTCCTACATTTGGCTTACCTACAACTGCAATTCTTGGTCTTTCATCTTCTTCCTCTTCTAATTCGAGTCCGTCAAAGTGTTCAACTACACGGTCAAGCAAGTCACCAATTCCAAGTCTTGATGATGCTGATATAGGCTGTGGATCACCAATTCCTAAATTATAAAATTCATATACATCAGGCATAAATTTATCAAAATTATCCACCTTGTTAACAGCTAAGATTACCGGCTTATGACTTCTTCTAAGCATGTCAGCTACTTTTGTATCTGAATCGACAAGTCCCTGACGTACATCTGTTATAAATATAATTACATCAGCAGTATCGATTGCTATCTGAGCCTGTTCTCTCATCTGTGATAAAATAATATCTCTACTGTCCGGCTCAATTCCGCCTGTATCAATCAATGTAAAATTATGGTTAAGCCATTCTACATCTGCGTAAATTCTATCTCTTGTGACACCCGGAGTGTCTTTTACTATAGAAATCATTTCTCCTGCCAATGCATTAAAGAGCGTAGATTTTCCTACATTAGGTCTTCCTACAATGGCAACTATTGGTTTACTCATATCTAATCTCCTATTTGTATCTGTTTAATTTCAAGTACTCTACAATTCATATTTAGAATTTGTACTTATTTTTGGATTATTATCTTCATTTTCGTTTATAATGGTTTTCACAAAATCCATTCCACTAGATTTTACAATAATTGTATTTATTTGTAAATTCTTTTCAAATTCCTCTAATGTCATGTCATCTAAAAATATATTTTCATCAGCTTTCAATGTATTTGTAGGCAAAAGTAAGTTATCCCCTAATTCTTTTCCCGAAAGTTGAGAACATATATCCTGTCCTGTAAGAAGTCCTGTAACTGTAATTGAATGTCCAAAATAGTCATTAATTATTTTATATACGTGTACATTTACATTTGGGAATTTTTTATTTATCTTGTCACAACTTGACTTTATAGTATCATATGCTAACACTCCACTTATTGTAGATACATTTATAACTCTATCATCACCTTCAATAGAATCAAGGTAATCCTTCACCTCTTCTATAAAGCTTCTAATCATTCCTACACCATTTTCCAGTTGTAAATATCCATCATACCTCTCTTCTTCAGGCATTTCTCTTTCTGCTAAAATATACCATTCATCACTTGCATGTATAAAGTGTATCCCATATTTTTCATAAAAATGCTTCTGCCATTTTTCAATAGTATCTATTACAGCACAAGCATCTTCTTTCTCAAATAATTCTAAAGGATATAAACCGTCTCTAAATTTTGTAAGACCTGAAGGAACAATGGAAACACTTCTCATATTTGGAATATATTTCTCTAAATCACTAATCGTTCTTTCTAGTTCTTCTTTATCATTTACATTTTTGCATAATACAACTTGTCCGTTCATTTCAACGTCAGCTGCGTTTAATCTATCTATATATTTAAGTTTATCACCGGCAAATCTGTTATTTAGCATTTTACATCTAAGTTTAGGATTTGTAGTGTGTACAGATATATTAATTGGAGATAGATTATATCTTATTATACGGTCAACATCATTTTCATTCATATTAGTTAAAGTTATATAATTTCCCTGTAAAAATGAAAGTCTCGAGTCATCGTCTTTAAAATATAAAGTCTCTCTCATACCGGGTGGCATCTGATCAATAAAACAAAACATACATTTATTACAGCATGACCTATATTCATCCATAAGGCCGTTTTCAAATTCTAAACCTAACTCTTCATTTTCATCTTTTTCAATTTCTAATTCCCACTGTTCGCCATTACTTTTTTCTATTACAACATCTATAAATTCGTCCATACACAAAAGCTGATAATCAAATATATCAACTATTGTTGTACCATTTACTTCTAATAGGTAATCCCCTGCTTCTATTTCCATTTCTTCTGCAATAGAACCCGGAGTCACACTCTTTATTAAATGCCTGTTATTCATATGATTCTCCATTTTAGTACAAATAATAGTTATATGAAGGAAACATGATTAAGCTGATATTATTTAAGCATTAAAAATGCAGCTAAGTTTCCTCTTTTTCCATGATGCCCCCTATGAGAAAACAATTCATCTTTATTGCAGCATGTGCAAATATCTGTAGTGTAGATATTGTCATATTCAACACCCGCATCAAGAAATACCTGTTTTACACTTTCCCATAAATTTAACTGATATTTTCCATTCCCTTTATTATATAATATTTTATTATTTTTACCAAATTCGTTTATAAATTCATTTGCAACGTCTTCGCTTATCTCATAACAA
This sequence comes from Eubacterium album, assembly GCF_025336545.1. Taxonomy (NCBI): domain Bacteria; kingdom Bacillati; phylum Bacillota; class Clostridia; order Eubacteriales; family Eubacteriaceae; genus Eubacterium; species Eubacterium album. The sequence goes on along the minus strand of NZ_JAODBU010000008.1, from coordinate 147,165 downwards.
TCCTGACATATTGACGGACCAATACAGCAAATTACATCTTTTGGGTTTGTACCATAATTTTCATTCATTAATTTCAATGTATTATCACCTATGCGCTTTACTGTTCCTTTCCATCCTGAATGCGACAAGCCAATTGCTTTATTAACCGGATCAAGTATATAAAGAGGAACACAATCAGCGTAATATGTTGTCAAAACAATTCCCGGAACATTTGTTATTAAACCGTCTACATCAGAATAGTCCCTGTCCTTTGTAATGCCTTTACCACAATCTTCTTTTGTAACAACTCTTACATTAGTAGTGTGTGTCTGATTTGTCGTAACTATATTTTCATATGGAAATCCGACAGCCTTAGCAAATATTTTATGATTTTTTAATACATTTTCATCTAAATCTCCCCTGTTAAATCCTAGATTCATGGATTCAAGGCAGCCTACACTTACACCACCCTGTCTTGTAGAAAATGCATTGACAACCATTCCTGTCTGTTCTAATGCATTAAAACTGATATAAGGAATTCCGTTTCCAAATTTTATACTTGTTGTTGTTCTGTTCTTTTTATTTAATATAATCATTACATTGCTCCAAATGCATTCTTAATTAATTCTATATTTTCACCTTTAATTGCTACAACATCAAAGCGATAATTTAGATTTTCGACTAACTTATTAGCCATTATATATATATTAGCACATTTAAATAACTTCTGTTGTTTTTTATAATTTATCGCTTCTAAAGCATCGCCATATTTATTATTCTCCCGATATTTCACCTCGATAAAACATAAATATTCTTTATCTTTTGCAACTATGTCTATCTCTCCACTTTTGCAGGAAAAATTTCTATCAATTATCTTATAGCCATGTTCAATCAAATATTCTGTAGCTATATCTTTTTTATACCCTCCAATAATTCTCTTGTTCAATATCTCTCCTTATTCGGTAAGTTAATCACTTTACAAAATTAGTAATAAATGTTTCTCTATGAATAGGACAAGGGCCAAACTTTTTAATTGCCTCAATATGTTTGGCTGAACCATATCCTTTATTTGAAGCAAAATCATATTCAGGATATAATTTATCATATTCTACCATCATTGCATCTCTGGTTACTTTCGCAATTATACTTGCAGCTGCGATAGATTTGCTTTTAGCATCACCTTTAATAATTCCAATCTGCTTAATATCTACACCCGGAATATTTACGGCATCATTTAAAAGAAGTGTTGGTTTAACTTCTAGCTGACTTATTGCAGTACGCATAGCTTCATATGTCGCCTGTAAAATATTGATTTCATCTATTTGAGCAGGACTAACCATTGCAGTTTTTGCAGCTACAGCTTTTTCCATTATTTCATCATAAAGTTCTTCTCGTTTCTTTGCTGAAAGTTGTTTTGAATCATTCAAATATAATATATCACAATCTTTAGGCAATATTACAGCTCCTGCAACTACAGGACCGGCTAATGGTCCACGACCAACTTCATCTATACCGCAGATAAATTCATAATCGCTGTATTTTCTTTCAAATTCACCCATCTTGTAGGTACGTTGCAATTCAAGTTCATACTTTTCAAGCATTTTTTGAGCTTTTGCTACAAGTTTTTTTACACCTTGTCTTTCGTCAACGTTAAATTCCATTATAAAAGAATTTAATTCTTTGACACTTAAGTTTTTTAATATATTATTTATATCACTTATACTTTTTTGTCCCATTTTATATTCCTTACAGTCTGTCTAATGTAATTTTTCCTAATTTTCCACTTCTAAATTCTTCAAGTAAAATTGAAGATGCTTTTTCTAAGTCTAAAACATTTCCTTTTAATTTGCATCCTCTTACTTCTGCTATTCCTTCTAACATCTTTAATGGATCATCATTCTTTTCTACACCAAATCTGTTAGGTATAGCATTTTCATAACTATTATTTAATATTTTTACAAATTCATATGCCATATCGCTTACATCAAGAATATTATCATTTATGGAACCGATTAACGCTAATTTAAGCCCTATAGCCTGATCTTCAAATTTAGGCCACAAAATACCCGGTGTATCTAATAATTCCAATGTTTTACTTAATTTAATCCACTGTTTTCCTTTTGTAACGCCCGGTTTATTTCCTGTTTTTGCACAATTTCTTCCGGCATATGCATTAATAAATGTAGATTTTCCTACGTTTGGGATACCAACAACCATAGCTCTTACAGGTCTGTTTTTAATTCCTCGTTTACGGTCTCTTTCAATTTTTTCTTTACACGCCTCATTAACTACATTATTTATCTCTTTAATCCCCGATTTGTTTTTAGAATTTATTTTTAGTGCATGATAACCTTTTTCTTTAAAGTATTCAATCCATTTTTCATTTTGATCATCATCAGCCAAGTCCGATTTATTAAGTAAAATCAAGCGAGCTTTATTTTTTCCTAAATCATCGATGTCCGGATTTCTACTACTTAAAGGTACTCTTGCATCTACAAGTTCAATCACTAAATCAATTAATTTTATATCTTCCTGCATCTGACGTTTTGCTTTTGTCATATGTCCCGGATACCACTGATAATCCATATTTCCTCCTTAATTATACATAAAACGTTATTGTATTTCATAAAATCATTACTAATTACTTACTTTAAAATGATATCGTATATTTAAACATTTAAATATATCTAATCTTCAAGTTTAAAAAAAGGAGTGAGTTAAATACTCGCTCCTTTTTATGGTATAATAATTATTTAACTAATTCTTTAACCTTAGCTGCCTTACCAACTCTGCTTCTGATGTAGTTAAGTTTAGCTCTTCTAACTTTACCTTTTCTAACTACTTCGATTTTGTCGATTGTAGGTGTGTGTAATGGCCAAGTCTTTTCAACACCGATACCGTTTGAATTCTTTCTTACAGTAAATGTTGCTCTTGTGCTTCCACCCTGTTTCTTAATTACTAAACCTTCGAAAACCTGAATTCTTTCACGGTTTCCTTCTTTAATCTTAGCGTATACTTTAACTGTATCACCAACATTAAAATCTGCTACGTTTTCTTTTAACTGAGCTGCCTCAATTTCTCTGATAATATCGTTCATAACTGCCTCCTTATTTCATTAGACATTCTTAATGCTATCAAAGCAACAGCGGAACATCTCCTTTTTACAGCATTTGTAATAATACCATAAGACTATATCATTTGCAAGCATTTTTTTCATTTTCTAATTTTTCGATAAATTTTATATCTTCTTTTGTTAAATTAGCTTTTTCCATCAAATCAGGACGTCTCTTAATAGTTCTGATTATCGACTGCTCTCTTCTCCATTTATCTACTTTAGCATGATCTCCCGATAAGAGAATTGGTGGTACTTTTTTATCCATAAAAGTATCAGGACGTGTATATTGCGGATACTCCAATAAATTATCATTAAACGATTCGAATTCAGCAGATACGTTATTATTCAAGACACCTGGAATAAGTCTTGAAATGGTATCTATCATTACCATCGCCGGGAGTTCGCCTCCTGTAAGGACGTAATCGCCAATAGAAACATTATCTGTAACTATCATTTCTAAAACACGTTCATCTATACCTTCGTAATGTCCACATAAAAATACCAAATCTTTTTCTTTGGCAAAATCTTCTGCCATGCTTTGGTTAAACGTCTCTCCTTGTGGAGTTAAATAAATAACCCTTGGCTTATATCCTATTTTTTCCACAACGGATTCATAACTTCTATATACAGGTCCGGGTTGCATAAGCATTCCTGCTCCTCCGCCATATGGATAATCATCAACCTGACCATGTTTATTTCCGGAAAAATCTCTTATATTTATTGCATTTAAATTTATTAACTTCTTGTCAATTGCTCTTCCTGTAATGCTTGTATTTACTCCATTTGTAATCATTTCCGGAAAAAGTGTTAATACATGATAATTCATTAGTCTAGCAATCCTTTCATGATATGCACAGTAACAATTTTGTTTTCTATGTCTAGTTTCTTGACGCATTCATCAATCTTAGGAAGTAATACTTCTTTGTTGTCTAATGTTTTAACAACATAAACGTCATTAGCACCTGTCTGCATAACATCTTCTAAAACACCAAATTCGCTACCATCTTCAAGAATAACTTTTGCCCCTAATATATCTGCTATATAATATTCGCCTTTTTCAAGTTTAACTGCATTATCTCTGGAAACTAAAATATCTTTTCCTTTATAGCATTCAATATCATTTATATTGTTATACTCTTTAAATTTAAGAATAACCATATTTTTGAAAAATTTTACTGATTCTACGTTTAAATCTATATATTCTTTCCCTGTATCTAAGATGCATTTTTTTAATTTTTTAAATCTATTAATATCATCTGTTGTAGGATATACCTTTACTTCACCACGTATACCATGTGTATTTGCAATAACTCCTACCCTAAAATATTTTTCCATATATTTCCTTTCAAACAGTATCTATTAAATGTTATTTAATGTTAGATCTTAGTTATATTTTTAAATTTTTAATGATAATTAAATTAACTTTTTAAATGATTAACGGGACTGAATTCAGTCCCGTTGCACTTGTGGTTACTATATAATGTCCACTATAACTTTTTTGTCGCATTTTGAAGATGCAGCTTTAACAACAGAACGAATTGCTTTAGCAATCTTTCCCTGTTTTCCGATAATCTTTCCAACATCATCAGTTGCAACCTTCAATTCTAAAACAATAGTTTTATCTGTTTCTTTTTCAGTAACAACTACTTCGTCCGGAGAATCTACAAGTGCTTTTGCAATTGTCTCTACTAATTCTTTCATAGTTAGACCTCCTGACTATTATTTTTCAATACCGGCAATCTTAAGTAATTTTCCTACTGTTTCTGTAGGCTGAGCTCCGTTTGATAACCATTTCTTAGCTGCTTCTTCGTTGAAATCAAATACGCTAGGATCTCTGTTTGGATCATATGTTCCGATTTCTTCAATAAATCTACCATCTCTTGGTGATCTTGAATCTGCCACTACAATTCTGTAGAAAGGAGCTTTCTTCTTACCCATTCTCTTTAATCTGATCTTTACTGCCATTTTACTTTCCTCCGTAAAAAATTAATTATAATTATTATTTATATATATTAAGAAAACCAATGTCTTCGTTAATATCAATATTGTCTAAATTTAAATCTAGAAACCGAAAGGCATCTTAAAACCGCCTCTTCGTTTCTTCTTGCCGCCACCCATCATGCCCGGCATGTTCTTCATCATTTTTTTTGCTTGGTCAAATTGTTTTACCAATTTGTTTACTTCACTTATATCTACACCTGCACCTTTAGCAATTCTTTGTTTCCTTGACGGATTAAGAATATCTGGATTACCTCTTTCTTCCTTTGTCATGGAATAAATAATTGCTTCAATACGTCCAAGTTGTTTATCATCTGGAAGCATATCTTCTTTTATCTGACCGCCTAATCCCGGAATAAGACTAAGCATTTCTGATAAACCACCCATATTTTTAATCTGACCCATGTATTCAAGATAATCATCAAAGGTAAATTGCGCTTTTCTAAGACGCTGTTCCATATCCTTTGCTTTTTCCTGGTCAATTGCCTGTTCAGCCTTTTCAATTAATGAAAGGACATCACCCATACCGAGAATTCTTGAAGCCATTCTATCTGGATAAAATTGTTCTAAATCAGAAAGCTTTTCACCCATACCAACATATAATATAGGTTTTCCTGTTACAGCCTTAATTGATAACGCTGCACCACCTCTTGTATCACCATCTAACTTAGTAATGATAATTCCATCAATTCCAATCTTTTCATTAAACTGGGTTGCTACATTCACTGCATCCTGACCTGTCATTGCATCAACAACAAGTACTGTCTGTGTAATGTCAATATTATCTCTAATTTCAATAAGTTCGTTCATCATGTCCTCATCAACATGTAAACGACCTGCTGTATCTAAAATAACAACATTATTGTTATTCTTTTTAGCATGTTCAATTGCTGCTCTGGCAATATCTACAGGTTTATGATTCGTTCCCATGGCAAATACCGGAACACCCTGTTTATCACCATTAATCTGCAACTGTTCAACAGCTGCCGGTCTGTAAACATCACAGGCAACTAATAAAGGTTTTTTTCCACTACCTTTAAGTTTTCCTGCAATCTTAGCAGTTGTTGTTGTTTTACCTGCCCCCTGAAGACCCATCATCATAATGACTGTTATTTCATTGTCAGGCAAAAGTTTAAGTTTCGTTGTTTCAGAACCCATAAGATTAGTAAGTTCTTCATTAACTATCTTTATTACCATCTGGCCCGGTGTCAAACTGTTAAGAACATCCTGCCCTATAGCCCTTTCTGTAACTGTTTTAATGAATTGTTTTACAACTTTAAAACTAACGTCAGCTTCAAGCAAAGCCATCTTAACTTCTTTAAGAGCAGCCTTAACATCATCTTCTGTCAGTCTACCCTTACCACGTAAGCCTTTAAATATGTTTTGTAATTTATCGGATAAGCTTTCAAATGCCAAGCCCTTACCTCCTATATTAATAATTCTCTAAAATCTGTCTGGCAATATTCTCTATGTCTTGCATATTATTCTCATCTGCCAATTGACAAATACGTTCAACCTGTTCTTTAGTCTTTTCAAATCTGCTTACAAGATGTAACTTTTCTTCATATTCATTCAAAGTCTTATCACATCTCTTTATCAAGTCATGTACGCCTTGTCTGGAAATATTTCTCTCCTCAGCTATTTCTCCAAGACTATAGTCGTTTAAAACAACTTCTTCATATATCTCCTGCTGATGTTTAGTCAACAGTTCTCCGTAGAAATCATATAAAAGAGAACTTCTTAAAATATCTTTCATATTTACCTCTAAGTGCATCTATCTAAAATTGAAAATAAAATATATCAAAATCACACTTAGAGTATAATACAATACAAAGCAAAGGGTGTCAAGTATTTTTTCTTGACACCCTTGTGTTTTATTTTGAATTTATATTTTGCATTTTAAAATAATTTATGAATCCTTTTTGTATTTTAATCACTATCTGTTCATTGTGTAAAATAAATCTATATAAATAATATTAGTTATTTATAAATTTGGTCTTACTTCTTTTGGCTTATAGCCTTTCTTTTCGAGAGCTGCAATAATCCGTTTTTTATGTTCGTGACCGAAACATTCAAGAGTAACTCTAAGTTCAACGGCAGCATTTCTATTAACAGATACAAACTGATTATGTTCAAGCTTAATTACATTTCCCTGTACATCTGCGATAGTGTTTGCAACTTTACCTAATTCACCCGGCTTATCAGGAAGTAATACAGATACTGTGAATACTCTTCCTCTCTGAATTAAACCGTGCTGTAATATAGATGACATTGTAATAATATCCATATTACCACCACTGATAATAGAAACAATCTTCTTATCTTTGCATTTTAAATGCTTAAGAGCTGCAATTGTAAGCAATCCTGAATTTTCAGCAACAAGTTTATGATTTTCAACCATATCAAGAAACGCATCTATTAATTCATCATCTTCAATTGTTATGATATCATCAATATTCTTCTGGATATATGGGAATATGTTGCTACCCGGAGTTTTAACCGCTGTACCATCTGCAATAGTATTAGCACTGTCTAATGTAACAACTTTTCCTGCACTAAGTGAAGCTTTCATACACGCAGCTTCTGCTGGTTCTACACCAATTACTTTAATATTTGGATTAAGTAATTTAGCTAATGTGCTTACACCTGTTGCAAGTCCGCCACCACCGATTGGAACCAAAATATAATCTACAGTTGGAAGTTCTTTTATAATTTCCATGGCAATTGTTCCCTGACCTGTAGCTACATCTAAATCATCAAATGGATGAATAAATGTATATCCTTCCTTTTCTGCTAACTCAAGTGCATACTTACATGCATCATCATAAACATCGCCATATAATATTACATCTGCACCATAACTTTTTGTTCTGTTTACCTTCATAAGAGGAGTAACAGTTGGCATAACGATTGTTGCTTTTACGCCATATAATTTGGCAGCATATGCAACCCCCTGTGCATGGTTTCCTGCTGATGCAGTAATTAAACCTTTAGCTCTTTCTTCTGGAGTTAATGTGCTTGTCTTATAATAAGCTCCTCTTACTTTATATGCACCTGTAAACTGCATATTTTCTGGTTTAATATATACCTTATTGCCTGTCTGTTCTGAAAAGTAATCACTATATATAAGATTTGTATTTAATGTTACTTTATTAACTATTTCTGAAGCTTCTTCAAATTTCTTTAAAGTTAATCCTTCGCTCATTATCTTCACTTCCTATTCTAATTATAATAATTTTTTCTTTGTAATAATACATCAACTTTCCATATTATAAAATATTTTTTTCAAATATAATACAAAAATCAAGTTTACTTTGTAAATAACGCTGACACAAAATCATGAGAATTAAATTTCTGTAAGTCATCTATGCCTTCACCTACACCAATATATTTAACAGGAATTCCTAATTCAGCCTGAATTGCTATTGCAATTCCACCTTTTGCCGTTCCATCCATTTTTGTAAGAACAACACCTGTTATATCTGTTGCTTCCATAAATGTTTTAGCCTGTACTAAAGCATTTTGTCCTGTTGTAGCATCAAGAACGATAAGATTTTCTCTTATACATTCTGAATATTCCTTTTCAATAATTCTGTCTAATTTTTTAAGTTCTTCCATAAGATTCTTCTTATTATGAAGTCTTCCCGCAGTATCACAAAGTAGTATATCAGCATTTTTATTTTTAGCAGATGCAATTGCATCAAACAAAACAGCACCCGGATCTGAGCCTTCATTTCCCGCTACAATATCTACATTTGAACGTCTGGCCCACTCTTTTAGCTGATCAGCTGCAGCAGCTCTAAAAGTATCAGCAGCCGCCATAACAACCTTTTTGCCATTTCCTTTTAGCTGTGCCGCAAGTTTTCCGATAGATGTAGTTTTTCCTACACCATTTACACCGATTACCATAACTACTGATTTTTCATTTTCAAAATCATATGCATTTTCTCCTAAATCCATCTGTTCTTCAATGTTTTTAATCAGCAACTCCTTGCAATCTTCAGGTTCTTTTATTTTTAACTCTTTTACCTGTTCTTTAAGTTTCTCTATTATTTCCATTGTTGTATTAACACCAATGTCACTCATAATTAAAATTTCTTCTAATTCTTCATAGAAATCGTCATCAATATGTGAAAATCCACTGAATATTGAATCTAATCCTGATACTATAGAATTTCTTGTTTTTGTAAGCCCTGATACAAGTTTCCCAAAAAAGCCTTTCTTTTCTTCCATTTACAAACTCCTTTATTTATCCAAATTTCCTTCCAATAAATCTACTGAAACTAAGGCTGATACACCTTTTTCCTGCATTGTAATACCATATAATCTATCAGCACATCCCATTGTTCCTCGTCTGTGTGTAACAACAATAAACTGTGTATTTTCTGTAAGTTTATGCAAATATTCCGCAAATCTAATTACATTTGAGCCATCTAATGCAGCTTCAATTTCGTCAAGAAGACAGAATGGAGATGGCTTTAAATTCTGAATTGCAAACAAAAGACAAATTGCCGTAAGTGCTTTTTCTCCACCTGAAAGCTGCATCATATTTTGAAGTTTCTTTCCAGGCGGCTGTGAAATAATATTAATTCCTGCATCAAGAATATCATCTGCTTCAGTAAGTTCAATAACTCCTGCGCCACCGCCAAATAATTCCTTAAATACCTTATCAAATTCAACCTGAATTTCAGCAAATTTTTCTTTAAACTGTTTTCGCATACCAACTTCTAATTCGTCAATAATTTTCAAAAGATTTTCTTTTGCACGCATTAAGTCTTCATGCTGTTCTTTCATAAACTGATATCTTTCGTTTATTTCCTTAAACTCTTCAATAGCATTTACATTTACGTCTCCTAACTCTTTAATCTGACGTTTTAAATTGGCAATGCTATTTCTAAGTTCGGCTTTATCATTTAGACTTTCATCTCTAAGTTCAACAGCATTTCTATATGTGATTTCATACTCGTTCCACATATAATTAATTTTTGTCTCATTCTTTTCCTGTAAATTTTCTTTTTGGCTGTTAAGTCTGTAAATTTCTTTATCTAATTGTGTTATTCTTGAAGAAAGTTCTTCTCTCTTATCGAAAAATTCTTTATGATCTTTATTCTGCTTTTCCTTAGCATTTTTAAGGTCTTCAATTTCTAAATTAAGCTTTTCAATAAGTTTACGTCCTTCTTCGATTTCCTTTGTTATGCCATCAATAGTTTCAATTCTAGCTGAAATCTCATTGTTGTTTTCACTTGAATTGTTTTTAATCTGTTCCAACTCATTCTTTAAATCTGAAATCTGATTATTGCTATTTTGAATCTTTTCGCATAAAAATTCATGCTTTTGCTTTAAACTTGAAATTTCAATATTAATCTCTTCTAACAACGACGTTTTTTCAACAAGCTTTGCATTTATAGAATCCATATTATTACTTTTTTGTTTAATAAGTTCTTCTAATTCGGAATTTCTATCTTCAACATTAGTAAGTTCTTTGTTAAGTTCTAAACTATTATTATTGATATTTCCGATTTCAGATGCAATATTTCCACTTTCAGCAGTATATTCCTGATATTCTGTATCAATGTTATTCTTTCTGTCTTTAGCTTGTTTTAAATTCAACTCCAATGTATTTTTTGCAATGTTCTGTTCCTGAAGTGCCTTATTAATTTTATCAAGTTCATCATTTAAAACACTTGTTTTACTTCTATTTTCTATTAAATTCTTATCAAGATTTTCTTTTTCATTCTTAAGGTCTTTTAATTTATTCTCAAGTTCTTCTATTTCTCTTCTTCTTCCTAACAGATTGCTGTTATTTTTGAATGCACCACCCGAAATAGAACCACCAATATTTAAATATTCACCTTCTAAAGTTACAATTCTTAAAGAATATCTATATTTACGTTCTAGTGCAATTGCGTTATCAATCGTGTCTACAACTACGACTTTTCCTAACAAATATTTAGTTACGCCTTCGTATTCTTTTTTTATTTCAACTAAATCACATGCAAGACCTAAAACACCTTTATCAGAAAATACATCTTCATTATTAAAGCCCGTTTTTTTAGTCATACTACTCAAAGGTAAAAATGTAGCTCGACCATATTTATTTTTCTTTAAATATTCAATTATTTCCTTAGCTGTTGTTTCTGTATCAGTTACTATATTCTGAATATTTCCACCTAAAGCTGTTTCAATTGCAACTTCATATTTCTTTTCAACTTTAATAATGTCAGCAACAACACCAATAATACCTTTCTTGTTTTCCTTTAATTCCATTACTTTTTTGATACTATTTCCATAGCCTTCATATCTTTCAGTAATGTTTTTTAAAGCTTCGAGATTTGATTTTGACTTATGATATCTTTCCTGGTTTTCAGATATTGACTTTGTTATTTTAGAATTTTCTACTCTTAAATCATTTAAGTCATTTCTATATTCTGAAACAGTTTTGTTTAATTCATCGATTAAATCGTTTACTTTATCTAACTCAGCTTTAAGTTCTTCTATTTTGCTTTCCTGATTTTCCTTTTCGCTTTGAAATTCTATAAGTTTTTGATTAAGTTGAGATTTTCTTATATTAATCTGTTCAAGCAATGTATCACATCTTTGCAATTTTGATTTAATCATTGACTTAGAATTTAATATTTCGATAATCTCGGCTTTATGCTCTGCAATTTCTTTATCAAAATTCTCAATTTCTTCTTTAATAACAGAAATATCAGTCGTTATTTCTGACTGCGATTTAATAGTTTCCTGAATTACATTTTCATTATCGTCTTTTTCTTTACATAATTCAGTCAAATCCTTTTCCTTTTTGGCTATATCTGAAGAAATAGCATTTACTCTTGTTGCAATAAACTCTTCGTTGTTTTTAGCTGAATTAATCTGTTCTTTAAGAACAAGAATTCTTCCTTCTAATTTTTCAATTTTAAGAACAGTATCTGTTGACATTGTTTTTTTGGCTTCAATTGAATTGTTTATTTCTTCCAAATCTGCTTCTAACTTAGTATACTGCTTCTTTATATTTTCAAATTCTTCATTTGAGGAATTCATGTCCGATGTTGCTATTTCAAGTTTTTTGTCTAAATCAGACAATCTGTTTTTAATATCTTCCATTTCGACTAAAAACATATTTACATCATATTTCTTTAAATCATCTTTAAAAAGTAAATATTTTTTAGCCTTTTCGCATTGTTTCTCTAATGGACCAACCTGGCGTTCAAGTTCTGCTAATATATCCTGAACTCTGACAAGATTCTGATTCTCATCGTCTAATTTCTTTAAAGCCTGATTCTTTCTTCTTTTAAATTTAACAATACCGGCTGCTTCATCGAATAATTCTCTTCTTTCTTCAGGTTTTCCACTTAAGATCTGATCAATCTGACCCTGCCCAATAATAGAATAACCTTCCTTACCAATACCTGTATCATAAAAAAGTTCATTTACATCTTTAAGTCTAACCTGAGTTCCATTAATCATATATTCACTTTCACCGGATCTGAATAATCTTCTTGAAACAGTTACTTCTTCATAATCAACATCTAATTTATGGTCAGAATTATCCAATGTAATTGCTACATAAGCGAATCCTAACGGTTTTCTGTTTTCAGTTCCGGCAAATATTACATCTTCCATCTTAGATCCACGAAGCTGTTTTACCTTCTGTTCACCAAGAACCCATCTCACAGCATCAGCAACATTACTTTTTCCTGAGCCATTTGGTCCAACAATTCCAGTTATACCATTATGAAATTCAAATTTAATTTTATTTGCAAATGATTTAAAACCATGTATTTCAATACTTTTTAAGTACATATTATTTCCTCTTATCCATAGATTTAAGCGCGACATATGCTGCCTGTTGTTCTGCAGCCTTCTTTGTTCTTCCTATGCCCTCACCTATAACTTGTTCTCCAAGCAATACCTGTGCAGTATAACTCTTATCATGATCAGGGCCTATTTCGTCTATTATTTTATATGACACTTTGCCAGCCTTAATCATATCTACTCTTTCCTGCAAAATTGTCTTACTATCAAAAAACAATTTTTTATTTTCAATGTCATTTAGCACAAATTTAAGCACAAACTCTTTAGCTTTGTCAAAACCACCATCTAAAAATATAGCTCCTATTAGTGCTTCTAATGCGTCTGATGTTACTGAATCACGATTTCTTCCTCCTGATTCATCTTCACCTTTTCCAAGATATAAAAAATCTCCAAGATTAATTTCTTTAGCATCTCTTGCAAGAGTGCCTTCACATACAAGACTTGCTCTAAGTCGTGTCATTTTTCCTTCCGGCATTTCATAATTCAAAAATAAAAACTCACTAGATACAAGTTCTAAAACAGCATCACCAAGAAACTCAAGTCTTTCATTGTCTTTAACTTTTCTATTTTTATGCTCATTAGCATATGATGTATGAGTTAAAGCATTAACTAATAACTTTTTATTATCAAATTCATATCCGATTACACTTTCTAATTTTTCATAATCTGAATTCATATTAACTCCTTTTTACACACAAAAGAAAAGGGTAATATCATTTTAGAGTGATATTGCACCTTTTCTAATGTACTTAAATAATTTTCATAGTCAAATATTATTTATTCATAACCTTTTTTATTGCTTCAAAAGCATCTCCGACTGTAACAATATTTTCAGCTCCGTTAGTTGGAATCTTAATATTAAATTCATCTTCAATGCTCATAATTATTTCTAAAACATCTAAAGAATCTGCACCTAAATCATCTGCAAATTTTGATTCCGGTGTGATTGTGCTTTCATCAATATCCAATACACTTGCTACTGCTTTATAAAGTCTTTCGATTTCCATTTTTAATTCTCCTTTTTAACTGCTAATTTTTTTGATATTTTATCATTTATATTCATTTCTTTAAAAGAAATGCACTGAATGATAGAGTTTTTCACTTCTATGGCCTTTGAATTTCCATGAGTCTTAACAACTAATCCTTTCAATCCAAGTAAAGGTGCTCCACCATACTGATCCATCTGAAATGTTTTCATAGTTTCTTTCAATTCTTTTTTTATAAGTAATGCACCGATTTTAGTTTTCAAACTTGTCATTAAAGTTCCTTTAACTTTCTTTAAAAGAACTCCACCAACACCTTCATACATTTTTAAAATAACATTTCCAACAAATGCATCACATACAACTACATCAGCTTTTCCTTCAGGAATTTCTCTTGCTTCAATATTGCCAATAAAATTAATACCTTCAAGATTACTTAACAACTGATACGTTTCTTTAGCAAGGTTATTTCCTTTTTCTTCTTCAGCACCAATATTTACTAAACCTACTTTTGGATTTTTAACCTTGCAAATATTTTCCATATATATAGAACCCATCTGTGCAAACTGAACTAGGTTAGAAGGCTTAGCATCAACATTAGCCCCACAGTCAATCAAAAGTGCTCCGCCTTTTTCCGTTGGAATAAGAGGTGCAAGAGGTGGTCTTTCAACTCCCTTAATTCGACCTACAATTACATGTCCTCCAACTAAAGTGGCTCCGGTACTTCCTGCTGATACAAGAGCATCGCATTCTCCATGTTTTACCATATACATACATTTAACAAGAGAGGAATCTTTTTTCGTTCTAATAGCTACTACCGGAGGTTCTCCTGTTTCAATAACTTCTGTAGCATTTACAACTTCAACTCTAGTCTTGTCATAATCATATTTCTCAAGTTCTCTGTTAACATCTTCCTGTCTTCCTACCATTTTAAGAAAAACATCTTTATTTTCTTTTAACGCTTCAATACCGCCTTTTATAATTTCACCAGGTGCGTTATCTCCGCCCATACAATCTAATGCAACTATTGTCTGTGACATAATTATTTCCTCCTTAAGCACATAAAATAACTATACTAAAATTATGTTTTAAAATCAAGCAAACTTGAATAAGACAACATAAAAATAAGGCTTCGCAGATATAAATATCCGCAAAGCCTTATTTTAACGCTTTCTCGTGCATAAACACGGACCATCCTAATTAGTCAACTGAAACGATTTCTTTCTTGTTGTATGATCCACATGCCTTGCAAACTCTGTGAGGCATCATTAAAGCTCCACATTTGCTACACTTTACAAGACCAGGAACTGACATTTTCCAGTTAGCTCTTCTCTTATCTCTTCTTCCTTTAGAAGATTTATTCTTTGGACAGATAGACATGGTTTACACCTCCTTAAACTGATTAAATACATCTAATATTTTCGACATTCTCGGATCTGGTACCGCAGTATCGCAGTCGCAGAATCCTTTATTGAGATTAGCGCCGCATCTATTGCAAATTCCCTTACAATCTTCTTTGCAGAGAACCTTCATCGGTAAGTTAACCAGAATCTCATTGAATACAAAAACCTCAGTATCAAAGACTGTTCCTTCAAGATAATTTTCCTCATCTAAATCGGCAATCTTCTCTTCTGCTGTTTTATTCATATCCATATCTTTGGTTGAATCAATATTTATTGTAAATGTGACCGGTTCAAGACATCTGAAACAAGGTGCTTCTATAATAACATTCCCAGTGCATTTAACATTGATATGTTTCTTTCCGGCGTTTGTAAATACAAACTTTACATCACTGTCAGTTATCTTATATTCAAACTTAGCAGCTAGAAATTTCTCCCTTTCAACTTTAGTCTGAACTTTTTTAGTTCCTTCTTCTTTCTGTAATATCTCTATCAAATCAATTAACATAACTTGTTTCTCCCTAAAGACACCTTTACAATTATACATATATGGTATATTTTTGTCA
Source organism: Eubacterium album (assembly GCF_025336545.1). NCBI lineage: Bacteria > Bacillati > Bacillota > Clostridia > Eubacteriales > Eubacteriaceae > Eubacterium > Eubacterium album. The sequence goes on along the minus strand of NZ_JAODBU010000008.1, from coordinate 131,306 downwards.
AACACTTTTTTTATTTAATTATTTTGTGATTTGTTTACCAAATATGTTTATCATAGTTTCACAAAAATTTTCACTCAAAAACAATCAGCTATTATCTGTCTTATGATAAAAGTTCTAGAGTTTCTCTTGCTATTGCTAATTCTTCATTTGTTGGAATTACAAATACTTTTACTTTTGAATCAGGAGTTGAAATCATAATTTCTTCTCTTCTCTTTTCATTAGCCTTTTCGTCAAGAGACACACCTAAATATCCTAATTGTTCGCAAACCATCTTTCTTACAGCCTGATTATTTTCACCTACGCCTGCCGTAAATGCAATAGCATCAACACCATTCATTTCAGCTACATAAGCGCCAACAAATCTAACTACTGTATTTGCAAATACTTCTAATGCATTCTTTGCTACTTCATTTCCTTCTTCAATAGCCTTTGTTATATCTCTAAAATCACTTGATACTTCTGATAAACCTAAAACACCTGATTTTTTATTTAAAACATTAAGTACTTCTTTAACATTCATGTTTTCTTTTTCTGAAATAACTTCAACGATGCTTGGGTCAATATCTCCTGAACGTGTTCCCATAGCAACTCCTGCTAACGGAGTAAGACCCATACTTGTATCTATAGATTTACCATTTTCAACTGCGCATATACTTGCACCATTTCCTAAATGACAGACAATAGTCTTTAATTTATCATATGGCGTATCCATAATCTGAGCGACTTTCTTTGAAACATAACTATGAGATGTTCCATGGAATCCATATCTTCTTATCTTATATTTTTTATAATATTCATATGGAATAGGATACAAATAAGCTTTAGGAGGCATTGTCTGATGAAATGCTGTATCAAACACGACAACATTAGGTGTATCAGGCATTGCATTAATACAAGCTTTGATTCCTATTATATTAGCCGGGTTATGAAGAGGTGCCAAATCATTACATTCTTCAATCTTCTTAATAACTTCATCCGTGACAATAGTTGATTTTGAAAAATATTCTCCACCATGTACAACTCTATGACCAACTGCTCCAACTTCACTTAAATCTTTAATAACTCCTGTTTCTTTATTAAGTAATGAATCTATAACAATTTTAATAGCTTCATTATGTGTTGGCATTGAAACTTCTTTTTCCTGTTCTTCACCATTGTATGGTTCATATTCAATCTTACTTCCATCAATACCAATTCTTTCACACAATCCTTTTGCTAACACTTTCTCACTTACAGAATCAATTAATTGAAACTTTAATGATGAACTGCCACAATTAATTACTAAAACGTTCATTATTCCTCCTATTCCTGTCCTGCCTGAACCGCCGTGATTGCAACAACACCTACAATATCTTTTGCACTACAGCCTCTTGAAAGGTCATTTATAGGTTTTGCTATACCCTGGCACAATGGTCCATAAGCTTCTGCCTGTCCTAATCTCTGAACTAATTTATATCCAATATTTCCTGCATCTAAATCAGGGAATACTAAAACATTTGCTCTTCCGGCGACTTCACTATCCGGTGCTTTCAACGCTGCTACTTCAGGTACTACAGCTGCATCAGTCTGCAATTCTCCATCTATTAAAAATTGAGGATATTCTTTCTTTGCAATCTTTGTAGCTTCTACAACCTTATCAACATCAGGGTGAGCTGCACTTCCATATGTTGAATGAGAAAGCATTGCAACTCTTGCCTTTTCACCTACTAAATATTCAAATGACTCAGCACTGCTTGCTGCTATATCTGCTAATTCTGCTGATGTTGGATTCTGATTCAAACCACAATCACCCATTACAAATACACCATTTGCTCCTAATTCTTTATTAGGCACGCACATAACAAAGAAAGCTGACACTAATTTTGTGCCAGGTTTACTTTTTATAATCTGTAAAGCAGGTCTTAATGTATTAGCTGAGGAATGGCATGCTCCTGAAACAACGCCATCTCCATCTCCGCATTTTAACATCATACACGCAAAGAACATATAATCAGATGTCAAAATACCCAATGCCTGTTCTCTTGTCATTCCTTTTGCTTTTCTCAACTGAAAAAACCCTTCTACATATTCGGGTGTTTTTTCGCAAGTTCTCGGATTAATAATAGTTGCTTTTGATACGTCAGCACCGTCACTGTTTTCTTCAACTTCTTCCGGTGTTGCTAAAATAATTAAATCTGCAAACCCCTCTTTTAATATCTGCTCTGCAGCCTTATACGTTCTTTTGTCCATACCTTCTGGCAAAATAATTGTCTTTTTATTATTTTTTGCTTTTTCTTTCACTGACTCAATAAAATCCATCTATTTTCTCCTTTTTGTAAACTTCTAACATTATAACGTATATGGCTAATTTTCACAACAGAACATTCAATTTTTAGTATAATTTATTTAACAGTTTACATATTAAATAAAACAGTGATAAAATATTTAATAAATTAAGTTAGAAGGAATAAATTATATGAAAACTATAGGCATAATTGCTGAATTTAATCCATTTCACAATGGGCACGCATATTTAATAAAAAAAGCAAAAGAATTTACCGAAGCTGATCGTGTAATTGTAATAATGAGCGGAAATTTCGTTCAACGTGGCTGTCCTGCAATAATAAACAAATACGACCGCACTTTACATGCATTAGAAAATGGTTGTGACTGTGTTTTTGAATTACCCCCTGTATTTTCTACTGCTAGTGCTGAAACTTTCGCTAAAGCGAGTGTATATTTTCTCCATAATTTAAATTGTATCAATTATTTATGCTTTGGATGTGAAGACAACAATCTTGACTTACTAAAGTCGATTGCATCAATATTACATGATGAACCGGATGAATACAAAGCATCTTTAGCTTTGCATTTAAAAAGTGGAAATAATTACCCTGTTGCAAGACAAAAAGCATTAACTGATTATCTAATGTCAATCGATGTCAATTCGAACATAGCAGACGTTTTATCAAAACCTAACAATATATTAGCAATTGAATATATAAAGGCTTTAATCGAGTTAAATTCTCCAATAGTGCCTGTTGGAATTAACAGAGAAGGCTCAGGTTACAATTCAACATCACTTAACAGCTCATTTGCTTCAGCGAGTGGAATCAGAGAAGCTTTTACAAATGATGTAGCTTTAGACTCTATTGCAAATCACCTTTCAAAGGCTGCATTTTCATCTTTACTAAATGAAAAAGAGCAAAACTCTTTGATTAAATTAAATGATTTTTCGAGTATGTTAGGACTTACACTCTTAAATAATGATTCATTTGATAAATTCAACGATATAAATACAGATTTATCAAACAGAATACTAAATGAAAGAGCAAACTTTTACAGTTTTGAATCATTTATAGAAAAATTACAAAGTAAGAACTATACTTACTCAAGAATATCAAGGACATTAATGCATATTATGCTTAATATTCATTCAGAAGATATAGATTTTTATAAAAAAATTGGCTATTTACCGGTTGGTCGATTATTAGGATTTAAGAAATCCTCTTCAGATATACTTAAACATATCAAAGAAAACAGTAATGTCGATATAATTTCAAAATTATCAATCTATTACAAAACATCAACAGGAGATATAAAAAAGCTTTTAGATAATTGGCTTTATTGTGATTCAATTTACAGATTAGTTTATATGAATAAATCCGGAAAATATATGCCAACAGAATTTAATTATAAAATTATAATTATTTAGTTTCTAAAAAACATAGTTCTAGGCTTTAATTAGAGCAAAGTTTAGAACCTTTATATTTTTATGAAACGGTATAAAAAACTTCCCTAAACATCAAATAACGATATTTAGGGAAGTTTTTTTATAATATAATAACGCTAACGCAATATATTAGAATTAATTTAGTTTTTAAAACTATGAATTGGTGCTGGAATTCTTCCTGTTCTGTTTACAAAAGCATCACAAGAGAACTGGCTAACCGGCATAATAGGTGCATATCCTAATAATCCACCAAATTCTACCATTTCACCAACACCCTTTCCAATTACAGGAATAACTCTTACAGCTGTCGTTTTCTGATTAATCATTCCGATTGCTGATTCATCAGCGATAATTCCGGCAATTGTAGTTGACTTTGTATCCCCGGGTATTGCAATCATATCTAAACCAACTGAACATACGCATGTCATAGCCTCTAATTTTTCTATTGAAAGTGCTCCTTCTTTTACTGCGTCAATCATTCCCTGGTCTTCACTTACAGGGATAAACGCACCACTTAAACCACCGACATATGAAGATGCCATAACGCCACCTTTTTTAACCTGATCATTTAATAATGCTAATGCTGCAGTTGTTCCCGGAGCTCCGGCTCTTTGCAATCCAATTTCTTCTAATATATCAGCTACACTATCACCAATCGCAGGTGTAGGGGCTAAAGACAAATCAACAATACCAAATGGTACATTGAGTCTCTTAGAAGCTTCTTCTGCAACTAACTGACCCACTCTTGTTACTTTAAAAGCAGTCTTTTTAATTGTATCGCATAATACTTCAAAGTCTGCTCCACGAACTTTCTTTAATGCATGTCTTACTACACCAGGTCCACTTACACCGACATTAATAATGGCATCAGCTTCTGTAACACCATGAAATGCTCCAGCCATAAATGGATTATCATCCGGTGCATTACAAAATACAACTAATTTTGCACAACCAAGAGAATCCTGTTCTTTTGTATATTCTGCAGTTTCAAGAACAATTTCACCCATAAGTCTGACAGCATCCATATTAATTCCTGTTTTTGTAGAGCCAACATTAACTGAACTGCATACCCTTTCTGTCTCTGCTAGTGCTTTAGGAATTGAACGAATCAAATTTTCTTCTGCCGGTGTCATACCTTTAGATACCAAAGCTGAATATCCACCTAAAAAGTTAACTCCAACTTCCTTTGCTACTTTATCAAGTGTTTTTGCAATTGTAACAAAATCATCAGGAGTTTTACATGCGCTACCACCAATCAATGAAATAGGAGTAACTGAAATTCTTTTATTTACAATAGGAATTCCAAATTCCTTTGCAATGTCATCACCTGTTTTTACTAAATCTGATGTATATTTTTTAATTTTGTTATATATATTATTATTTAATGTCTCTAAATCATCACTAATACAATCTAACAAACTGATTCCCATAGTGATTGTTCTTACATCAAGATTGTAATTTTCAATCATTTTGTTAGTTTCTTTTACTTCAAATAAATTAATCATGATTCCTCCATTAAATTCTATGCATACTATTAAAAATGTCTTCGTGCTGCATCTTTATTGAAACGCCAATATCATCACCTATTTTTTCAAGATCATCTGCAAGTTTATCTGCAGGCTGGCTGGCATTATTACAATCTACAATCATCATCATATTAAAATAATCCTGTACAATTGTCTGTGAAATGTCAAGAATATTTACAGAATTATCTGCTAAATATGTACATACCTTTGCAATAATACCTACTGTATCTTTTCCCACAACAGTAATAATAGTTTTTTTCATTTTATGCCTCCTAAATTAAAATTCAATATGGCAAGAAGGTTCAGTTCTACTTGCCACCTGTATACTGATATCATCAGCACAATAATTACCATCAGCCATATTTATTTCATTTCTGATTGTTTCATATGCCAATTCAGGCAAATTATTTTCTTTACTTAAATGACCAAGAATTACTTTCTTAAGTCTGTCAGATATAATTTCATTTAACAAATTGCCGCATGTCTCATTTGATAAATGACCTTTATTTCCCCATATACGTCTTTTAAGTGCATATGGATAAGGACCTATCTGTAACATATTAATATCATGATTTGATTCAATTAATACTGCATCAAGTCCTTTTAAATTACCAATTATGTAATCATCATACATCCCCATATCTGTCGCCACAGCCATTGATTTCCCATCAGAATCAAATCTGTATGCAACCGGTTGTGCCGCATCATGCGATATCGAAAATGGAGTAACTAATGTACTTCCCATATAAAAATCTTTATTTTCTTCAATTTCATTAAACAAATTCCTATCAATCGTTCCAACCTTACTGTCTTCAAGTATCTTTGATATGGTTCCTTTTGTAGCATATATTGGAATATGATATTTTCTCGATACAACGCCTAATCCGGAAATATGGTCAGAATGTTCATGTGTTATAAGTATACCATTCACTTCTTCTAAACTGCTTCCGTATTCACTCATACCTTCTTCAATTCTTTTTTTACTTATCCCAGCATCTACAAGTAACTTTACATCGTTATTTTCATACAAAAGACAATTTCCCTTGCTGCCACTGGCTATAGAACTAAATTTCATAGCAATCCTCTTCTTTTGAAATCTTCTTTGTACATTCTATTGTATTTTTATATATATTTCAAGTTCTATTTCATTCCATTAAGCTATATAATAAATAAAAAAATGAAAAAAAGCTTTGTAAAATATTTTGAATTAATTTGTTGTCTGCTTTGTATCTTATTTATCATTCTACTTCCAAAAGAAACTATCTTAGGCGTGAAAACAGGCATCAATCTTGTATTATACTCAATGATTCCTTCGTTGCTGCCGTTTATTTTAATCATCAACATTCTTATAAAAAAAAAACTATGTAATATTATTTCCAAATTCTTTTATCCAATATTAAAACACATTTTTAAGGCAAGCCAATTTAGTTCATTTATTATAATATGTGGATTTTTAAGTGGATATCCTTTAGGGTGTAAAACAATATTCGAAGGATTAAAAAACAATCTAATTTCCGAAGACGAGGCAAAAAAACTATTAACATTCTGTAATAACCCAAGCATTTCTTATGTAATTAACTACGTATCATATCTTTGCCTCGATTCTTATTTTAAAAATTCAATAGTTATAATGTTTATTTTTTTGCCGCCTATAATTACAGGTATAATTAATTCTCATTTATTTTTTAGCAAACAACAAGTCAACATATGTAATACTGACAATAATTCATCCATTTCAGTGCTAAACAACACGGTTTCATCTTTAATTAAAATTGGAATGTACATAATCATATTCACAACTATAAATGCATGGCTTTCTATTTTTATAAGCAACGATAATATACCATTAAATATTATTACTTCGTTTATGGAAATAATATCCGGTTCAAAATATGTAAGTCAATTATCGCTTTCAACTATACACAAATTATTTACCTTATGTATTTTTTCTATTACAGGTGGAATATGCATTTTTATTCAATCCATATCTTTTCTTCCTAGTAAATCATACATAAAATATTATATTATCGGAAAAATTGAATCACTTTTAATATTTTGCATATTGTTTTATATATATTTCAATTACAAAACCATTTTTAATTTCATAATAAGTTTACTATAAATCAATTTAAGCACTTTATTTTTAACAGATAGTATTTATTTAACAATGTAATTTATAGATTCAAATAAATTTTTATATTAATCATAAAAATCTTAGTTTTCTCTCTTCCTTGTCTTAAAGAATTTTTACTTATTAAAAAGCAGGCAAATTATCGCTTTGATAGCGAAAACATTGCCTGTTTTTTTACATTTTTATTATATTATTTATCTAAATCAACTGTATAATCATCAACGTCATCTGCAACTTCAGGAGCCTGTGGTTCAGGTTCTTCACCACTTAATTCTCTTCTGCTTTCAACAACAACATCTAATGAACCATTTAATGCATTCATCATTGTATCCTGAATATTCTGGAAATTATTCATGCCTGTTGTAAGAATTCCCTGAACATTATTTAAGATATCATCTGTGTACTGCATTGCATTCATTCTTACAGAATTAGCTTCATTTGTAGCAGAATCCAACATTTCCTGTGCCTGTTTCTGAGCACTTTCAATTATTGAATTAGCTTCTTTATATGCCTGTTGCATAATTTCATGCTCGCTAACTAACTGATTAATATGTGCTGTTGCTTCAGCAACCATATTTTCAGCTCTTTCTTTAGCGTCATTTAAAATAGCATCTTTATTTGCAATTATCTTCTGATATTTTTTAATTTCATCAGGTGTTCTAAGTCTTAATTCAGCTAACATTTCATCTATTTCATCTTTGTTAACCATAATTACTGATGAAGACAATGGCTTAAATTTACATCCATCAATATATTCTTCAATTTCTGTAATGATTTGTTCAATCTTGCTCATCTTATCTATCTCCTTTATTTTTCATTAATTTATTCTTTACTTCTATTACGACATTTGGTGGAACAAATTTACTAATATCTGCTCCGAAATATGCAGCTTCCTTAACTGTACTCGAGCTAAGATACGCATACTCCAAACTTGTTGTAAAAAATATTGTATCTACTTCATTATTTAAAACACTGTTCGTCTGCGACATCTGAAGTTCATATTCAAAATCTGTAACCGCACGTAAGCCTCTTACGATTAGTTGTGCATCAACTTTTTTTGCGAAGTCAACCAACAGACCCTCAAATGACATAACCTTAACATTTGGCAAGTCCGATACAGCATCATTTAACATTTTAACACGATTTTCTACAGAAAACAACGGCGTTTTTGATTTATTATTCAATACTCCGACAATTAACTCGTCTACTATTTTAGATGCTCTTTTAATTACGTCTAAATGTCCATATGTAACAGGATCAAAACTTCCCGGATAAATTGCTCTTACCATACTATTCACCACACAATTGTATAAAAACATGTTTATTTGTTTTATACACCTTTTCTTTAATTATTTTATAACCCATGTCTTCTAAATAATCAAACTCTGTTTCATTAGAAGCTTCTACAATAATAATGCTTTCATTCGAAATTAAGTTGGACTCTTTAAGATAATTCAATACATCTTTTTCAAACAAATGATTATATGGTGGATCCATAAATACAATATCAAAATGTTCACCGACATTATCTAATTGTTTTATAGCACTTTCTACTGTTGTAAACATAACCTTCGAAACATCTTCAAGTTTTGTATATTTTAAATTATACATTATACAATCGTATGCCCGCCTGTTATTTTCTACCAAAACACATTTTTTCGCTCCTCTGCTTGCAGCTTCAATTCCAATTCCACCACTTCCACTAAACAAGTCTAAGAAATAACATCCCGGAACGCAATTATTTATTACATTAAACATCGTTTCTTTTGTTCTATCCTGTGTTGGTCTTGTATTCATTCCTTCAATTGTTTTCAATTGCAATCTTCTTGCTTTTCCCGCAATTACTCTCATATCATCTCCAAAGCCAAAATCTTATATCTTTCTTAAACCTCTATTATAATAATACCGTTCATAGCTTTTTGCAAATAATTTTTTCTTTTTATTTTGTTAAGCATTTGTTACATATTTACTACAACTGAGTAAGAAAGAAAAAAGAGTAGGAAAACCTACCCTTTTTTCTTATATATTATTTATAAATTATTCTTCAACTGTATCTTCTGCTTCATCAGCTACAACTTCATCATCATCTGGAAGTAAAGCCTTAATGCTTAAGCTGATTTTCTTGTTTTCTTCATCAAAGTCAACAATCTTAGCTTCGATTTCTTCACCAATCTTTAAAACATCAGATGGTTTTTCAACATGCTGCTTAGCAATCTGAGATACATGAAGAAGTGCATCTACACCTGGTTCAAGTTCAACGAATGCACCAAAGTCTGTCATTCTTGCAACTTTACCTGTAACAATTGCTCCTACTGCATATTTTTCTTCAGCATTAGCCCATGGATTTGTGTTTTCAAATTTAAGACTTAATGCAATCTTATCGCCATTAATTTCTTTAATGAATGTTGTAACCTTATCGCCTACTTTGAAAAGCTTTCTTGGATTACCAACACGTCCCCATGACATTTCAGAGATATGTAATAAGCCGTCAGCTCCACCTATATCAACAAATGCACCAAAATCAGTTACATTCTTTACAACACCTTCAACAGTCATTCCAACTTCAATCTTAGCGAATAAAGCATCTTTAGCTGCTTTCTTTTCAGCTACGATAAGCTGTTTTCTGTCACCAATAATTCTTCTCTTCTTAGGATTGAACTCGATAATAACAAATTCAATTTCCTGTCCTTCATATTTTGTTAAATCTCTTTCAAAAGTATCAGATACTAAGCTTGCAGGAATGAATACTCTTGATTCTTCAACAGCAACATTTAAACCACCGCTTAAAACCTGAACTACAGGAGCCTTAAGAACTTCCTTATTTTCAAAAGCTTCTTCTAATTTCTTGTTTACTTTTTCAGCTGCAAGTCTCTTATAAGTAACTGCAACCTGACCTTCACCATCATTAACCTTAAGTACTTTAACTGTCATTACATCACCTACAGAAATTACAGTTGTTAAGTCTGTTGGGTTATTTGAATACTCGTTACGTGTAAGAATTCCATCTGACTTGTATCCGATATTGAGAACTGCTTCGTCCTCTTTAACGCTGATAACAGTACCTTCAACGATCTCTCCTGTATGAATTGTTTTTAATGATTCTTCCAACATTTGTTCAAAACTCATTTCTGACATATAGTATGAACCTCCTCTATTATATTGTTTGGGGTGGAAGCCCCCGCTGTAATACCTATAGACTCTATTGTTTTTAATTCACACAAGTCCAGATCTTCTACAGTCTGTATATAATAAGTGTTTTTGCACTCATTTTTGCATATTTCATATAGTTTCTGTGTGTTCGAGCTGTGCTTTCCGCCAATAACAATCATGGCATCAACACTTGAAGAGACCTTTCTGGCCTCAACTTGTCTTAAGTGAGTCGCATTACATATTGTATTCACAACATTTATATAATAACCTTTTTTTTCTATAATTTCAACTAAATATTGAAATTTATTGTAATTAAATGTCGTCTGACTAACTATACATATTTCTTTATCTAGTGGAATATTTAATTTATTTATGTCTTCTTCAGAATTAACTACATAACTTTTTCCATTAACCCATCCTTTTATGCCTTCTACCTCAGGATGTATATCATTTCCAACAATAACTATAATTTTGCCGTTTGAGCTTTCTTCCTCAACAATTTTATGAATTTTTTTAACAAATGGACATGTAACATCTACAATATTCATTCCCATTTCTTCTATTTTCGTATATACATTTTTAGATACTCCATGTGAACGTATAATTACTGTCCCAATTTCTTTTTTTGACAGTTCTTCTAATGAATTCACAACTTTTATACCTTTTTGTTCCAAGTCCTCAACAACCTGTTCATTATGGATAATCGGGCCATAAGTATATATAGGTTTATCACTCTTACTTGCTTCTTCATATGCTCTGTTTACAGCTCTTTCTACTCCAAAGCAAAATCCTGCATTTTTAGCAACAGTTACTTTCATTGCTACCTCTCATTTTTTAATTTAATAATTTCTTTCACTACTTCATCAATTGACATGTTTGAAGAGTCTACCAAAACAGCATCCTCAGCCTGAGTAAGTGGGGAAATTTCTCTATGCATATCTCTATAGTCTCTATCAATTATATCTTTTTCTACTGTATCAATATCACAATTTACACCTTTTTCAACAAGTTCTTTGCATCGTCTTTCTGCTCTTGTTCTTGAACTTGCAGTAAGATAAATTTTTAAATCTGCATTCGGTAAAACTGCCGTTCCAATATCTCTTCCATCCATAACAACATCATTTTTTGCAGCAAGCTCTCTCTGCATTTCAACCATGTTTTCTCTTACTTTTTCATATACTGCTATAGCAGATGTCATATTGCCAATCTCTTCGCGTCTTATTTCTAAACTAACATCTTCTCCATTCAAATATACTTTCTGTGTTCCGTTATCATATCCTAATGTAACTTCAATATCATCAAGTTTTGCAATTACTTTTTCAGATTCATCTGCTTTAATTCCTGCTCTAAAACATGCCAAAGCTATTGTTCTATACATTGCCCCTGTATCAACATAAATAAAACCTAATTCCTTAGCAACTATTTTTGCTATTGTGCTTTTTCCAGCTCCTGCTGGTCCATCAATTGCTATATTGTACATCTTTCTTCACCCGGCTTTAAGCCGCCTTTCTTTTCTTTATTTCAAATGGCAAATACCATATTATATTCACGTTACCAATCACATATGCTATTTCCGGCTAAATATCCTGTAGACCACGCAATTTGCAAATTGTATCCGCCTGTCATTGCATCTAAGTCTAAAACTTCACCAACAAAATATATTCCCGGTTCTTTTTTTGACTCCATTGTTTTTGGATTAATTTCATTAACGGATATACCGCCTTTTGTAATTATAGCCTCATTATAATCTCTAAGACCATTTACATGAAGAGTCATCTCTTTTATTGCATTAACCAGTCTTTCTCTTTCTTCCTTTGTAATTTCATGTACTTTTTTGTACGGATCGATATTTGCATTATCAATAATAATCGGAATCAATTTTTTAGGCAACAGTTTATCTAATGAATTATTCAAATTTCTATTAATGTTCTCTTTAAAATCTTTTAATATTCTTTTGTCTAATGTGTCGTTATCTAGCGCCGGTTTCAAATCAATTACGATTTCACAATTTTGAGGATTTATTTTATCTGCTATGTAGCAACTCGCACTTAAAATAAGTGGTCCACTTACTCCAAAATGAGTAAATAACATTTCTCCCTGATCCGAGAAATACATTTTATCATTATTATATACTGAAACTTTAACATTTTTCAAAGCTAATCCCTGCAATTCCCTACAATAACCCTCAGTTATATTAAACGGAACTAATGACGGATGCGTTTCTATAATAGTATGTCCAAATTTTTTTGCAAATTTATATCCATCTCCGGTACTTCCTGTTGTCTTATATGATAAGCCTCCGGTAGCAATTATACATTTGTCTGCAATTTCATATTTTTTATTATTTAATTCAATTTTAATTTTATTGTCATTTTTTTCGACAGATTTAACTTCAGTGTTTAATCTTATCTTTACACCTGCATCTTTCATTAACTTGTTCAATGCGTATATAATATCTGACGATTTATCGCTTTCAGGAAAAACCCTGTTTCCTCTTTCTATTTTAAGTTTTATTCCGGCACTTTCAATCAAATTCATTACTGCTTCACTATCAAAAGTACTGTATGCACTATATAAAAATTTCGAATTATTTATAATATTTTTAAAATGATTCTCTATGTCTGATGCATTTGTTACATTACATCTTCCTTTTCCGGTTATAAAGATTTTTTTGCCTAATTTTTCATTTTTTTCAAATAACGTTACATCATTTCCGTTATATGCAGCAGCAATAGCAGCCATCATTCCGGCAGCGCCACCACCAATTATCATTACTTTACTCATAAGTCTCCTTAACTTATAAAGAGAGGCAGAATAACTGCCTCTCTTCTGCACAAATTATATTTATACCGGATATGCTCCGTTTTCTTTGTCTGCTACAGATAGATCAACCTTTGTCTGCTGAGCTTCTCTGTATTCAAAGAATTCTTTTGCAACCTGTGGGAATAAAGCGTATGTTAATACGTCTTCATCCTGCTGTTTCCACTGAGCACATTCTTTTTCGAACTTATCAAGTGAAGGCTCAAGTAAATCAGCCGGTCTGCATGTAATTGGTTCTTCATCACCAATTGCCTTTTTCTGTACTTCTTTATCAAATGGTTTTACAGTCTGACCATATTTACCTGCAAGAAGATCTTTTGCCTGCTGGTTAATCATCTTGTATCTTTCTCCCATAACGACATTAAGAACAGCCTGTGTACCTACAATCTGGCTAGATGGTGTAACAAGAGGTGGTTCACCAAAGTCTTTACGTACTCTAGGAACTTCTTCAAGCACCTGATCAAATTTATCTGAAGCACCCATTTCATCCAACTGTGAAACTAAGTTAGATAACATACCACCAGGTACCTGATAAATTAATGTGTTAATATTAACACCCATTACCTTTGGATTTAATAATCCGTTTGCAAGGCACTCTTCTCTATATGGCTTAAAGTAATCAGCAACTTCTTTTAATAATTTCTGATCTAATCCTGTGTCATATTCTGTACCCTTAAATGTTTCAACCATAACTTCTGTAGCAGGCTGAGCTGTTCCCATTGAGAATGGTGAAATAGCTGTATCGATGATATCACATCCTGCTTCTACAGCCTTTAAGTATGTCATTGAAGCTACACCTGATGTGTAATGTGTATGAAGGTCGATAGGAATATCTGTTCCTTCTCTTAATGCCTGAACTAATTCTGTTGCCTTATAAGGTGTAAGAAGTCCGGCCATATCCTTAATACATAATGAGTTTGCACCCATATCTTCAATTCTTTTAGCTGTTTCTTTCCAGTAGTCAAGAGTATACGCATCTCCTAATGTATAAGAAAGAGCTATCTGTGCATGACCTTTTTCTTTATTTGCAGCTTTAACTGCAGTTTCAAGGTTTCTAAGATCATTTAAGCAATCGAATATTCTAATTATATCAATACCGTTTGCAATAGATTTCTGAACAAAATATTCAACTACATCATCTGAGTAATGACTGTATCCTAAAATATTCTGTCCTCTGAATAACATCTGTAATTTAGTGTTTTTAAATCCATCTCTTAACTTTCTAAGTCTTTCCCATGGATCTTCTTTTAAGAATCTAAGTGATGCGTCAAATGTAGCACCGCCCCAACACTCAACTGAATAATATCCAACCTTATCCATTGTATCAATGATAGGAAGCATCTCTTCTGTTGGCATTCTTGTTGCGATTAATGACTGATGAGCATCACGTAATATTGTTTCCGTAATTTTTACCGGTCTTTTTTCTGCCATTATTTTATCCTCCATAAATATTAAATACCAAATATTGCCATAAATGTACCTGCAGCTACTGCAGTACCAATAACGCCTGCAACATTAGGTCCCATAGCATGCATTAACAGGAAGTTTGTAGGATCCGCATCAGCGCCGACTTTCTGAGAAACTCTGGCTGCCATAGGAACGGCTGAAACTCCGGCTGAACCAATTAACGGATTAACTTTTCCATGTGTTGCAACGCACATTAATTTACCAAATAATACACCTGCAGCTGTACCAACAGCAAACGCAACTAATCCTAATATTACAATCTTAATTGTACTCATATTTAAGAATGCTTCTGCACTTGTTGTGGCACCAACACTAGTACCAAGTAAAATAACTACAATATACATTAACGCATTTGATGCTGTTTCCTGTAACTGTTTTACTACACCTGATTCTCTAAATAAGTTTCCTAACATTAACATACCTACTAAAGGTGCTGTTGTTGGTAAAATCATTACTACTACTATAGTAACAACGATTGGGAATAATATTTTTTCAAGTTTAGAAACAGGACGTAACTGTTCCATTTTGACTTTACGTTCCTTTTCAGTTGTTAAAGCCTTCATAATAGGTGGCTGAATAATTGGAACTAACGCCATATAGGAATAAGCCGCTACAGCGATTGGTCCCATAAGTGCTGTCTGCCCAAGTTTACCTGCTAGGAAAATTGATGTAGGTCCGTCAGCTCCACCGATAATAGAAATAGCTGCGGCTGCCTTTCCACCAAATCCCATAAATATTGCTAAGAAATATGCTGAATAAATACCAAACTGTGCTGCCGCTCCTAAAAGGAAACTCTTTGGATTTGCAATTAACGGACCAAAGTCTGTCATCGCACCTACTCCAAGGAAAATAAGCGATGGCAAAATACTCCATTCATCCAAAATATAGAAGTAATAAAGTAATCCACCGGTTCCGTTTGCTGAATCCTCAGGATGAAGCATGATATCAGGGTACATATTTACTAAAAGCATACCAAAAGCAATAGGAACCAATAATAATGGTTCATATCCTTTTTTAATTGCTAAATAAAGGAAAACACAAGCTACCAAAATCATTATGTAGTTTCCTGGTGTCAAACTCATAAATGCTGTCTGGTTAAGCAAATTTTCCAATGTATCTAAAACATTCATATGTTACCTCCAAGTCTGACTAAAAGGCCATTAGTTTAATGATGCGATAACTGCACCTGCTTCAAAGCTGTCTCCAACTGCAACGCTAATGCTTGCAACTGTACCATCTTCCGGAGCTACAACTGTGTTTTCCATTTTCATTGCTTCGAATACTAAAACTGTATCGCCTCTTTTAACAGCCTGACCTACATTTGCACTGATAGATAAAACTTTACCAGGCATAGGTGCTGTAATCTTAACTGAACCTTCTGCTCCGCTTGCTGCTGGTGCTGCTGCAGGTGCAGGAGCTGCCTTAGCTGCAGGTGCTGCTTTTCTAACTGGAGCTGCACTTGGTGTGCTTCCAGTTTCTTCAACTGTTACATCATATACATTTCCATTAACTGTAATTGTATAATTCTTCATTTTATTTCCTCCTAAATAATTCATAAGTATCTAGCGTTTTCTTATAGAACGAACTACAAATCCGTCTGTTGTTGTGTTTTCGCTCGCTGCAATTGCCGCTGCAATTACTGCAATAAGTTCCGCATCATCAGATACCGGTTGTTCTACAACAGGAACTGAAGCCTTTGACTCTGTTGCTGTTTCTTTATTTTCTTCTGATTTCTTATTTTTACCAAAAGAATCAATGATTGACGGAATAAATTTAAATAATGAAATAATTGCTGAAATGAAAATTAAAACAGCAAATACTGTTCCCATTCCCATTACTGTATTTAAAGCTGCCTGTTCCATTTTTTCACCCATTGAATAAATAGGGTCAAAAGACAAGCTTGTCATAATATATCCATTATCGCTTTCTTCAAATGTAGAAGTAATATTCACTTTTCTATCTTCAAACTGTATCACTTCAGTTACGGCTAATTCGCCATTCTGTTCATTTATAGCAAAATCAGAAACTGAATCTGTAGCCTTACCACATTCGTCTGCTAATTTATTCCAAGATTCTACAGCTGACTTATACATTCCTTCTTCTTTTTTGAATGTAGCAGTTTCGTCATCAACAGGTTCTTCCTCTCCCTTAGAGATATCGGCAACCTGAGTTTCTAAATAAGCACGTACATCCTGTGCATTGTAAGAAGCCTTATCATCACCTTTTCCACAACCTGCAAAACATACCATCAGACAAGAAACGATACAAAACAATTTTATTATTTTTTTCATGTTTCTCTCCTTATATTATACTGTGCCGTGTTTTTTACCTGGACGATTCTCATATTTTGTATAGAGCATTTCAAATGCGCCAATAACATATTTTCTTGTATCAACAGGTTCGATTATGCTGTCAACATATCCTCTGGCAGCTGCTGACATTACATTAGACTGTAATTCGTTATATTCTTTAGTCTTTTCATTGATAATTACAGATGCATCATCTGCCTTTTCAATTTCGTCAGCATACATAATCTGTACTGCACTCTTAGCATCCATCATTCCAACTTTAGCTGTTGGCCATGCATAAACAACATCTGCTCCAATTGCCTTGCTGTTCATTGCAACATATGCGCTTCCCATTGCATTTCCAATTAAAATATTTACTTTAGGAACTGTTGCATTAGCAAATGCGTATACAAGTTTAGCAGTTGCTTTAGCACCATGTTTTTCCTGACACATTGTTGCCTTAAATCCATCAACATTTGTTAATGTTAGAATTGCAATTCCGAATGCATCGCAAAATTCAACAAATTCTGCAGCCTTCTTACATCCACCAACTGTTAATTTAGCTTCGTATTCAGCAGCAACATTCATATCATCATCATATACTTTTGTTCTGTTTGCAACTACACCTACTGTTGCTCCGTTTACTTTAATAAATGCTGTAAGCATTTCAGGAGCATATGCTTTTTTAACTTCGAATACATAACCATTATCAGAAATATTTGAAATTGCAATTAATGTATCTTCAACGCAATTTTCCATTCCTTCACATGCTCTGTTTAAATCGTCTTCACATTCTTCTTCATAATCAGCCTTTTCATTATTTGATGGAAGTATAGAAACTAAGTCTCTGATTTCTTCAAATATTTCTGATTCTGTACCTACAAAATCAACTGTACCGCTTTCGCTCTGGAATTTAGCAGAAGCACTATCACATACTTCTTTACGGTTTTCATTAATTGCGTTAGGTGAGTTAACAAATAATTCTGCCTTTTCACCTTCCATAAATGTGAAATCTCCCATTGAAGAAACAACGCTTAATCCACCACCACAGCTACCAAATACTGCTGTAATCATTGGAATAACGCCTGAAGCCATTGCCTGCTTTAAGTAAATTTCTCCAAATGCATTTAATCCATCAACAGCTTCCTGAAGTCTTAAACCTGTGCTGTCCACAAGTCCAATTACAGGCGCACCTGTCTTCATAGCCATATTATAAAGATTAACTATTTTCTTTGCATGCATTTCTCCAACTGATCCACCAATAACTGATGCATCCTGGCTATAAATGTACACAAGTTTACCGTTGACAATACCATATCCGGTTATTACACCATCAGATGGAGTATCGTTGGTTTTGATGTTGAAATCTGTACTTCTAGCCTTAACTAAAGCTCCAATTTCAACAAAACTGTTATCATCAAGAATAGATTCAATTCTCTGTCTTGCTGATACTTTTGCTGTTGTACTCATAATCAGTCCTCCATTTTATTATAATTTACACACAGTAATCTGTGTGTTACAACCAAATTTCTGCCTTATATAGATTATACTGTTTTCAGTCAAATATCAAGTTATTTTTCCAAATATTTCTAGGCAGTTTTTATTCTATTTTTAACCCATTCATCATTAATAGGTTTAAAATCCTCTTCAACAAAGTATACGTTATACCAAACAAGGAAAACGTAAATTGTCCAAATCTTTCTACTGTTATCTGCTTTGTCTGCTTTGTGGTCTTCTAATAATTTTACAAGTAATTCTGTATTGAAGTATTTATTTGCAACATCACTTGTAAACATTTCATATACTTTATTGTAATATTTATCTTCTTTTAACCAAACTCTGATTGGAACCGGGAATCCAAGTTTCTTTTTATTGGCGGTAGCTTCCGGTAAATGTCTTTTGGCTGCAATTCTAAAAGCTCTCTTTGTAGCTTCTTCATTACATCTAAAATCTATTGGAAGTTTCTTTGCATAATCAAATACTTTTACATCAAGGAACGGAACTCTTGATTCAAGACAATGAGCCATACTCATTTTATCTGCTTTAAGTAAAATGTCGCCCTGTAACCAGAAATTTGTATCAATATACTGCATTTTAGCAATATCATTTAAGCCTTCTACTTTTTTATATGTTGAAGCCACAATATCTTTAGGTGGAATATGAGTAATTGGATGTTTCAAATACTTTTCCCTTTCTTCAACTGAGAACATATTGGCATTTCCAATAAATCTTTCTTCAACATCTTTACTGCCTCTGATTATAAAATCTCTTCCCTTTATATCAGGTAACTTTTTAGCTATAGCTGCGAGTCCTTTTCTAAGTCCTTTTGGAAGTTTCTGATATCCTTTAAGAGACAAAGGTTCATGATAAATATTATATCCACCAAAGAACTCATCAGCACCCTCACCTGAAAGAACAACTTTAATCTGTTCTGCAGCGACCTGATCAACAAAATAAAGTGCTATACATGAGGGATCTGCTAAAGGCTCATCCATATAATACATAACTGTAGGAATTGAATTAAAATACTCATCACTGTCAATTGTTTTATTATAATTTTCCTTGCCTAATTCTTTTACAAGACTTTCGGCATATCTGATTTCATTATATTTACTGTTTTTATCAAGAAATCCAACTGTAAATGTCTTCTTACCCGGAAATTCCGAAACGACATAACTTGAATCAACACCACTTGACAAAAGTGAACCTACCTCTACATCAGCAATCATATGAGCGTTAATTGTATCTTTAACAACATTCTCAATTTCACCTACTGTTTTTTCTAAATCTCCACTTTCTGCCGGTTCCATCATTGGATCAAAATATCTTTGGACTTCAAGTTTTCCATCTTTAAATATAAGGTAATGTCCTGCCGGCAGACGATATATTCCTTTAAAGAATGTTTCAGGAAGAACAGAATACTGAAAACTTAAATACTGTTCAAGAGCTTCTTCATTAACTTCTTTTTTAAATCCCGGAAATTCTAATATTGCTTTTGTTTCAGAACTAAATATAAAGTTATCATTAAACAATGAATAATAGAATGGCTTTATGCCAAAGTGATCTCTTGCACCAAACATAAGTTTTTTATTAGTATCCCAGATAACAAAAGAAAACATTCCTCTTAATTTTCCAAGTAATTCTGTACCATATTCTTCGTATCCATGTATAAGACATTCTGTATCAGAGTCATTTGCAAATGTATGTCCTTTAGCAATCAAATCCTTTCTGATTTCTAAGTGATTATATATTTCACCGTTAAATACAATTGCAATATCGCCTGTTTCATTATACATAGGCTGTGCGCCATGACTTAAATCAATAATGCTAAGTCTTCTATGCCCAATAGCCACATCATTGTCTACATACATACCTTCATCATCCGGTCCTCTGTGTGCTATCTTATCCATCATAGTTTTAAGAACATCTCTGCTGTTATTTACTTTTCCTGCAAATCCACATATTCCACACATATCAATCTCTCTTTCGTCTTATTTATAATATTTTCTTTACTTCATCTTCATTGATAATTTCATCAATAAGAACTCTCTCATCCATCGGATATTTTACACCTTTAATTTCCTGATAATCTTCATGTCCTTTTCCAGCAAGAACAATAACATCTCCATCATTTGCATTAACAATAGCGTATTTTATTGCTTCTTTTCTATCCGGAACTACAACATATTCTCCATCAGCTTTCTTAATTCCCGTAATAATATCATTTATAATATCCATAGGTTCTTCAAATCTAGGATTATCAGATGTAACAATTGTTAAATCTGATAATTTAGATGAAACTTCTCCCATTTCAAATCTTCTTTCAGTTGAGCGATTTCCACCACAGCCAAATAATGTAACTATTCTTTTCGGATTATATTCTTTAAGACTCGTAATTAAACTTTCTAAACTCATAGCGTTATGAGCATAATCAATCATTAATGTAAATCTCTTTGAAACCGGAATAATTTCAACTCTTCCCTTAACTTTTACATCAATCAAAGCCTTCTTAATATCTTCAATGCTGTTAGTAAAATGTTTGCATATAGCAATAGCACATAATGAATTATATACACTAAATTTTCCGGGTATATGAATTTCTACAGGGAATGATAATTCTCCTGATAAATTATAAGATACGCATAAGCATCCCGGTTTTGTAAACAATTCAATATCATTAGCCTTAAGATCACATTCATTATCAATGCCGTATGTTTCAATATCACATGTATGACCATCTAATATCTTATCTAAGAAGTCCGCATCTGCATTTATTATTCCATGTTTGCATTGTTTTAAAAGCAATCCCTTACAATGTGCATATTCGTTAAAATCTGCATGTTCATTAGGACCGATGTGATCTGGTTCTATATTTGTAAAAACTCCATAATCAAATTGAATTCCTGCAACTCTGTTTTGTTTTAATCCTTGAGATGATACTTCCATAACAACACATTCGCATCCCTCTTCAACCATCTTTGCAAAACTTTGTTGTACAACATATGATTCAGGCGTTGTGTTGCTTGCAGGTATTTTTTTATCTCCAATAATTGTTTCTATTGTTCCAATTAAGCCTGTTTTTATTCCAACACTTTCTAATACCTGACGTATCATATATGTAGTTGTTGTCTTTCCTTTAGTTCCTGTTATTCCAATTGTTTTTAATTTATTAGCAGGATATCCAAAATAGGCAGCAGACATATAAGCTAGCGCTTTTCTGTCGTCATTAACTTTTACAACAGTTATATTTTCAGGGACCTTAACTTCATCAGTAACTATTAAAGCCGTAACTCCTTTTTCAATTGTCTGTGGTATAAATTTATGCCCATCTACGCCTGTTCCTTTTATGCACACAAACACATCATCTTTCTGTGCCTTTCTTGAATCATACACTATATTATTTATATCAATATCTAAATTGCCCTGTACAAGCACATATTCTATATCTGTGAGTAAATCTGATAATTTCATATTATTTCCCATGCATAGACTTAACAGTCTAATGTTCCTTTCATTTTATATATCATATTCTCCCGTAAAAACAACTCTTGCAGGTCCTGTCATATATACAGTATTTTCATCCTGATTATATTCAATCTCTAATTCTCCACCTAATAGTTTTACTGTTACCTTATTTTCTGTAAGCCTGTTTAACACACTTGCAACTACGCATGCGCAAGCTCCTGTTCCACATGCAAAAGTTTCACCTGAGCCTCTTTCCCACACTCTCATTTTTACTGTCTTCTTATCAATAATCTGAATGAATTCCGTATTTACTTTATCCGGGAAAATTTCATTATTTTCAAACTTAGGTCCGATTTTTTCTATTTCAAGATTATCTGTATCATTTATAAATGTAACTGCGTGAGGATTACCCATTGAAACGCATGTTATGTTAAATGTCTTTCCATCTACCTTTACAGGCTTATTAATCATCTTTTCATCGTCATATTTAACCGGTACTTTATCACACTCAAGAATTGGTGCTCCCATATTTACTCTGACAGTTTTAACTTTTCCATTTTCAACATTTAATTTTAAAGTCTTAATTCCTGATAAAGTTTCAACTGTTATTACATCTTTATCTGTCAGGTTAAAATCATAAACATATTTTGCAACGCAACGGATTCCATTTCCACACATCTTTCCTTCTGAACCGTCAGCATTGTACATACACATTTTAAAATCAGCTACTTCTGATGGATTAATTATTATAAGTCCGTCTGAACCTATTCCAAAATGTCTGTCACTAACTGCTATAGCAACTTCATTGGGATTATCAATTTTTTCTTCAAATCCGTTTACGTAAACATAATCATTTCCGCAACCTTCCATCTTTGTAAACTTCATAAACTCTCCTGTTCTTCCTGCTACTTTTAATCAATAGTAAGAGATTGTATCTATTAATATCAATTTGTTTATTATAAAATATACTATTTTTTTTAAAAACAAATTTGGTATAAATATACCACATATAAATATTAAAGTAAAACATTTTAATTTATATCATTGGCGTTTAAAATCTTGTATATCACTACACCTATTCCATTTAAATTAAAGAAAAAAATGTCAAAAAAAATTTTTTTAAACAATATTTAAATTCATACTTTTTAATATTTTGTTTTGCCTTAATCTCTATAGCTTTTATTTTAATATTATTTACATATATATTTTCGTATCCAACAACTTCATTCTTAAAAATTGGTGCATTCTTTTTGGTTATTACTATCTTTTTATCAACTTTATCGTCATTTCTAAGCAGCAATCCAAATTTTTCATTCGTATATGTATTTAATATATTTTCTACCCCATTCCTAACATCGTATTTAACAAAATCATTCTGTATATCGACTATTTCTTTATAATTATAATTTTCACCATATTTCATTAAGCTTAAAGTGTCATTCCATTTATATCCTTTATTAGGTGGCCATCCACATGCAAGAACACATGAAATTAGTTTTTTATTTTCATTTTTTAAAGCACCTACAAAACAATATCCTGCATTTCCTGTAAATCCTGTCTTTATACCTATTGCATCACTCATTTTATCTAGAAACGCATCTTTATTACTTACAGAAACTCTTCTTCCGTTTTCGCTTGCAAAAGAATAGTTTCTTGTATTTGTGATTTTTACAAACAGTTCATTATTTGTTGCATACATGCCTAAAAGAGCCATATCGTAAGCAGTTGAATATTGATTTTTGGCATCAAGCCCATTTGGTGTAACAAAATTTGTATCCTTCATTCCAATATCTTTTGCTTTAATATTCATTAACTCTGCAAATTTTTCAACACTTCCAGCTATATGCTCAGCGACTGCTACAGCGACATCATTATATGACTCTAACATCATTGCGTATAGTAAGTCTTCAAGTTTATATTTATCTTTTGAGTCTAAATGCATTTTAACCTTTGGCATAGCTATCGCATAATCAGACGGAGTAACCATATCACCAAGATTTCCATTTTCGATTACTATTATACATGTCATAATTTTAGTCGTGCTTGCCACAGACACTTTATTGTGTGCAGATTTTTCATACAAAATTCTACCTGAGTCCCCATCTATTAAAACAGCAGACTTTGCGTATTTTACTACTTTTTCCTCATCAGCATTTATTTTACAAATACAAAGTATATTACATGCGATAATTATCGTTATACAAAAACTTATCAATCTATAAATACTTTTTTTAGACATAACTCCCCCTGGTCATATTTTACATACTAATTAAAAAAATAAAGAAGCCAGATTTATATTCCAGCTTCTTTGCTACTTTATCTTTTAGTCATTTGATTTAAGAGAAACTTCTTTTTCTGCTTCTTCTTTTATTTCTTCTATAACATCAGGATTAATCTCAGGTAGATTTTCTGAAGAGTCAACTCCAAACCTTCTCAAAAATTCTTCTGTAGTACCAAAAAGTAACGGTCTACCCGGAGTATCTAATCTTCCAACCTCCTGAACCAATTCGTATTCAACTAGTTTATTGACTGCAAAATCACTTTTTACTCCTCTGATACTTTCAATCTCAGATTTTGTAATCGGCTGCTTGTATGCAATAATAGAAAGTGTTTCCATCATTACATCCGTAAGCACCTGTCTTCTTGGTTGCTTTGCAACTTTTATTAAATAATCATACATTTCAGGTTTAGTACATAACTGATATGCATTTTCTAACTCGATTATTCTAATTCCTCTTGAATCACTTTCAAGTTCCTTCTGCATATTTGCAACAATCTTTTTAACTTGAGCTTTAGTTAATTCTAAGGCCTTTGCAATCTTATCTATTTCTACTGATTCTCCCATAGTAAATAATATTGCTTCTATGGCAGCTTCATAATTATTTGTTTCCATTAAATCTTACACCTACTCATTCCTTTGTGCTAATAATTATATCATCAAATGTCTTTTCCTGACTTACATTAATCTCTCCCACTTTAATCAGTTCTAATACTGCCAGGAATGTAACTATAACTTCCATTTTTGATGTCTGGTTTTCAAGCAACTGTTTAAAGCTGCATTTATGCTTTTTTACAGCTACTTTTTTCACATAAGTTATTTTATCAGTAAGGCTGACCTCCTCCATTTCAATTTTACCAAATTTACTTCTTACAGGGTCAATCTTATCTATCTGGCGTTTAATTACTGTATCAAAAATTTCTTTTAACTTATTTAAATCAACATCCTTTAAAATTTCATCTAAATCTACAGGCGGTTGATATTTTGCAACTTCTTCAGGAATTGTCGGTTCTTTATATAGTGACTTTCCCGCATAAAGCTGCATATCTTTAAGTTCTATAGCTGCATATTTATACATTTTATATTCGATTAATTTTTGAACCAAATCTGTTCTCGGATCAATTTCTTCACCATCTTCATCAACTTCTTTAGGCAACAGCATTTTACATTTTATATCAATTAACGTTGATGCCATTACCAGAAATTCGCTGGCAAGGTCAAGATTTTCTTCTGCTAATTTACTTACGTACTCTAAATATTGTCTTGTAATTTCAACAATAGGTATGTCATAAATGTCTACTTTATTTTTTTCTATCAAATGCAAAAGCAAATCTAATGGTCCTTCAAACACTTCAAGTTTTACTTCTAATTCCATGTATCTTACTCTTTCAAATTAATATCATTGTTAATTTTACATAAATTCATGTATTTTTTCAACTCATTTTTAAATGCAGCATCTAAATACATTTTTAAACATTTTTAAATATTCTGTTATAAAATTATTCTTTTCTACATTTTCATACGATATTATTTCTGTTTCTCCTATTTTTTCTTTGTCAATAAAATATTCGCATACACCAAGTTTATCCCCCTTTTTAACCGGAGCCTTAATATTAGTTTTAATCTTATCTTTGCTTTTAATGTTGCTAATATCTCTGTCCTTGATTTCTACATATGAAAATTTATTTTTAACCCCTGATTTTACGTATTCTTTTTTACCATTCTTTATTTTCACATTACCTTTATGCACATTTTCATCCTTATAAAATTTGCATTTTGAGAATCCATAATTAATTAGTTTTTCTGACTCAGAAAATCTTGCTTTATAGTCAGGCGCTGCCATTATTACCGACACCAATGTGACATCATTTTTCTGTCCTACAATAGATACGCAATATTTTGCTTTTGATGTGCTTCCTGTCTTTAACCCCTTTATGCAATCATTTGTTTTAAGTAATTTATTTGTATTTGACAGAACAAACTCCTTTTCTCCCTTATCCGTTTTATGAATTATGGTTTCCATCCATATTGTTGAATATTTAAATATCTGCGGATATTTTGTAATTAATTCTGAAGACATAATCGCCACATCATTTGCACTCGAATAATGGTTATCAGAATCCGTAAGTCCACAACAATCTTCGAAATTAGTATTATTCATATTTAGTTTTTTAGCTTTTTTATTCATTCTATCAACAAATTCGCTTTCAGAACCGGCTATGTATTCAGCCATGGCAACCGAGGCATCATTTCCTGACGCAACAACAATACATTTAATTAGTGTTTCCACACTTTGCTGTTCTCCTGTTTCCAAAAACACTTGTGAACCACCCATGCTTTTTGCGTGTTCACTTGTCGTTACCATATCATCCAATTTAATTTTACCCGCTTCTAATTCTTCAAAAATAAGTAATAGCGTCATTATTTTTGTTATACTTGCCGGACATAATTTCTCATCCCCATTTTTGTTTACCAAAATTGTTTTAGATTCAGGCTCCATCAGTACTGCCGCCTTAGCTGTTATTTCTTTTTCTATTGATGAATTTTCAACAGTTTCATTTTTGTTGTTTTTTGCAAAGACACTTTTACTAAAGATAAATGTAAACATCAGACAAACACAAAGTATGTATATAATTATTTTCTTCATAAAAAACTCCATTACAACCTATATAACATTGTAATGGAGTTTCATTAAAATTATTCTTTATTTTTTTTATTCTTTCTATTTTTCTTAGTTTCAGGTACGGTTGTCTCAGGAATTGTTGTTTCTTCCTGTGGCATTGCCAGATTTTCCGATTCAAAAATAATCGGATCTGTCTTCTTCAACACATGAGTATCTGAATTCTGCTGGTATACAGAGAAACTGTCTCCATCTTTCAAATCGCCATAATTTATCATTAATGTGCTATCATCAATAAATACAGTAGAAACTTTTTCGTCATTTATATAAACTTTACTATAATTTGTGAAGTTCTTTCCATAAATATAAACTGTTCCACTTCCATCATTCATTGGCGAAATTGATGAAACAGACACCTTTGTAAGACCAAACTGAATATCTGTTGCTACATATGGATTATCACCACCATAAAGCAAATGATCCCCATACAAGCTGTCATATTCAAGATTTTGTAAACCATCTGCATAATCATCATCATTCTTGTGCTTTTGTGTATAATTATTGATTGTACCTGCAGTCATATTTAATCCGCCAAGAATTTTTGACTGTAACTGGTATGCTTCTATATCTTCGTCTTCGTATTTTGTCTTAAAATTAGACCAGATAACATACTGTGTCTGATATACATCACCATTTACAAGTTCTGATTCCGTTATACCTAAACTTGGCAAATGATCTCCATACATAACTAATATTGTATCTTCGTCTCTCTTAGAAAGAGTTTCCACAAGTTTCTGTATAAATTTATCCATTTCATTTATCTGCCAAACATAATACTGATACTGATTTGTCTTTGCCTGATCATCTAATCCACTTACAGTAATCGGATAATCATAGTCTCCTTCAGTAGGATAACTTCCGTGTCCCTGTACAGAAATTGTATAAATATAATCCTGTTCTTCTGTAGAGTCAAGTGCTGCAACTATTTCATCTGTAAGGAAATAATCTTTTGCCCAACCCATAGGAGTAAAGTCATCAATATTCATTGTTTCTATACTTGAAAATGTATCGTATCCTAAATTTGAAAATACTACATTTCTACTATAAAAAGTTGCTGTATTATCATGAATTGCATGAGTAGCATAACCATATTCCTTTAAGTTATATGCTATACTTTCACATGTTGTCTCTTTTAAAATTGTTTTAAAAGGATATTCACCAGGGCCAAAATCATCCAGATTCATTCCTGTCATAACTTCAAATTCTGTATTTACAGTTCCTGCACCTACAATTGGAACATCTAAATATCCACTTGGATACTGTTCCATCAGGCTTTCAAAATATGGAACCGGATTTTCAGAAAAAGTTATATTTGTCATATTGTTAATATCAAAAAATGACTCTAACTGCAAAAATATTATATTAGGCTTTTTCTTTACCTTCGTTTCTTCTACATCTGCAGTCAAACTTTTTATTGTTTTATCTGAATAGTCTGCCGGCTTATCTACACCTGTATTAACCAAACTGTTAGTAAAGCAGTAAACAAAACCATAGTCTCTGTAACTGTCAGCCAGATTTCCAAATTTAGCTGACAATAATGATGAAGCAATTCCTAAATTAATTGCGCCAAAACCTATCACCCATATAATTGCTATTGCTATTATGTTACGAACATAATTAATTTTATGATTTACTTTAGGTACTTTAATCCAAACAAATACTAATCCTACAACTGCTAAAATCGCTAAAGCTATAATAAGTATGTATGCAAAAGTATTTAAATATTTATTCATTACATCCAATGCACTATCAATAAGCATCATGTCTACCGCAGTAAATGGTGTAACTCTATACGATAGCAATACACAGTTGGCTATACCAAATATAATCCAAACAATCGATATAATTGATATACCAAAAAATCTTCGTCTCATCAGTAATGTAACTGACAACGTCATTAAAATTATTATCGAATTACATATAAAAACATATGGGCTTGAAATAAGATAAAAAATTCCTTTTAGGAAAGAACCTCTTGCCAACATTTCAATAATAAGATTAACTAGTAATGCAACAGTAATATACATATAAATTATATGTTTATTATAAGTTTCCTTAAAAAAATGTTTTACTTTAATTAATTCCTCTTTTGCTTTTTTAATGTTATCTAACATCCCTGTCTTCCTCTATTAAAATTTTTATAGCATCTACAGCAACTTTTATAGCCTTTTCGGTATTAAGACAATCCTCTTCTACAAATCCTGCCTTCTTTCTTTCCTGATTCCATACTACATTAAACACAGAACCACATCTAACGCCTAAAGTCGCTGCAACTGTATACAATGCAGCTGATTCCATTTCACTTGCAAGCACTCCCAAACGTTTCCATGCTTTCCATTTATTTAGCAGTTCATAAGACACCGGCATTCGCTCAGGTGCATGCTGTCCATAAAAAGAATCTTTACATTGTACCACTCCACAATGATACACTATTTTATTTTTTTTGCAAGCATTAACTAATGCAGTTGCAATAGAAAAATCTGGAACAGCTGGAAATTCAATTGGTGCATATTCTCTACTTAACCCTTCATTTCTAATAGCTCCGGTTGCAATAACACAATCTCCTGATTTTACTTTCATGTTAATTCCGCCACAGGTTCCTATACGCACAAATGTATCCGCTTTACACGCAACCAGTTCTTCCATTGCTATTGCAGCTGAAGGGCCACCAATTCCTGTTGAAGTAACAGAAACTTTTTTCCCTTCTAAATATCCTGTATACGTAACGAATTCTCTATTTCTGCTTATAAACTTTGCATCATCTAGATGAGATGCTATTTTTTCACACCTGCCCGGGTCTCCCGGAAGAATTACATATCTTCCAACGTCATTTTCATCTACCTGTATATGATATTGTTTTCCCATATAGTACCCTCCTGTTCAATCCTCTAAAATCATATGATATAATATCAAAAATGGGAATAATGCAAACACATCCTCAAATAGCAAAATCCATTTTTGTACTCTAATCATTATATTTTTCAACTAAAACAATGCTAAAGAATTTTATTTAAAAAACTTTCACCATTGCTTATTTTTACACCAAATATTTCTGCTATTGTAGCTCCAATATCAGAAAATGAATTCAATATTCCCAAATCTACTCCATTTTTACAATTCTTAGAATATGCAATAACAGGAATATATTCTCTTGTATGATCAGTTCCTTTAAAAGTAGGGTCACAGCCATGGTCTGCATTAATTATAAGTAAATCATTATTCCTTAAATTATCAATTATTTGAGGCAATCTGCTATCAAAATCAATAAGTCCCTGTCCATAACCTTCTACATTTCTTCTGTGTCCCCATTTTGAATCAAACTCTACTAAATTTGTAAATATAAGCCCCTTTTCTAGTTCTTTCATTTCATCTAATGTTTTATTTACGCCATCCATATTATCCGTTGTATGAATTGCCTTTTCTATTCCGCTTCCACAAAATATATCATTTATTTTTCCAACTGCCGTAACACTAATTCCATTGTTTTGTAATATTTTAAGCAAATTAGAGTCTGATGGTTTAACTGAAAAATCTCTTCTATCGCTTGTTCTTACAAAGTTTCCCGGATTGCCATCAAATGGTCTGGCAATTACTCTTGCCACGCTATCATCTCCACAAAGAATCTTTCTGGCATTTTCACACATTTCATATAATTCATCCAAGCTGTAAACAGATGTATGACATGCCACCTGAAAAACACTGTCAGCTGAGGTATATACAATTGGTTTCTTCGTCTTAATATGTTCGACTCCATATTCTTCTATTACTTTCGTTCCCGAACCAACCTTATTACATAATATACCCGGTAAATTTGAAGATTCTATAAACTTATTTATTATTTTTTCATTAAAACCATTTGGATATACTTTAAAAGGAGTCTCCGTAATTATCCCCGTCATTTCCCAATGACCAACTGTTGTATCCTTTCCTTTAGATTTCTCCATAGCTTTACCATATATTCCAACAGGATTTACTACATTTCTAATATTTTTATTCACACCTTGTATATTCCCAATCCCAAGTTTTTCTAAATTAGGAAGTCCAAACCCCTCTTTTGATTCATAAATATGTCCAAATGTGTCAGCACCTTCATCTCCAAATTTATCAGCATCCGGAAGTTCACCTATACCTGCACTATCTAATATAATCCAAATTACTCTGTTTAACATTTAAACCACCTCCACAAACAAAATATCGCTCTAGATGTGTAGACAAATTAATCTTAATCTAACTTTTTACATCATTTTATATGTTTATTATACTACTTTTACTTTTAAAATAAAAATATGATAGCATATTTTTTCTTTATTGAAGAATTAAATTTATATGGTATAATGAGCGTTAGCGATGGGTAACCTTCAATTACCTTATATGGTGAATTTTATCTTATAATTGATTATTTTTAATCAAAAATGCATTGAATAAAAGCATTTTCTAACAAGTAAGTTGATTATATTTAATCAACATTTTTATTCTGATTAAATCAGAAATAATTTTATTCCCATACATCCTATAACGACTTTTACTAAAGGAGAGCAAAATTATGAGTTATGAATTTTTCAGAAAACTTCCGACTCCATTGGAAATCAAAACAATGTATCCGGTGTCAGATGAAGTTGCAAAACAAAAAGAATTAAACGATGCAGAAATTCGCAAAGTTTTCACAGGCGAACTTGACAAATTTTTATTAATCATCGGTCCTTGCTCAGCTGACAATCAGGAAGCTGTTGAAGACTACATTTCAAGACTTGCTAAAATTCAGGAAGAAGTTAAAGATAAACTTCTTATCATTCCAAGAGTTTACACAAACAAACCTCGTACAACAGGTAAGGGATATAAAGGTATGTTACATCAGCCTGATCCTGAAAAGAAACCTGATTTGCTTCAAGGGTTAATCACAATAAGACAGTTATTCTTAAAGTTAATGGAAGATACTAAGTTACCTTTAGCAGATGAAATGTTATATCCTGAAAATTACAGATATTTTTCAGATTGCTTATCATATGTAGCTATTGGTGCAAGATCTGTTGAAGATCAGCAGCATCGTTTAACTGCAAGTGGAATTGACATTCCTGTCGGAATGAAAAATCCAACAAGTGGAGATATTTCAATCATGTTAAATTCAATTGAAGCTGCACAATGTGGTCATTCTTTCATCTATAGAGGATGGGACGTTCAGACATCCGGAAACGATTTAACACACGCTATATTAAGAGGTGCCGTAAACCAATACGGTCAGTGCATCCCTAACTATCATTATGAAGATTTAATTAATTTACATGATTCATATATGGACAAGGGATTTGCAAATCCTGCAGTTATTATTGATACAAACCATTCTAATTCAAACAAAAACTATTTAGAACAGATTAGAATAGCTAAAGAAGTAATGCATAACAGAAAACATTCTGACGACATGAAGAAATTCGTTAAAGGTCTTATGATTGAAAGTTATATTGAAAACGGAAATCAGCCATTATCTGAACATACATATGGTAAATCTATTACTGATCCATGTTTAGGTTGGGACTTATCTAAAGAATTAATTTACGAAATTGCTGATCAAGCTTGATGAAATAAAAATCCGACAGACATTGATATGATACCTGTCAAGTAGACAGATGAAATATCTAAAAATAAGTACAGATTATACCTACATTTCGATTGAAGTGTAGGTATTTTCCTATGCGCACCATTTCTCTTTGTATTTGTTTATACGTTTATTTTCAGGTATAGGATATTCTGTTGGATTGTCTGAAGCAAGACCTTCTTGACGCACCTCTAGTGGTGTTTTACAGTTATATCTATCTTGAGGTCTTTTTTCGGAATAAAATCCTATATAGTCACTTATTGCCGTACGCAATGACTTTTCGTCAGTTATTTCATACATATGATACATTTCAGATTTGATAATTCCCCAAAATCCTTCCGTCGGACCATTATCTATGCAATGTCCTACACGTGACATGGATTGTGTCATTTTCTGTTTTTCAAGTTTTTTCTTGAATGTTTTGCTTGTATATTGAAAGCCACGATCAGAGTGAAAAATAGGCTTGGCATCAGGATTAGCCATAATCGCTTTATCAAAAGTTTTAAAAACTAATTGATTATCATTTCGTCCACTAATTACATATGCTACTGGATATCTGTCATATAAATCTATGATGGCGCTCAAATATATTTTCTTTTTATCACCAGGAACTTTAAACTCAGTTACATCTGTAGCCCATTTTTGATTTGGTGCGGTAGCATAAAAATCTCGTTGAAGAAGATTTTCTGCTGTTTCATCAGGTTTTGAATATATATATTTCGCCTTCTTTTTTCTTATTACCGAATGTATCCCAAGTTTTTTCATGATTCTATGGATTCTTTTTTTGCTGTAATTAGTATGATTAAAATGATTAATCCAAGATGTCATTCTTCGATATCCTAGGATGCGATTGAATCGCTCATCGTATTCTTTAATCAACTCTGCAAGTTTGATATTTTCAATTTCAGCCTCTGGCATTTCGTGCTTAAGCCACTTATAGTAGGCAGCACGGGATATTTCTAGCTGCTTGCACATCCATTCAATACTCCATTTTTTCTCGGTGTGTAATTCCTTTATTGCCATATATTTTGATTCGTATCGTGTTTTCCCTAATCTCACATCCTTTCGAATTCTTTCACTTTTTTTAACAATTCTACAACCATATCCTTTTCTTCTAGTTGACGTTTTAAGCGAAGATTTTCTCTTCTAAGACGTTCTAATTCATCGACCTCATCATCAGATTTATGATGTCCTCTTTTGTCAGTCAACCCTTCTAAACCACAAGCATCGTATTTTCTTACCCAGTTGTATACCTGACTATAGGAAACATCAAACTTAACTGCTGTATTTTTATAATCACGATTATTATTTAAGCAATACTCAACAATCTCTTCTCGTTCTTCTTTGGTTGTCTTTCTTCTTGCCTCTGCCATATAGACCTCCTGTTTGGGATTATAATCTTTAAGTTCTATATTGGCATTATACATCCGAATCCATTTTCTTAATAGACCGGGCGAGATATCGTATTGATTGCCTAATTCAATTGATGATGCTTCACCACGTATATATTTTTCAACAATTTCAATCTTAAATTGTTTTGAATAAGAAGAATTTTTAGTTTTTTTGCAAATCCTGCAACACCATATTTGTTATATATGGCTGCCCAATGTTGAATAGTACTAGTCGAAATATAAAGTTCACTACATATTTCGACCTTGGAACGATTCCCCTCAATATAGTCAATACAAGCTTGCTCTTTTTCTTGAGGAGTAAATCTTTCTTTTCTAGACATGAAAAATACCTCCAAAGTAACAGATTTTTTATATTTAATCTGTCTACTTTAGAGGTATCATATCACATTTTAGTACTGTCGGATTTTTCTATATTAAACTATCTAAAACTTTACCGGATAATAAAAACCATGGCTTTATCAACCACAGTTTTATTTATTGCATTCAATTTATGTATACTAATTACTCTTTTATATAACCTATGCTTTAGGATGTGCCCTATCATAAGCTTCCCTTATCTGCCTGTTTTCAGCATTCAAATACATATGGGTTGTTGACACATCTGAATGTCCAAGCATAACCTGTACAGACTTTAATGCTGCACCATTATTAATTAAATGCGTTGCAAATGTATGTCTTAACACATGCGGAGTGATTTCCATATCTATTTCCGCTTTATTACCATACTGTTTTATAATTTTCCAAAAGCCCTGTCTGCTCATTGTTTTTCCTGAGCAATTAAGGAACAGGCAATCACTTTCATTATCGCCAAGCAAATAATCTCTTCCATTTCTCAGATACATTACTAATGCTTTTTTTGCATCGCTACCAAATGGAATCATTCTTTCTTTTGTTCTGTCATGACAAACTACATATTCTAACTCAAGATTAACATCTTTTAATTCTAATGTGATAATCTCTGTAACTCTCATTCCTGTAGCATAAAGTAATTCTAGCATTGCTTTATCTCTCAATTCTTTTGGAGTATCTCCACTAGGTGCACTTAAAAGTGCATCAACCTGATTTAAAGTCAATACATTAGGTGCATGTTTTTCTATTTTAGGAGCTACTAATTTTAAGGCATAGTTTTTCTCGACCAATCCCTCGTTAAACAGATAGTTAAAAAAGGATTTTATACTTACTATTGATCTTGTTATAGTAGATGATTTACGTCCTAATTTATGCAAACATTCAACATATCCAACTAAATCACTCTCATTTATCTGTTTAAAATCATCTATTCCTTTATTTTCTAAATAATCCACAAGTTTCTTCAAATCTCTTCTGTATGATAATTCAGTATTTTCAGAAATATCTTTTTCTTTATGCAATTTTATTATAAATTTTTCAATTTCCAAATGCATATTCCGTCTCCTAATTCATCCTAAAACAACATCACACAAAAGATTTTATAGTCGCATATTATGTGTCATTTTATAGTCGATTACTATTAATTATATATTTCTTTTACGATAAAATCAAACACATTTTTGCAACTATTTACATTCAAAATTATATAAATATATTATTTTTGCAATAAATACACTATATATCGTTTGATTCATTTTTAATCAACTACATATTGGTCAAAATATTTTATTAAAAAAATATAATTTTAAATATAAATGCAATAAAGGAACTAAGAATTCCTATAAATCCTATATTTATGAAAAGGAGATTTCCCATAATAACGCATTTATATTTTATGTTTGTTTTTGTTTGTTGTTCATAATTAATCATATATTTTTCGATAAAAAGAACATAAAGCAATTGAAGACTTTTTTCCAATATATATATGAATACTGATACTATGAAAATAAACCCAGGTCTTTTCAACAACATACATAACTGAATCATAAAAGTTAAACCAACATAAACAATATATATATCTATAAAATATTTTCTATATTTCGTTATTCCAATAAAATTTAGAAATATCATTTTTTTCATTTCGTAATATATAGTAAAAAAAATCATACTATCTAATTTTATTTGAACAAACTTTCTATCTATCAACAAACTTTCACAATATTTATTTACAAAATAAGAATCTGTCCATAAATACCTAAACATCATAAATCCTATAATATTTCCGAGTATAAATGCACAGATTCTAAATTTAGTTTTTGGGAACTGCCATCTTACCATATAATCACTCTTCATTAAAGTGTATTATATAATATGCAATTACATTTATTTTATCACTTATTACAACAATACTTATTATAATATGTTAAAATTGCCGAAACAGTTTTGGCATCGTTAATTTCATTTTTCATAATCTTTTCTAACAATTCCTCTACAGAATATATTTCTAATGTAATATCTTCGTCTTCATCGAAATTCTGCTGAGACTCTTTTAAATCAAAAGCAACATATACATCTATTTTTTCCTGAGAATATGCTATTGCAGGAATTAATGTCTGTAAAAATTCGATTTTTTCAGATGTATAACCTGTTTCCTCTTCAAGTTCACGGGCTGCACATACTTTAGTAGGTTCATTTGCTCCATCTAAACCTCCTGCCGGAATTTCCAATGAAAACTTGTCTACTGCATTTCTCCACTGTCTCACCATAATTATTCTTCCATCATTCGTTACAGGAATAATTGCTGCAGCACCTTTATGTTTTATCAAATCCCATTTCACAGTATGATTCTTCGGTGTAATAATTGTATCCTTACAAAAATCAATTATGGCACCTTTATAAACAATTTCTCTGTTTATTCTATTAAACTCCTTCATATATTTCTCCACTCCATATTTCAAAAATCAAATAGACATTTATAAAAAACGACAAATTATTTTATATTTTCACACTTATCAAAACAAGCTTCTGTTGCTTTCATAATTGCACTTCTAAATCCATTATCTTCTAAAACCTTAACAGCATCTATTGTTGTTCCTGCCGGCGAACAAACCATATCTTTTAAGATTCCCGGATGTGCCTTTGTTTCTAAAACCATCTTTGCTGAGCCGTAAACTGTCTGAGCTGCAAATTCATATGCATCCTGTCTGCTCATACCACATCTTACTGCTCCATCTGCAAGTGCTTCAATAAACATAAATACATATGCTGGTGAACTTCCACTAGCACATGTAACTGCACTCATAAGTTTTTCATTAACAATTTTCATCTTACCAATTGCCTTAAATATCTTTTCAATAATATGTTTTTCCTCCAGATTAAATTCTGTAGGATTATAAGCAACTCCTGTCATACCTTCACCAACTAACGCCGGAGTATTGGGCATTGCTCTAACAATTCTTGCATCAAATCCAATTCTGTCTTTCAATTGTTTAATTGTAATTCCCGGTGCGATGGAAATAACAACATTTTCTTTTTCTATTTCATCTGCTATATCTTTTAAGACATCATTATAAAACTGAGGTTTAACCGCAAGTATTAAATATTTAACACTACGTACAACATGTACATTAGAATCAAGATAATCAACTTTAGTTTCATTAGAAACCTGCTTCATTCTATCTACATTTACATCATAAAATACAATATCCTGTACATCAAATTCACGTAAAGCACCCTTTAACATTGCATATCCCATATTACCCATTCCGATAAATCCAATTTTAGCCATATATATTTACCTCCAACATCTTTTCTGTAAAAGTATATCATAATAAAAAAAAAGTGCAATTAACTTGCACTTTTTTATAATTTTATAAAGTATTATTTCGTATAGCCGAATGATTATGTAATTAAAATCTATTTAGCATAATCTGTTACTCTGCTTTCACGAATTACATTAACTTTAATCTGACCAGGATATTCTAACTCAGCTTCTATCTGTTTAGAAATATCTCTTGCCATGAGTACCATATCAGCATCAGATACTTTCTCAGGTACTACCATAACTCGAATCTCTCTTCCTGCCTGAATAGCAAAAGACTTCTCAACTCCTTCAAATGAGTCCGTAATATCTTCTAACTGTTTTAATCTGTTTGTGTATGTTTCAAGTGTTTCTCTTCTAGCACCCGGTCTTGACGCTGAAATCGCATCAGCTGCCTGAACTACACAGGCAATAAGGCTTTCAGGTTCAACATCACCATGATGTGCTTCAACTGCATTAATTACAATTGCAGATTCTTTGTATTTTCTACAAATATCAACACCTAACTGAATATGTGTTCCTTCCATATCGTGGTCAACAGATTTACCTATATCATGTAATAAACCTGCTCTCTTAGCAACTCGAACATCTAATCCGATTTCAGCTGCTATCAACCCTGATAAATGAGCAACTTCAATTGAATGCTTTAAGGCATTCTGTCCATAACTTGTTCTGAACTTCATTCTTCCTAAGAGTTTTATAAGTTCAGGATGTAATCCATGTACTCCAACTTCTAAGGATGCTGCTTCACCCTCTTCTCTAATCATTGTTTCAACTTCTTTTTGAGCTTTCTCAACCATCTCTTCGATTCTGGCCGGATGAATACGTCCATCTACAATCAGCTTTTCAAGTGCAATTCTTGCAACTTCTCTTCTAATTGGATCAAAACTTGAAAGAATTACTGCTTCAGGTGTATCGTCTATAATCAAATCAACACCAGTGAGAGTTTCTATTGTCCTAATATTTCTTCCCTCTCTACCAATAATTCTACCTTTCATTTCATCATTAGGAAGATTTACAACTGAAATTGTAGTTTCTGAAACATGATCTGTTGAACATTTTTGAATTGCATTAACAATTATGTCCTTAGCTCTCTTTTCAGATTCTTCCTTTACTCTTGCTTCATTTTCCTTGATTAATTTCGCTGTTTCATGTTTTACTTCTTCTTCAACAGTTTTCAATAAATAATCTTTTGCTTGTTCGGAGGTTAATCCAGAGATTCTTTCTAATTCCTGTACACGCTGCTCATTAAGTGATTCAACTTTAGCTTTCATAACAGCTAACTCTTCCTCTTTAACCTTAAGTGCAGCTTCTTTCTTTTCATAGCTATCCATCTTTTTATCAATGGTTTCTTCTTTGTTAAGAACTCTTTTTTCGTAACGTTGAATCTCAGCTCTGCGTTCTCTTACTTCCTTGTCTAACTCATTCTTTGTCTTGAGATTTTCTTCCTTTGCTTCTAATAAAGCTTCTTTCTTCTTAGATTCTGCTGTTTTAATTGCCTCATCTATGATTTCTCTTGCTTTGCTTTCAGCATTTCCAATCTTCTTTTCACTTACATTCTTTCTATATAACGAAGTGATAACTGAGGAAATAATAGAGAATACAACTGCGACTGCAACTACTATAATAGCCACTAATTCTGGTTTCACAGGAGCACCTCCTTATTAAATTTTCATTGTACAAACACAACAAATTAATTTTACTCCCAAATCAATGTTATGTCAAGTAAAAAGGGGTACTTATCCTGTCACATATACCATCATTTCTTACTACATATTGTATAAATATTAATTGAACAAACTAACATTTGTGCATTACCATTCCGTATCATAGTTGGTGTACTTAAATAGTGCTTCCTGTATTTCTCCATAAGAAAATCCTTTTCCTAACAGATATCTGCACATCTTGTTATACTGTGTTTTATCATTCAAATCATATTTTTTTATAATCTTTTCTATTAATTTATTTAATGCCTCTTCATTAGATAAATCCATTTCTAAAAGAACTTTACTGACATTTTCCTTATTAACTCCTTTTTTATATAATTCAAGTTCTATTTGTTTTATACTTTTCGAATTTTGTTTAGAGGATATATAGAGTTTCGCATATCGTATATCATCTACATAACCATATTTCTTTAAAAATTCAATTGCATTATTTATTATATCTTCCGGGTAATCACCTAATTTTAACTTATCTCTTATCTGTTTTTCTGTCTTATCCATATCTTTTAATAAAAATAATGAGCGCTCACGCGCTCTCTTATTTAAGATATTATACATTTCATTATAAGACTCATTCGAAAACTGAGAATCTGCTTTTATTCCCAGTTTTCGAACTTCTCCTTTATATAATTGAACTACGATATCGTCATCGATTATAATTCTACATTTCTTTCCTATATCTTTTATTTCAGTAATAT
The DNA here is from genome assembly GCF_025336545.1 of Eubacterium album. Classification (NCBI taxonomy): domain Bacteria; kingdom Bacillati; phylum Bacillota; class Clostridia; order Eubacteriales; family Eubacteriaceae; genus Eubacterium; species Eubacterium album. The sequence goes on along the minus strand of NZ_JAODBU010000008.1, from coordinate 91,195 downwards.
AGTGCATGTTATTCCTCTACCTTACCATTATCCTGCTTTTCTGATTCACTTTCCTCATCATGTGAAGAAAAATGTTCACGAACTTTCTTTTCTATTTCGTTCATAGCAGCTTCATGTTCTCTTAGATATATCTTGGCATTTTCTCTACCCTGACCAATCTTCTCACCATTATATGCATACCATGCGCCACTCTTTACAATAACTCCAATTTTAGATGCTAAATCTAAAATATCTCCTTCTTTAGATATTCCTTTACCAAACATAATATCAAACTCAGCTTCTTTAAACGGAGGAGCTACTTTGTTCTTAACAATCTTTACTTTAGCACGGTTTCCAATCATCTCTCCACCTGCTTTTAATGTTTCAACTCTTCTAACATCAAGTCTTACAGATGAATAGAATTTCAATGCTCTACCACCTGTTGTGGTTTCCGGATTACCAAACATAACCCCAACTTTTTCTCTTAACTGGTTAATGAAAATAACAGAACAATTCGTCTTATTTATAACACCTGTTAATTTTCTTAATGCCTGTGACATAAGTCTTGCCTGAAGTGCTACATGTGTATCACCCATCTCGCCATCAATTTCAGCTTTAGGAACTAATGCCGCAACTGAATCAACAACAATTATATCAACTGCTCCTGAACGAACCATTGTATCGGCAATTTCTAATGCCTGTTCACCAAAATCAGGCTGTGAAATATATAAATTATCTATATCAACACCAATATTCTTAGCATAAACCGGATCAAGTGCATGTTCAGCATCAATAAACCCTGCAACTCCGCCCTGTTTCTGTACTTCAGCAATCATATGTAATGCAACCGTTGTCTTACCACTTGATTCAGGGCCATATATTTCAATAATTCTTCCCTTAGGAATCCCTCCAATTCCAAGTGCTATATCAAGGCTTAATGAACCTGTAGGTGTTGAATCTACATTCATCTGCGCCCTTGAATCCCCAAGTTTCATAATTGATCCTTTACCATGATCTTTCTCAATCTTAGCAATCGCTGCATCGAGTGCTTTTAATTTATCTTCTTTATTCATTTCGTTCCCTTTCTGTTCGAACTTATGTTCGTTATGTTATTATCTTATTATAACATTGAACCAATGTCAACCTTTTTTTATTACGGACGCTATTATAATATCACATTTTATATTTAAATTGCAATATTAAATTTATTGTTTAAATATTTTTATTAAAACTTTATCGTCACAATCAGCATTTTAAATATATATTACAGACAATTAACAATTTAAGTATATATTTGAATAGTTACAAACCAATCCTAATCAAACCATAAGATTAGTCTCTCCAATGCATGACAACTAACGATTCCATCTTCAAACATTCGTCCGGATACAATTAAAGCCGTATGAAAATTATGTTGCATTCTATCGCACTAATTACTCATACGGCTTATTTATATATTTATTTTTAGATTTATTTTTTATCATAAATTATCAAAAATAATAATTGCATAATGACATCAAAAGCAAACTTAATCCTAATATTTCAAAATATTATTATTTTACTTAGTTTCAAGCAATTTTTCAATTGCTGCAATTTTTGTACAAACAATCAATATTTTACTTGCATCGATCAATTCTTCAGGTGAAGGATATGATGGTGCAATTCTAATATTGCTATCTTTAGGATCTATTCCATATGGGAAAGGTGCTCCTGCCCCTGTGAGAACCATTCCTGCTTCTTTGCACATATTTACTACTTTCTTTGCACAGCCTTCCATAACATCAAAAGATATGAAATATCCACCATTTGGCTTTGTCCATGTAGCAATTCCATATCCATCTAATTCAGCATCAAGCATTTTCAATACTGCTTCAAACTTTGGTCTTAATTTAGCTGCATGTTTAGCCATATGTTTTTTTACACCTTCAGCATTCTTGAAATATTTTACATGACGAAGCTGATTCATTTTATCAAATCCGATTGTCTGTACTGACATTCTCTTCTTAATTTCATCAACATTTGCTACAGATGAAGCTATCGCAGCTATCCCTGAACCTGGGAATGTAACTTTCGATGTTGATGCAAATTCGTACACCATATCTTCATTTCCTGCTTTTTTACATTCATCAATAATATTTAATATAGTATCCTGTTTTTCTTCTTCATCGTATAAATGATGAATAGCATATGCATTATCCCAGAAAATTCTAAAGTCTTTAGCTGCCGGTTTAAGTGCTGCCATTCTTTTTACAACTTCATCTGAATAAGACAATCCTGTTGGATTTTCATATTTTGGTACACACCAAATACCTTTTATAGATGCATCTTTAGAAACTAATTCTTCAATCATATCCATATCAGGTCCATCTTCTTTAAGTGGAATATTTATCATTTCAATACCGAAATGTTCTGTAATACCAAAATGTCTGTCATATCCAGGCACCGGGCATAACCATTTTACTTTATCTAATTTACACCAAGGAGTTTCACCCATAATTCCATGTGTATATGCTCTCGAAATTGCATCATACATTAAATTAAGACTTGCATTTCCGCCAATAATAACATTTTCCGGATTACACTCCATAATATCAGCCATCATTTTTTTAGCTTCCGGAATTCCGTCTAAAACACCATAATTTCTGCAATCGAAACCGTTTGATGCCTTTAAATCACTTTCTGAATTAAATACATCTAACATATCCATTGACAAATCTAATTGGTCAGGTCCCGGTTTTCCTCTTGACATATCCAAACTAATTCCGGATTCCTTAATCTTATTGTACTCTTTGTAAAGTCCTTCTAATTCTTCCTGCAATTTTTCTTTGCTATATTCATTATAAAACATTAGTGGGCCTCCTATCCTTTTTTCGTCTATAAGATTCTATAATAAAATTAAGTATTATTCAATCATTTTTTATAATATTTTGTTTTGTATAGCATTTACTTAATTTTTTAAAGTCATTTTATTTAAGGCAATTTCCAAAATTTTATCTGCAGCCTGAGTACGTACTTCATATCTATCTCCTTTAAATATATGCTTTTCACAGGAAACTTCTCCATTATAATAGCATCCAAAATAAACTAACCCTACAGGTTTATCAGGTGTTCCTCCTCCCGGTCCCGCAATTCCGGTTGTGGATAATCCAAGCTGGGCATTTGCTGCTTTTGCGCATCCAATTGCCATTTCCATTGCACATTCTTTACTTACAGCTCCTTCATTGTCCATAATTTCTTTACTTACCCCTAATAATTTTGCTTTTGATTTATTAGCATAAGTTACATATCCTTCGTCAAATACTTCAGATGCTCCTGAAACATTTACAATCTTTCCAGCCACTAAGCCTCCTGTACATGATTCTGCTGTAGAAACTTTTTCGTTTCTATCTAATAACATTTTAACTAATCTTTCCTCTAAATTCATTTTATTCCATCCATTTCAATTATCTTATATATTAATTGAATACTCCTTTCTCCCGGTCAGTTGTGGGATTTTATTATTAGCATACTGCATTAAAACCAGCCAAATATATTTATATAAAAACATAGATGCCTACTTAAGCAGACACCTATCCTTTTATTTTTACTTAATTTATTTTAAGCTTAATGCCTGACTATTTCAGACAACGTATATTTGTTGTACATATAAATATTTTTAAAATATTACCCCTTTAGTACATCTACATTCTTATATACATAATCTACCATTGAAATAATCGTGAGAGCTAATGATATATATATTAAAGCAGTTCCTATAACTCCCATAAATGTATAAGGCAAATCAATAATTAATACAATAATCATAATCATTTGGAATGTTGTTTTAAATTTACCCCACCAACCTGCAGCAAGAACAACTCCTTTATCTGCAGCAAGTGTTCTAAATCCACTGATAAATAATTCTCTACTGATAATTATAATTACAATCCATACTGGAATTTTACTTTCTGATAAACAAATTAAAGCAGCGCTTACCAACAATTTATCTGCTAATGGATCCATAAATTTTCCAAAATTTGTAACAAGATTGTATTTTCTTGCAATCTTTCCATCAAGTAAGTCTGTTAAACTTGCAACAATAAATATTCCAACAGCGATATATTTGTCTATACCTCCAAAAATATCAGCCAACATAAAACATACAAAAAACGGTATTAAAATCACCCTGAAAACCGTTAGTTTATTTGGTAAATTCATCTTTTTATCTCCTTCTCATCTATTTGTATTGAAGTTCACCTATCAAATCATAATCATTTGAGCCTGTAATTAATACATTTACAAAATCACCCGTCATTAATTCTTCATCGGTAATTACAAAAACATTACTGTCGACACCCGGTATATCCATATATGTTCTTGCAATATATGCGTTTTCTCCTGAAATTTTTCCTTCAATATAAGCCTTCATAACCTTTCCAATCATTTTTTCAGAAAAATCAAAGGCAATTTCCTGTTGAAGTTCCATAATTTCATCTCTACGTTCTTCTTTAACTTCTTCCGGAATCTGATTTTCCATCTTTTCAGCAGGTGTTCCTTCTTCTTTTGAATATGTGAATACACCTAATCTTTCAAATTCCATTTCATCCACAAAATTCATAAGAATTTCATGATCCTTTTGTGTTTCTCCGGGAAATCCTGTAATTAAAGTTGTACGAAGTACTATGTCAGGTATTTCTTTTCTTAGTTTTGCAATAACATCCCTTAATTCCTGATTAGTTGTTCTTCGTCCCATCCGTTTTAATACATTATCACTTGCATGCTGAATAGGAATATCTAAGTAATTACATATCTTATCTTCACTTGCAATGGTATGAATCAATTCATCATATATTTCTTCCGGATAACAGTATAACACTCTAATCCATTCGATGTCTTCAATCTTGCATAATTCCTTTAATAAAATATGAAGTCTTTTTTCTCCATATATATCTTTTCCATACATTGTTGTTTCCTGGGCAACCAAAATCAACTCGCGTATGCCTGACTTAGCTAAATCTTTTGCTTCAGCAATTAAATCTTCCATTGGCACACTTCTATAGTCTCCTCTGATTTTTGGAATAATGCAATATGTGCAATGTTTATCACAACCTTCTGCAATTTTTAAATAAGCATATCTGTCTGTTCCAGCATTACCACGTGGTGCTTTTGTACCGGCTAATAGATTTATATTTTTAATATATTGCTTTTTTTCATTCTTATTAAAATAATCTTCTACTATAGTTACAATATCATCAATAGCCGTAGTACCAACAACAATGTCTATTTCAGGAATTTCATCTTTAATTTCTTCATGATATCTTTGCGCAAGGCATCCTGCTAAAACCAAAGCTTTACAATTTCCTTCTTCTTTCATTCTTGCCATATTAAATATTGTTTCAATGCTTTCTTCTTTTGCATCTTTAATAAAACTACAACTATTTATAATTATAATATCAGCCTCAGTTTCATCAGAAGTAAATTCATAACCTGCTTTTCCTAAAAGTCCTATCATGTGCTCTGAATCAACTAAGTTTTTATCACAACCTAATGAAATAAATAAGATTTTCATTTTATCTCCTACAAAACAAGAGACTTTTGTAAAATGAATCATTCTATATGTCATTCTACAAAAGCCTCCCTTATTTTCTAATTTTCGCTTTCGTCGTCTCCTAAGATTTTAATCTTAGATTTGTATAATTCTTCTACTGCGATAGAAAGTGGTTTCTTATCATCAGCATCATCAATAAGTGGTGCATCACCTGCAATTATCTGTCTTGCTCTCTTTGATGTAGCCATAACAATTGAATATCTGCTTTGTACTACCGGATGTTCACCTTCCTCAACGTCGCTGTTTGCTATTGCCATTAAATCTGAATATGATGGATGTAACATAATTTATTCTCCTTTCGAAAACTTTTTAATATCATTTTTAATTTCTTCAACTTCTTTTTTTGAAGCTGTTCCTGTTGTATCGTTATTCACAACTAAATTGATTTTTTCGACACAACCTTCTATTTCATCGTTAACAACGAAATATTCATAATTATCCATAAATATTGTTTCTTCAGCTGCTTTCATGAGTCTTTTATTTATTACTTCCATAGACTCTGTGTTTCTGCCGACCAAACGTTTTTTTAACTCCTCTGCACTTGGAGGAAGAATAAAAATCATCATTGCTTCAGGCATTATCTCTTTTACCTTCAAAGCGCCCTGAGTTTCAATTTCTAGAATAACATTAATGCCCTCATTTAACTTTTCATTAACAAATTCAAGCGGAGTACCATAATAATTGTCAACATACTGTGCATATTCTAACAATTTATTATTAGCTATCATATCTTCAAATTCTTCTTTACTAACAAAGAAATAATTTACCTTATCAACTTCTCCAACTCTTGGTTTTCTCGTTGTAGCTGAAATTGAAATTGTGTAATCATCGTATTTATCTATTAATTTATTAACTACAGTTCCTTTTCCAACACCTGAGAAACCTGAAATAATTAATAATTTACCCTGTTTACTCATTACTCTTACTCCAAATTCTGTATTTGTTCTCTAATCTTTTCGATTTCAGTCTTTAATTCGATTGCCACATCTGCAATTTCATGATTAGACGTCTTTGATAAAGTAGTATTAGCTTCTCTATTCATTTCCTGAGTAATAAAATCCAATTTTCTACCTATAGCTTTATTGCTATTAAGACTGTCTCTCATAGCCTTAATATGACTAAGCAGTCTTATTATCTCTTCGTCTACACATATCTTATCTGCATAAATTGTTACTTCCTGTGCAATTCGGCCTTCATCTATCTGATTATCCTCAAGTAATTCATGCAATCTTTCATTAATTTTTTCACGATATTCCGCAACAATTAAAGGGGACTTTTCCTGAATAAATAAAACATTTTTTTCTATATTGTCTAACTTATTCATTAAATCAGCTTTAAGTCTTTCGCCTTCTGCATTTCTTGCCTGAACCAACTTATCACATGCCTGTATCATTGCATCTTCAACAATGTGTAATAATTCATCCTCATCTTCACTCTGCTCCTCCATCATTATAACTTCAGGGCAACGTCCTAATTTAGATGTTGTTATATCATTGTCTATTCCTAACTCATCACTCATTTTCTTAAATATATTGTAATATTCAGCTGCAAGTTCAGAATTATACTTCAAGCAGACATTTCCTTCACCTGTGTTTTCATAAGTAATAAAAACATCTACTTTTCCTCTTTCAATCTTAGATTTTAATATTCTTCTAATATCTCCATCTAAATAATTTAATTTTTTTGGAAGTTTTATGCCTGCCTCAAGAAATCTATGATTAACTGATTTAATTTCAACAGTAACCTTTCTCTCTCCTACTGACACTTCACTTCTTCCAAATCCCGTCATACTACATAGCATATCATTCACCATTCATTTCTTTTTAAGCATACAATGCCATAATTCAACTTATTATAATTCATTTGAAATATTCAGTCAAGGTTGACTTGAAATTCATAAAATAATAAAATGAAAAATACATTATTATATTATCAGTAACTTTAAAATTTCGATATACGAAAGGAATTTCAAATTATGGCATTTGACGGAATAACTGTTGCTGCTTTGGCACAGGAATTTAAAAATAAATTTACAGATGGAAGACTGTATAAAATTGCCCAGACAGAAAATGACGAGCTCACATTAACTATTAAAAATGGCAAAGCTCAATACAAACTTTTAATTTCAGCTAATGCAAGCCTTCCATTAACATACATAACTGAAGAATCTAAACCTAGTCCAATGACAGCTCCTAACTTTTGTATGTTACTCAGAAAACATATAAATAATGGACGAATCATAAACATTACACAGCCGGGACTTGAACGAATCCTGGATTTTGAAATACAGCATTTAGATGATTTAGGAGACATAAGACAAAAGCATTTAATTGTCGAACTAATGGGCAAACACAGCAATATTATTTTCTGTGATGAAAATAATATGATATTAGACAGCATAAAACATGTATCAGCCGTTATGAGTTCTGTAAGACAGGTTCTCCCCGGAAAAGACTATTTCATTCCTGATACAATGGATAAATTTGACCCATTATCAGTTTCAAAAGAAGAATTCTTTAACACAGTATTCTCTAAACCGATTAATCTTTCAAAAGCAATTTACACTTCCTTTACCGGAATTAGTCCAACTATTGCTGAAAGCATATGTTATGCTGCAAAATTTGATTCATCAATTCCTGCAAACGTATTAGAACATGGGAATCAAAACTTAATCTGGATTCAATTTTATGAATTAATGAACAAAATTAAAAAAGGTGAATTTACACCTGTTATATATGAAAAAGATGATTTACCTGTAGATTTTTCAGCTGTACGTCTTTCTACTCATTCAGACTGTAATGAAATTATTTACGACGACATGAGTTCTTTGTTAAGGAACTATTATGCCAAGAAAAATTTGCATACACGTATGAGGCAAAAATCTTCTGACTTAAGGCGTGTCGTAACAAACGCATTAGAAAAAGACAGAAAAAAATTTGCTATTCAGGAAAAGCAAATGAAAGATACATTAAAAAAAGATAAATATAAAGTATATGGTGAATTACTTACAACTTATGGTTATTCAATTGAACCCGGCGCCAAGAAATTCGATACAATTAATTTTTATACTAATGAGCCAATATCAATTCCGCTTGACCCTACTATTTCACCAATTGAAAATGCGAAAAAATTCTTTGACAAATACGCAAAATTAAAACGTACTAATGAAGCATTATCAGATATTATTATAGAGACAAAAAAATCTATTGATTACCTTGAAACTGTCAGTGCTTCAATTGATATTGCTACAAGCGAAAATGACTTAAAAGCGATTAAGGATGAATTAATTCAGACCGGATATATTAAATTTAAGCGAACAGGAAAAAAAGAAAAAATAGTAAATAAGCCTTTACATTTCATTTCCTCTGATGGATTTCATATGTATGTTGGAAAAAACAACATTCAAAATGAAAACCTTACATTTAAAGTTGCAAACGGTAATGACTGGTGGTTCCATAGCAAAACCTTCCCGGGTTCTCACGTAATTGTCAAATGTGAGGGTAAGGAATTACCTGACGCTACATTTGAAGAGGCTGCAAGACTTGCTGCTCATTTTTCTAAGGGATGTAATCAGGATAAAGTCGAAATTGATTACATTCAAAGAAAACAGGTAAAAAAAGTTGCCGGTGCTATGCCAGGATTTGTTATTTACCATACAAACTATTCTATGGCAATCACTCCTGATATAACAGGTATACAGGAGATTATTTAATATGTACATTTTCCGCCATCAAAAAAGATGGCGGATTTTTTTAATTTGATAAATTTAATTTAAAACATGTTTTTATTAAAGTATTTTTACTACTTTATTTGTATACTAAATTAACTTTACTACTGAAATATAGATTTTACTGACTGAATTTCCTGTTCTGATGCCTGTGCTGCCGGAACATAATAATTCTTTGCTGTAGCAATCTGTGCTAACTGTTCCTGTGACATTTCACATTTATTTCTCATCTCTTTTAATGTCTGTTTTAATTCTTTATTTTCCGTCTGAGGAATCATATTCCCAAACTTCTCAATCTCAGAATTAATTCCTTCTAATGAATCAATAACCATATATTTTTCCTGCATTTTATTACTTCTCCTATCCTAAAAATTTCATTAATTTTTCTTTATTTTGTGTTGCTGAATTAACGCCATCTTCAAAAAATTTTTTTACTTCAGGATCAGTAGCTTCTTTTGCATAACATGACATCTTTTCACCACATGTTTCATATCCTGTAATTAAATGTCTTAAATTCTGTAAATCAAGTTCTGATAAATTACTCATATTGTACCTCCTAATTATCATTACCTAATTTAGTATTTCTTCTTTTAAATTATTTATTCGTAATTTTTTAACATCAAAAAATTTCTATAAAAACTTGGAGTCCTATGCTTGATATATGAGCAAAATTTTTTATAAATACTCGAATTTCTACACTTGACATAGGCCCAAAAAATTTCTATAAAATCTGGATTTCCATGCTTAATAAAGAACAAAAAATTTCTATAAACATTTGGACCACCCATGTTTAAAAAAAATCCAAAAAAAGAAAAGACTGCATAAGCAATCTTTCCTTCTATATCATATATATTCATTAATATCGTTTAAAACTTTTTTGAATATATTATCCTATTAAATTGTCATATAAATTCTTATACTTTTCCGCTGAAGTTTTCCATGAGAAATCGACTTTCATTCCTCTTTCTACAATCTTATTCCAATCCCTCTTTTTATCATAGAATACTTTTTCAGCATATCTTATTGTTCCTAACATCTCATGAGCATTGTAATTTGCAAATGAAAATCCTGTTCCTGTTCCCTCAAATTCATTATATGGTTCAACAGTATCTTTTAATCCACCTGTTTCTCTTACAATAGGTACTGTTCCATATCTTAAACTCATTAACTGACTTAATCCACATGGTTCAAATAATGAAGGCATAAGGAACGCATCACATGCTGCGTATATTTTATGAGACATTGCTTCAGAATAGTAAATATTTGCTGAAACTGACTGTCCGTATTTCCAATCAAAATGTCTGAACATATTTTCGTAACGGTCTTCACCTGTTCCAAGAACAACAAACTGAATTGCATCTGAACAAAGTTCATCCATTATGTATGCAACTAAATCCAAACCTTTCTGATCTGTCAAACGGCTTACTAAACCAATCATCATCTTCTTAGGGTCTACTTCTAATCCTAATTCTTTTTGTAAAGCAACTTTATTCTTTACTTTTTCTTTTCTGAAATTAGCTACACTGTAATTCTTTGCTATATTCTCATCTGTTTCCGGATTATATTCATCATAATCTATACCGTTAACAATACCTGACAGGCAATTAGACCTTGCTCTAAGCAAGCCGTCTAACCCTTCGCCATAGAAAGGCATCTTTATTTCTTCTGCATATGTATCACTTACTGTTGTAACCCAGTCTGCATATACTATTCCACCCTTTAAATAATTACCATTATCATAGTCTTTTAATTTATCCGATGTGAAATAATAATCTGATAGTCCTGCAATATCTTTAATTGTGTTAATATCCCAAACACCTTGGAATTTCAAGTTATGTATTGTCATAATTGACTTAATGCCTTGATAGAACTCGCTATACGCAAAACTATCTTTGAGATATACAGGTATAAGTCCTGTATGCCAGTCATGACAATGTATAATATCAGGTCTAAATCCAATAACAGGAAGTGCTGACAATACTGCTCTTGAGAAAAAAGCAAATTTTTCGAGGTCATATCTTACATCTCCATAAGGCTTTGGTCCTGAGAAATAATATTCATTATCAATAAAGTAATATGTTACTCCATCAAGTTCCATCTGCAAAATTCCGACGTATTGACGTCTCCAACATAAGTCCATATAAAAATGGTCTACATACTGCATTTTGCTTTTCCATTTTTCATCAATGCACATATATTTTGGAATAATAACACGTACATCATATTCTTTTTTATCAAACCACTTAGGTAACGAACCTACTACATCTGCAAGCCCGCCAGTCTTAATGAAGGGTACAGATTCCGATGCCGCAAATAATATTTTCTTCATATCTAGAACCTCCTGTACATATAGATTTTCTCTTATTATCTAGTATATAGTATTTTGTGACTATTTTAAAGTACAACTATCTACATTTATATTCAATTCTTATCTTATCAGCAATTAATGCTATAAATTCTGAATTTGTCGGTTTACCTTTTTCTGCATTTATTGTATATCCGAACAATTCATCAATTGTATCCATTTTTCCTCTGTTCCATGCAACTTCAATGGCATGTCTTATTGCTCTTTCAACTCTACTTGGTGTAGTCTGGAATTTCTTTGCAATTGATGGGTAAAGAATTTTTGTTATGGAATTTAACATTTCATTATCGTTAACGGACATTATAATCGCTTCCCTCAAATACTGATACCCTTTAATATGCGCTGGAACTCCAACATCATGAATAATATTAGTAACGTCGCTTTCAATATTTCTCTCCATAAATTTCTGCATATCTTCAAGTGGAGCAATTATCTTTTTATTTTCTGGAATTTTTTTCCCGTTAATTCCTTTTGCACTTTTTACCCTGTCTACAATCATATCCATTTCAAAAGGCTTTAACATATAATATCCCGCTCCATAATTAAATGAATCCTGAATAACCGCTTCATTGCTTATTGCAGAAGTTATTATAAAAAAAGGCATCCTTATCATAGTTCCGTCTTTATGTATCTTATCCATCAAAGAAAGACCGTCCATTTTAGGCATAATCAAATCAAGTAATACTACATCAGGACTGGTCCCCTTAATCAAATCAAATGCTTCTTCTCCATTTTTTGCTCTGCCAATTACATTTATTTCATCATCTGAGCCTAAATACTCATCCATCATTTCAACCATTTTATCGTTATCATCTACTATTGCTACCCTAATCTTATCCATATATATTCTCCTAATACATTATTGTTTAGAATGACTTAATCACAGCGCCACGAATTATCTGTTCATTCAACAAGATAAATTATAATTAGTTATTAAACGCGATTCAACTTAAACAAATCGCAATATTCGACTGTATATGACATTGTGGTTTACATATCTGGATTTAATTTTTATATAACGATTATTTATGTCAATAAACGATAAACAAAATGTCGAAACAGGTTTACAAAAGTCAAAAACTTTATTCGTTTATATAGACTTCAAATTCCTCTTCATCAGCAATAAGTATTTTATATCCGCTGTGTAATACAACAGGTACCTTTGGTTTAAGTAAGATTCCATTTACCTTAGTTCCATTAGTTGAATCGTTGTCAGCAATAATATATTTTCCATCCTTATATACTAAAATAGTGTGAATTTTGGAAATATATGATTCGTTAATTTCAATATCCGTTCCCACTCTACCAATAGTAAACGGCCATTTATTAACTACATATCTTTCGCCATTGTGTACTAAAACAAAGTCATCAATTTCAGCCTTAACTTCTGTTTTTCTTATCGGATTATCATCAACTTTCTTTATTAATGGCATTGATTTTGTAAACGGATTTATAACCAATCCATCGATGTCATCTCTTTCATTCATAAGATTATAACATACTCTTGACTGAACTCTTATCAATGAAAAGTGTTCTGCATAATCATCCGGTATCTGATCAAAAGAAGTAAATATAGGTAACATTCTTTTTCTTTCAGAATCTTTAACTACATCTGTTTTCAGAATTACTTTTTCTAAAAATTCCCCATCTGTTTGAGCTTTCTTAAAATCAACATCTGCAGCTAAAATTACTTCTGCACTCTGTAATAACTTAACAATGCTTTTTTTGTAAATTGCCTTATCAGTTTTTCTGTTATACTTCTTTAACAAGTCCTCCATTTCCTTAATTATTTCAAAATTACTCATTTCACTAATATTTTCTGATCGTCTTGAAGCCATTTGTCTCTCCTTTGTAATTTATACTTATGAATAATTATACCATATTTATGACAATTTATATTAAAAAAATGTTTTTTATTCAATGAAATTATTGAATCATGTTACTTATAAGGCTTCCATACCCTTGATGTGGGTCATTTATAAGCACATGAGTAACCGCACCTATTAGTTTATCGTTCTGAATAATTGGTGCTCCACTCATCCCCTGAATTATGCCATTTGTTTTACTTAAAAGTTTCTTGTCTACAACCTCAATCACGAGATTTTTGTTCTGATTTGCCCTCCTTCTAACTCTATTAATATTAATATCATACTCGTTATATCTACCATCCTTATAAATTATAATTTTTGCTTTTCCACATTTTACTTCATCTGTTTTAGCAACTGAAACCTCTTTAAATTTTTCTACTTCAATTTTATTTAAATCAACATTGCCAAACAATCCTGTTTCACAATTTTTTGTAATTGTACCAACCTTATTTTCTTCGTTATAATCTATGCTTCCACAAAATCCTCCCGGTTCTCCTATTTTTCCTTTTTTAATCCCCCATATATTTGCATAATAAAGATTTCCTGAAAATGAAGTAACCATATCTCCTGTATCTAAATCACTTATGCCGTGTCCTAATGCCCCAAAAATTCCATTTGAAGTAACAAAAGTAATAGTTCCTAATCCCTGTGTATCGTCTCTAACCCAAAGTCCAATTTTGTATATTCCATTTTTGTTCTTCACAGGTTTTACTTTTTCTGTTATTTCTTCATCATTTCTTTTTATAGTAAGTTCTATTGTTTCCCCATTGCTTTTTTCGACTAAATCAATTACTTCCTGTTTTGAATCTACTTTTTTTCCATTTACTTTTACAATATAATCGCCTTTTTTTACTTTATTTTTCAATGGTGTAACCTTGTTGCCATCTATGCTTTCAAAACCTGCATAATCTATAATCATTATTCCATCTGTGTGAAGATATAAACCTACAGGCATTCCACATGCATATATTTTAGTATCACTTCCATTTATCTGAGCGCTGGCACTTTTTACATCATACTCATAATTAATTCCACTATCGTAATCTTTTGAAGAATTGTAAGCTGCCGTAAGTTCCTTAGGAATATTTTTTTCTATATATTCTTTACCTGTTACAAACACCATAATCGACCCTATAATTATGGAAACTATCAGATATCTTTTATAAATTTTAGCTCTACGTGTATTTTTATTTATTTGTTTCATACTCATTTATCCTCCTATTCTCCTTCTTTTTAACAAATATAAGAAAGCATTTATTTGTTACTTTCTGATTATTTTTTGTGATATACACCAATTCAGCATAAAATATACTTTATTATTATTTACGCAAATAAAAAAAGAAGGAATATTTTATTCCTTCTTAGTTTATGTAGTAATATAACTTTAAAACTGACCTAATTTTGCACGTTCTGCCATTTCTTTCATTTCTGTAGCATGTTTTATAGCTGTCTCGGTAATTTCTCCTCCACTGCTAATTCTTACCAGCTCTTTTATCGAATCTTCTCTTGATAATCTATATATATTCGTTTCAGTTGACTCATCATCAGTATTTTTTTCAATTAGATAATGTGAATCTGCCATAGCCGCAATCTGAGCTAAATGCGAAATACAAATAACCTGATGTTCCTTACTTATGCACATCAATTTATCCGCTACCATCTGTGCAGTTTTTCCACTAATTCCTGTATCAATTTCGTCAAAAATCATTGTATCAATTTCATCTTCACCGGCAAGTATTGATTTAATAGCAAGCATTATTCTTGACAACTCACCTCCGGAAGCGACCTTTGCTAAAGATTTTACTTCTTCTCCCGGATTTGTAGAAATTAAAAATTCAACTTCGTCCTGTCCATTAGCTGATACATTTTCTTTTTTCGATACATTAATTTTAAATTTAACAGATAAAAAATTCAAATCTTCAAGAGCCTTAACAACCGTTTCTTCAAGTTTTATAGCATATTTTTTACGAAGAGACGAAAGTTTATCACATAATACAACTAACTCGCTCATCTCTTTATCTAATTTTGTTTTTGTCTCTTCTCTCATCAAATTATAATTATTTAAACTATCCAAATATGCCTGCTTTTCACCTTTATAAGCTAATATTTTTTCAATTGACTGTCCATATTTTAATTTTAAATGATTAATAAGATTCAATCTTTCTTCAACTTCAGCAACTCTTTGAGGCTCATAATTTACTTCATCTATATAATCTGATATTTCTCTGGCAAGTCCTTTGCACATATCATCTATATCATATATCTGTTTTTGTAAATCCGATAATTTAGAATCTATATCTGATATTTCCGATAAATCATATCCAACACGACTTATACACTCACACACACCCTGATTACCTTCATATCCCATAATCTGATATGCATCCGAAAGCGAAGACATAATCTTTTCAGAACCTGATAATTTTTTAAACTCATTCTCTACTTCATCATCTTCACCTAAACTTAAATTGGCTGCTTCAATTTCATTAATTTCAAATTCGGCAAATTCACATTCTCTAAGCCTTTTTGTTTCGTCCATATCAAATTTGTCTAATTCTTTTTTAATTTCAATATATTGACTGTATTTGTCGTAAATAGTATTTTTTAGTTCTTTTACCTCTTCACCTGCATATTTATCTAAAATCTGAAGATGAGTGTTTTTATAAAGTAAAGACTGATGATCCTGCTGACCATGTATATCTATTAGTAAATCCATTACACTTTTTAAAGTTGTAAGGCTAACAGTTTCTCCATTTATTTTAGACACACTTCTACCATGGGTTATTTTTCTAGAAACCACTATTATATTTTCATCTTCCGGATAAACATCGTATTGTTCTAACTTTTCTTTCAATCTTGAATCAATGCAAAACGTTAATTCAACAAGTGCATATTCTGCACCTTTTCTAATAATGTCTTTTTCAACTTTTTTACCTAAAGCAATATTCACTGAACCAAGAATTAACGATTTTCCTGCTCCGGTTTCCCCTGTCAAAACTACAAGACCATTTGTAAAATCAACATCAACTTCTTTTATTAATGCTAAATTTTTTACATGTAAATTAAGTAACATATTTCCTCCTAGCCTGCACATCTCTCCAAATTCACAGGTTAATTAGCCATTATATAATAAAACTTTCTAAATGTTTTTTTACATTTTCAGTATCGTGTGCATCTCTTATCGCACACATAATTGTATCATCTCCAGCAATACATCCTGCAACTTCCTTCATATTAATTGCATCAATAGCAGCAGCTACAGCCATTGCCATCCCTGCAACAGTTCGTACTACCAAAAGATTTCCTGCACATGTCATGGAAAGTATTCCATCTTTTAAAACCCTTATATATTTGCTGTTAATAGTCATGTTTTTACTGTGAGGTAATACATATTTTTGTTTTCCACCATTAATAGATACCTTAGTAAGGTTAAGTTCTCTTATATCTCTTGAAACAGTTGCCTGCGTTACGGCATAACCCTCATCAACAAGACATTTTGCCAATTCTTCCTGTGTTTCAATGTCTTTTTCAGTTATTAACTCTACAATTTTTCGCTGTCTTTGAACTTTCACTATTTATCTCCCATTTTTTTCTTTACTGTCTGTAAAAAACTGCTATCATCAAGCTTCACTAATTTTGTTGAAACCTGAGACTTTTCAATTGCTATAACATCTCCTGATTCAACCTCAACTATATTATCACCGTCAAAAGAAATTCTTCTAAATTCTCCTTTTGGGTTCTTACATGTACCTATTGTAACTTCTATCTTATCTTCATCTGATAACACTATACTTCTCTGTCCTATTGAGTGAGCACAAATTGGTGTAAGAATAATTAAATTTGAATTAGGTCTTGCAATAGGTCCTCCTGCCGATAAATTATAAGCCGTAGACCCTGTAGGTGTTGATAAAATTATGCCATCAGCCTGAAATTTACCAAGTAACTGATTATTTACATGAACATAAAAATCAGAAATTCTAATGTCTGCACCTCTATGAATTACAATATCATTTAATACAGATGCTGAATATATTTCTTTATCATTTCTTATTATTGTTCCCTTCAACATCATTCGTGATTCAATTTTAAAATCATCCATAAGCAATCTATATAATGCATCTTCTATATCTTCAACACTGACTTCTGCTAAAAAACCTAAAGTTCCTTTATTAATCCCCAAAAACACAATATCTTTTGACATCAAATCCTGTGCTGCCTGTAAAAGCGTTCCATCACCACCAATTGTAATGACACACTCAAGATTTTCAGGCATCTTATCCGGATTTGTGTAATTGTATTTTTCATCTGTTAAATCTGAATTTTCAGAAATAAAGCACGTTCCGCCTTTTTCAGTAATAAAGCCTTCGATTTTTTTTGATAAAACATAATCTTTATCTTTATTATTATTTGTAATTATGCAAAAATTTTTCATTTATTTACTCCAAATTTATTTGTCCAATTCCTTATGGGAATTTTCAACTACATCTTTAACGGTAATTTCGACATCTTCTTCATTTTCATTTAATTTTTTCTTTAAATACAATAAATATTCAATATTACCTTCCGGTCCTTTTACAGGGGAAAAATCTAAATTTAAAATTTTAAAATTAATACTTTTTGCATACTCTATTACATTATTTATTACTTCGATATGTACATTTTTATCTCGAACAACACCTTTTTTCCCTACTTTTTCTCTTCCTGCTTCAAACTGAGGCTTTATTAAACATACTATTTCACCATCATCAGTTAAAAGTTCTCTTACAGGCAGTAAAACTTTTGTCAAAGATATAAATGATACATCTATCGATGCAAATTCTATAACATCATCTATATCATCTCTTGTAACATATCTTATATTTGTTTTATCCATGCATACAACTCTTTCATCCTGAACAAGTTTCCATGCAAGCTGACCATGTCCAACATCAACAGAATAAACTTTTACAGCCCCATTTTGAAGCATGCAGTCTGTAAAGCCACCTGTAGAAGCCCCTACATCCATACATATTTTTTTATCTAAAGTAACTCCAAACTTGTCCATTGCTTTTTCAAGTTTAAGTCCTCCACGGCTAACATATTTCAAGGTTTTACCACGAACTTCAATATTAACTGTATCTTTAAAAAATGTACCGGCTTTATCTTCTCTTTCATTATCGACAAAAACAATTCCACTCATTATAATTGCCTTTGCCTTTTCTCTTGATTCTGCTAAACCTCTTTTAACTAATAAAACATCTAATCTTTCTTTCATTTTATGAAATTTAAAATCCTTTCACATATACTGTCTGCATCTAACTGCAATTTTTTTCTCAATTCTTCTACAGTTCCCTGCTCTACAAATTCATCCTCTATAGCTAAATTCATAACATCATTTTTATAGTTTTTGTCAGCCATATAAGATATAACTGCTTCGCCATAACCACCATGTCTTATTCCTTCTTCTATAGTAACTATATATTTATATTTTTTAGCTATAGAATCTATCATTTCTTTATCAAACGGTTTTAAAAATAGTGCATTAATAAGAGTTGGTTTATACCCTTTAGCATTAAGACTTTTCACTGCATTATACGTTTCTTCAATAATATTTCCAACCGCAATTATTGCAACGTGTTTTCCTTCTATTAACGTTTCGCTTTTGCCCATAACAAGTTCATTATTCAAATTTTCAAATACATTACTTGCTTTACCTCTCGAAAATCTAATTGCTATCGGTCCATTATATTTTTGAGCAAATTCCAATGCTTTTTCTAATTCTCTTCCATTTTTAGGAGCAATTATGGTCATGTTAGGAATATTTGAGAAAAATGATATATCAAATATTCCCTGATGAGTTTCACCGTCTTTTCCAACCAACCCTGCTCTGTCGACAATGAATGTAACCGGTAAGTTTTGCAAACATACATCATGTATTATCTGATCATATGCCCTTTGATAAAACGATGAATAAATTGATATAAACGGTTTCTTGCCATTTGCTGCTAAACCGGCTGCAAAAGTAACAGCATGTTCTTCTGCTATTCCTACATCAAAAAATTTATCCGGATATTTATCACCAAATTTTTTCAAGCCTGTTCCATCCGGCATTGCAGCAGTTATTGCAACTATATTTTTATTTTCATTGCCTAATTCTAATATCTTATCTGAAAATATATCTGTATATGTTTTTACATTGCTCTCATTAATTTTTTCACCTGTTTTAACATCAAATGAATCAATTCCATGAAATTTAGTAGGATTATTTTCTGCCGGCAAATAGCCTTTTCCTTTTTTGGTAAGTACATGAATTAATACAGGATGTTCAATTTTTAATGCATCCTCTGTAATTCTAATTAGTTCATCTATATTATGTCCATCTACAGGTCCTATATAAGTTACACCCATATCGTCAAAAAATTTGGCATGTACAAAGAACTGTTTAAAGTTATCCTTAACCCTTTTTACTCCGGCACTTAAATTATCACCAATTTTTGGAATACCTTTAAGTAAATGTTCAACGTCAACTTTAAATTCATTATAATGTTCGCCAACTCGTATTTTATTTAAGTATTTTGACATTCCACCTACATTTTCAGCTATAGACATATTATTGTCATTTAAAATAATAACAAAATTTCTTTTTAATGCAGCAACATTATTTAAAGCCTCAAAAGCAAGTCCACCTGTAAGTGCACCGTCTCCGATTACAGCTACTACCTTGTCATCATTACCATTTAATTTATTTGCTGTTGCAATTCCTAATGCAGCTGAAATTGATGTTGAACTATGTCCTGTATCAAATGAATCCGCTTCACTTTCATTTCTCTTTGGAAATCCACTTAATCCTTCAAAGCATCTTAATGTAGTAAAATCATCTTTTCTGCCCGTAAGAATTTTATGTGTATATGCCTGATGTCCTACATCCCACACTATCTTATCCTTAGGAAGATTTAAAACAAGATGCAATGCCATCGTCAACTCTACTACTCCTAAATTAGAAGCTAAATGTCCACCTGTCTTACTTACATTTTCTACAAGAAAATTTCTTATCTCCTGAGCCAAAACCGGATACTTATCGTGTGGTATCTTTTTTATATCATTTATATTGTTTATTTCATCTAAGTATACATATTTGCTCATATCTATTTCTTTCTGTTTATCAATTCATTAATAAGATTATTCAAGAACTCGTTTTTATAATTTAATTCATCTAATAAATTTAATGCATCATTAGAATAATCTTCAACTTTTTTCTTTGCGTCATCAATTCCCATTAAAGTCACATAAGTTGTTTTGTGATTCTTCTCATCGCTAAGAACCGGTTTTCCTAATTCTTCAGTTGTACTTGTAACGTCTAAAATATCATCCTGAATCTGAAATGCAAGTCCCACATTTCTTGCAATCTGTTCCATTTTTTTGATATCATCATCGGTTGCATTTCCGAGTATTGCACCTGTCATCATAGACGCCTCTATTAAAGCTGAAGTTTTCAACTTATATATAAAATTAATAGTATATATATTCATTGGTCTGTCTTCATTTAAAACATCTACTGTCTGTCCGCCAATCATCCCATAAACACCTGCTTTTTTAGCGATTGTGCTCATGGCTTTTGCCATTTTTTCAGGCTGCTTGCTGTTAACAACAGCTTCAGACATAATTTCAAAAGCATAATTTAACAAGGCATCTCCTGCTAAAATAGCCATATCCTCACCAAACGCTATATGTGTTGTCTTTTTTCCACGTCTGTATTCGTCATTATCCATTGCCGGAAGATCATCATGCACCAATGAATATGTATGAATCATTTCCATTGCAGCCATAAACGGATACGCTTCTTCATCATTTCCACCAAATAGTCTGCATGATTCTAAAATAAGCATTGGACGAAGGCGCTTTCCTCCAGCTTCAACACTATAATTCATTGCTTCAAAAATTATTTTCTGAAGTCCTTCTTCTTTAGGGCAATACTGTTTAATAATATCTTCAATTTTGGAAATTTCAGTTTTTTTCTGTTCAGCATAATTATTCATCTTCACTACCACCTTCAATCACTTTCATTTCCTTTTCAACTTTATCTATCTTATCATTACAGTCTTTTATTAATTTTAATCCTTTTGAATATAAATCAAAAGATGTTTCTAATGTAACATCTTCTGACTCCATTTTTTCAATTATTTCTTCGAGTTTAGTAAAATTTTCTTCGATTGTACTTGCCTTACTCATTTATAAACTCCCTTTTTCAATTTTTTCTACGACACTTGTTACTTTTCCATCTTTAAGATTTAACAATACCTTTTCTCCTACATCAATCTGTCCGACAGAAGTAATAGTATGCAAATTATCATCAGTTATATACGCATATCCATTAGATAATTTATTTAATGGTGATAAACCATTTAAACGTTCTGCTAAAATTCCCAAAGTATGTTTATCATTTGTTAATTTATTTTTAAATAAATTCTCCATTTTAGTAAAAAGTTCATCTACGTATTGTTTCTTTGTTAACAGTTGATTTTTAGGACTTACATAATTTACTCTTGCCTCATAATTTTTAACTAAAATTCTATTCTTTTGAATTTCTCTTTCAAGTTTATTTTCAAGAGTTCTTTTATATTGGAATAACTTATTTTTAAATTCATTGTAATCAAAAACAGCTAATTCTGCAGCTGCTGATGGTGTTGGTGCTCGCAAATCAGCTACATAATCAGCTATTGTAGTATCTGTTTCATGCCCAACAGCTGATATTACCGGCGTTTTCATATTAAAAATTGTTCTTGCAACTGCTTCTTCATTAAACGCCCATAAATCTTCTATAGAACCACCACCACGTCCTACAATTATAACATCCATGTCCATTTCATCTAAATACCTAAGTCCTTGTACAATGCTTGCAACTGCATTCTCGCCTTGTACGATTGCCGGATATAAATATAATTGAACATATGGATTACGTCTTGAAGATATATTTCTTATATCCTGAATAGCTGCTCCTGTACTTGCTGTGCATATTCCGATTTTTGTGGCATATTTAGGAATAGGCTGTTTGTACATAATGTCAAACATGCCCATTTCTTCTAACTCTTTCTTTAATTCTTCGTATTTCTGATAAAGTTGTCCTGCTCCATCTAGCATTATCTGTTTTGCATATACCTGATATGATCCACTTTTTTCATATACTGAAACACTTCCAAGAACAATAACATCTTGTCCTTCTTTTAATGTAAAATTAAGTCCGCCTCTGTTACCTGCAAACATTACACCGGAAATAACACCACCTTTATCTTTTAGCGAAAAATAAATATGACCTGACATATGATATTTACAATTACTTACTTCACCTTTTATATATATACTGTTCAAAACAAAATCCTGAGTAAACATATTTTTAATGTAAGAGTTTACCTGAGATACTGAATATACTGATTTCATTATTTACTCCTGAAATAACTTAGCTAAAATTCCATTAATAAATGCAGGTGCATTATCACTTCCATATTTCTTTGCTAATATAACAGCCTGATCAACTGCAACTTTTCCCGGAACTTCATCATCCATAGCCATTTCATAATATGCAAGTCTTAATATAGACAATTCAACTTTTCCCATTCTGTCAGTCTTCCAACCTACTGCGACTTCATCAATTGCTTTATCAATTTCAGGAATTGCATCAATTATTTTGTTAACTCTCTCTACTATATATTCTTTATCTTCAAATGGAATTAATTCTTCTACACTATCTTCACTAATAATCTTATTAGTCTTTTCTCTTTCTTCATCTTCTAAGGATTCCATGTAAAGTTTATATTGTTCTCCCATATCTTCTTTACTATGAAATTCTTTACAAAAAAGTAATTTAAATGTGTTTTCTCTTATTTCCGTTCTATTCATATCTGCCTCCTAAGTTTTAATTACTAAGCGAATATTTTCATAACCCAACTAGTATATCTATATAAATCAAAGTATATCTATATAAATCATATCATGTCATACAATCATCAATCTATATCCCAAAAAAGGGTGTCATAAATGACACCCGCTTTTAAGGTATTATTATTTTACTTCTACACTTGCGATGTTGACATTGACTACATCGACATTCAATCCTGTCATATTCTCTACAGAGCTTTTAACCTTACTCTGAACTGCTTTAGAAGCTTCTAAAATATTTGTTCCATATTCCAGGTTTAATGATAAGTCGATAACCATGCTGTTTTCTGATACTGTAACCTTTACTCCCTTTGAAAGTTTTTTCATTCCGAGTTTAGCAACTATATCAGCTGTTATATTGCCTGCCATTGAAGCTACTCCTTCAACTTCCATTGCTGCAACAGCTGCAATCACTGCGATTACATCATCATTGATTTCAACTTCTCCAACTTCTCCACCTTCATATATAGTATAAGTAGTTCTCTTTTCTTCCATTTAAAGCCTCCTAATTATTTCATCTTTGTGCTTGTCACGTATAAGTATATCATTGCGGCAGTATTTTTACAACTTAATTTACTTACTTATGCGCAGGGGTTATTACAATTTTATCTGCGCTAATATCTGTTTTTCTTTTAATCGTTTCCTCTATTTGTGCCCTCTTCTGGTCTGTTATTTCCTGTTCATCTATAATTACATCTACCTGGTTATCCGAAAGCGTTACAATTACATTTGAAAAGCCTTTTGCCTCAAGCAATGTTTCTATTGTATTTTCCAACTCACTACTTTTGGTAATCTCAACCATTGCTTCTACTGCACTTGTTTTTTCTTTTTCACTTACTGTTTCGTCATTTATAACTTTTAATAATGTTTCTTTGTTTTTTGAGCGGATTTGTTCTCTGTCTATACGTGCCTGAATGATAAAATCCGTAAGCTTCGAACTGGTCATTACAGCTTCTCCCGGCTGAAGTGTTGTTTCTTCCACTGCTTCACCTGTTTCATTTTCATCGAGGCTTGCAATTTCTCCATTACTTAATATGTCATCAGTTCCATATGTAGACTCATATATTTCATTTGTAACTTCTTTGTTTTTGTTATTAAAATTTGCATCCGTATACTTAAGGTATCCTGCAATTACAATTAGTATTGCCAAAACTGTTACTATTATCTGATTCTTTTTAAATATTTTTTTCATGATTCCTCCTATCATTTCATTTCTGTTACCGATATTTTATGTGATTCAATATCAAATAATGCCTGAATTATACTAATAATATTATTTTTTATTTCACTATCAAAATTTCCTTTGATACACACTGCCACACCTTCAACCTGCGGATATAATTCTTTGACTACATATGGCTGTTCTCCATTCTCTCCATCTACTATTACTGTGTTGTTTTTTTTACTTTCTTTGCCCGTTTTGTTTGTTTCCCTTTCATCATTTTCAACAACAACTTCATTGTCTTCTTTAACGATTCTTTCTTCTGATGATTTTAAAGTAATCATCACTTTTGCCTTATTCACCCCCTTTATGTTTTTAACAAGTTCTTCAACTTCTTTTTCAATCTCATCTTTATATTCGTATTTCTGATTAAATGTATTTTTTTCTTCATACTGACTATACCTTGCTTTATTTTCATTTACTTCATCTTTTTTTAAATAAGAACTTGCAATCAATAATACTCCTGCTATTCCAAGCATTATCCATTTTGTAAGTCCTATTTTTTTTATATTTTCATACAACTGCGAAAATAAATCATCTTTCAAAGTTCTCTCCTTCTAGAATTCTTTCATAAATTTTTGTTTCCATTTCATTTATTTTTTCATCAACCTGTAAATCATTATTTAATTCAAATGAAACATCATCCACTTTGTCATTAATTTCATTTAACAAAAAATCAAAATTTAAAATAGGTTTTAGAATAACTATTATAAGTAATATTCCAATTAAAACTTTTATGTATTTTTTATAGTTTATGTTTGGCATAAAATCTAAAATCAGATTTGCAAAAAGACTAAAAAAAACTATCCCTTTTATATATCCTGCTAATTCTTCAAACATCCTTATCCTCCATTGCCGGTAGAAATACAAATTATTGCAATTGTAATAATAAATAAAAAACCAACAACACTTATCCCTCTGTTTAATAGTTTTATTCCTTCACTTGTCTGCTTAATACAATTCAATATTCTTTTATCTGCAATTGGTTGTAATACTGCACCACTTATCTGAACTACAGCTGAATATGCAGTCATTTTCACCATTGGAACAATGCACACAAATACAATCAATATTATTGCAAGAACCCCGATACTGTTTTTTATTATTCCTACTGAACTCAATATTATCTGTGCTACTGCGTCAGTCCCATTTCCAACTATCGGTACATTTGAAATAATTTTCTTTGCTATATTATTTTTTGCTAAATCTGTTGTCGGCAGAATCAGACTTTGAATTAAATTAAGTCCGGTAACTGTCCCTAATATAAACTTATAAATAAAATTAATTGCTTTTTTTATCAAATCTGCCATACCTGACAAAAGATCTTCTTTTGAAATTGAATTAACCATGGATATTGCCATATATACTTTAAGCATAGGAAATACAATATTCAATATGACATCCTCTATTACTGCTATAAGTGTCATAATAAGACTATTGAAACCAAGTGCTGTTGCCTGACTTGTAATTCCCACCGCCAGCAAATATGTAGGAATTATTGCACCCATAAGCTGTAATATAAACAAAACAAGTTTTTCTCCAATTTCCATTGCAATTTGAAAAATATACATTAGTGTAGAAATCTGCAAAACATAGCAAGCATAAAATGCCATTTCATTAACGCCATTTTTAGATGATGAATACGAGAAATTAACAATCAATGCCGCAAATACTGTTGTAAATATGATAGTAATTATTACCTGTTTTATATCATTAAACTGATTTTCCAATTTATCTCTTACATTATCGATAATTATATTTACCGCAGCCATTACATTTCCCTTAGAAATTTCCTGTAACAGTTCATCTATATCAATGGAATACTTTTCACTCTGCATAACATTTTGTGTTTCTTTTAAATCGAAATCATCAAGTGTAATATATGTATTTGATTCAAATTCATTTGCATAAACGCTTTTACAGCAAATTATTCCTACAATTATTGAAACTAATATTATTCTTTTCATAACAGCAACCCATTTATACAATTAATTAACGATTCTAATATTGGAACACTTACTACAAGAATTGTAATTTTCCCATAAATTTGGATTTGATTTGACAATGCGCTATATCCGCTATCTTTAGCAATATCTGATACAAACTCGGCAATGTAAGATATTCCCATTATTTTGAGAAGAATTATAATTCGCTCGTCATTTATACCGGTATCATTAATTATTTTTTTCAATATTTCAACAACTTTAATTATTCCTGAAATAGAATAAAAAAATATAATTACACAGCCGACAATCATAATTACAACACTATATTCACTTTTAATATTTTTTAACTGCAGGGTCAGAATAACTATTATTATTCCTAAAACTCCAACGGTAAACATTTATAATTCGAACAGGTTTTTTATAGTATTAAAAAGCTCATATATATAAGGAATTATCCACATAAGAACCAGTATTAATCCTGCAAGACTTGTTAAAAAAGCCTGTTCCTCCCTTCCGCTGTGTTTTAATATTTGTCCTATTACTGAAACAATTATTCCAACTGCAGCAATTTTAAAAATTATACTTATATCCATAGCATCACCATTAAATTATCGTTATAACAATAAGTAAACCAAACATCGTGGCTACTGTTTTATAAAGTCTACATTTCTCATCCTTTTCTTTTTCAAGCTTGTCTATTTGCAATTGGATTTTTTCTAAATATAGATTCATATTATTTATCTGAGTATCCTTGTCCGTTATTCCAAGCAAATTTCCCATATCCTTTAAATCATTTAAATCAGATGCTTCAAGACTGGTTTTCGTCTTAATTTCTTTTTCTACATTTTCGCACCATACATCTGTTATTTCTCTTTCAGTATTTCCATTCAAATCCTTAACTACACTTTCCAAAAACTCCTTTATAAATTCTTTGGAATTTTTGGATATTTTTGTAAAAACATAATCCAGATTCGAATTGTTATATTTAATTTCTCCACAAATAAAAATAATTGTTTTCTTTATTTCCTCAAGCTGCCTTAGTCGATTTAAATAATTCGAACTAATCTCTTTGCCCGACATGCAACCCGCTACAATTAAAAATGCTGCTCCAATAAACTTTATATACATTCATATTCTCCAATCTCTTCTATATAAATATATTTTTTAAACAAATCCTTATATTTTGTCACTTTTTCATTTACATTGCTACCATGTGCTGTAGCAATAACACCAACCCCACTTTGCTTAGCAAAATATAAACCTTCTATATCTTCTTTATTTCCAATCTCATCAACAGCAATTATGTCGGGAGCCATTGCACGTATTGCCATGACTATTCCATCTTTTTTCTCAAATGCAGTCATAACATCTGTTCTTATTCCCAAATCATTTGTAGTCATTCCTTTATAACTTGCCGCAATTTCGCTTCGCTCATCAATTACAGATATATTGAACTTACCTTTATCACTTAAAAGCCTTATAATGTCCCTAAGTAATGTTGTTTTTCCTTTTCCGGGCTCTGATATAATTAAAGTATTTTTAAATATGTTATTTTTATATAATTTTTCATATAAATCGTTTGCACATCCAATAATTTCTTTTGCAGACCTGAAATTTAAATACGATACATTATTTATATATTTAATTTCATTATTTTCATAAACTGCTTCACCACAAATTCCAATTCGATGCCCACCTTTTACGGTAATAAATCCTTTTTTTATTGAATTTTCATATGCGTATGTAGAGAATTCCGTAATTATGTTAAATATCCGATTCATATCTGTATTTTCAATTTTAATTTCATCGATTACATATTCTTTTTTTATTGTCCTAACGCAAATCGGTTTATTTACCCTTATTCTAATTTCCAATATTTGCTCTATATCAGGCACTTTATTTTTTATTTCTAAGGCTATTTTTTGTGGCAAATACTCTAATACATTCTTTCTTTCATTTCCCATATTGAATTATATGAGGACATGCCACAATTATGCTATTTACTTTTTTTAATTTGGACTTTAAAATGGATTTATGTTATATATATATAAATTTATTTTTTGCATCTGATTAGTATAATCCTTTATTAGGATTACATTTATTACTTGCAATGGAATGGAGATTTTTATGAAAAAAAAGTTTTTAAAAACATTATGTTTAACAGCACTTGGAATTTTTATATGTTCCACTATAACAATGGCTGAGGAAATTACTACTTCTGCAGTTATACCTGAAACATCAACAACGGTTATTTCAACTACAGACACTACTGTAGCATCTACTACAAATACACCTACAGACACTACTATAGTTAAGAAAAAGCCTAAAATTAAATCTACGATAAAAAAAATTTCACTTAACAAAACTGTTTTAAGATTAAACAAAAAGGATTCCCGTAGTCTTAAAGCACTTTATACTGACAAGAAAAAAGAAGGCATAATCTGGGTTAGCAAAAATCCATCTATTGCTAAAGTCAACAAAAAAGGCATTGTTACAGGAAAGAAAAAGGGCACTACATATGTTTACTGTATGTCTAAGTCCAAAAAAGTTAAAGCCAAATGCAAGGTTGTTGTCGGAAATTTTAAATATATGGCTGTAACATTTGATGACGGTCCAAGTCCATACACAAAAAAATTAGTTGATTCGCTAAAAAAATATAATTATAATTCAACATTTTTTGTTGTTGGTCAGTATGTAACTGCTAAAAAATCTGTTTTAAAAGAATCTTTTAACAACGGAAATGAAATCGGAAGTCATTCATATGACCATGCTAAATTAACCAGTTTATCAGAATCAGATATTAAATCTGAATTTAACAAAACTAAATCTGTGGTTAAATCTGCAATCGGAATCTATCCTACACTTATAAGACCTCCATATGGAAGTTTTAATGACACTGTATCAAAACTTGCAGATGTTCCTATGATTTACTGGTCTGTAGATACTCTGGACTGGAAAAATAGAAATGTTAACTATGTATATAAAGAAATTATTAAAAGCGCTGACAAAGGAGAAATAATTCTTCTTCACGACTCACATCCTACATCTGTAGACGGATTCATTAAAGCTTTGCCTGAATTAAACAAAAAAGGCTATGAACTTGTAACTGTCAGTGAATTATTCAAATTAAATAAAAAGAACTTAAAACCCGGAACAATGTATTATAATTGCTATTAAATTAAATATTGCATCATTTATCTTGTTATATTTTCTAAACTAAACAAGTACCCTCTAGAGATTGTTTCATATTATACGATTTGAAACGTGCGTCGCAGGGCGTACAATTAACAAAATGCGTAGTGCTTAATTTACACTACGCATTTTTATAATCTATAAATTAATTTGTCTAATCTGAGAGTCTAATCTGATAACAATAAACTTAATTTGTACTGAAATGAATCAATCTGATAACAATAAACTTAATTTGTACTGAAATGAATCAATCTGACTATTCTGAATATTTAAAGCTTCATTTATTGAATAGTCTATAAGCTTATCATCTTTTATAGCAACAATTCTGTTCTTATTGCCATTCACCAATATTTCCACGGCATAAGCCCCCATTAATGAACCATACATTCTATCCTTAGCTGATGGTTGTCCACCACGCTGGATATATCCTAATACTGAGACTCTTGATTCAATACCCGTTTTTTTCTTTATTAAATCAGCAAGTTCATTGGCATCTGTTACTCCTTCAGCAACCACAACTAAATAACTGTTTCTTCCATCTTCATGTCGTCTCTTTATCGCATCTGTTACATTATTATAATTGCCATCCCATTTTTCAGGTAAAATAATAGCATCGGCTGATGTTGCCATTCCTGCCCACAAAGCGATATATCCGCGTTTTCTTCCCATTACTTCTACAACGCTACATCTACCATGCGAAATAGATGAATCGCGGATTTTATCAATTGCTTCTGTCGCAGTATTTGCAGCAGTATCAAATCCTAACGTATATTCACTACATGAAACATCTCTATCAATTGTTCCTGGAATACAAGCAATGTTTATTCCTTCTTTTTCAAAATCAATTGCACCCCTTAAAGTTCCATCTCCGCCGATTGCCACAACAGCATCAACATTATTTTTTCTCAAATTATCTGCGGCCTGTTTTCTAAATTTTTCATCTAAAAATCTTTCGCTTCTGCTTGTGTATAAAATTGTGCCTCCCCGATTGTTTATATTTCTAACATCATCAGGCTCTAATTTTATAGTTTCCCAATCTATAAGTCCTTCGTATCCTCTAAAAATTCCAACTACTTCTATTCCAAAACGCGCCGCACTAAATACAACTGCTCTTATAGCTGAATTCATTCCCGGTGCATCTCCTCCACTTGTTAAAACTGCAATTTTTTTAATTTCACTCATTTTATTTTTCTCCTCTAAATTAACTATATTACGTATACATTCTCTTCATATATTATCCTATTTTTCACTATCTATTATTAGTACTAAGCATAAAAAAGCTCTTGCATTTTATATCTATTAATGCAAGAGCTTTTATTTTATATTTATTCTTCATATATACTCTGATATATATTCTCAATAAGTTCATCTATCAATGCCTCATCAGCATCCTCAAATTCATGCATCAATATGTTTTTTATTACCTCAGCACGGTTGAAAAATAATATTTCTACATGATCATCCTGTGGTACTTCTTTATCAATTATTTCTTTTGTTATGTTTTCTTTTGCAAATTGATTAATTTTATTTATAAGTTTATCCTCAATGTCAGCCTCAATTTTAACTTTTTTAGCATGCATAAATGATACAATTCCGGCAGCAAGGAATATTATAAACATTCCTCCTAAAACAGAATTAAACAACCATTTAGTCTGACTTGATATTGGAAATTTAATAACATTAATCCATTGAAGAATCATAACAAAAAGTCCAACTCCACCAACTAAAATCAATGTATATGCTGATGACTTTACATCTTCATATTTATCTGATAATTTCTGATATGTCTTTGCAGAACTCATAAATCTGCTTTCTTCATCTTCTTTGTCAACTGATACATTTCCATCCTCTAAAGATTCATATGTTTCGCCTAAATTAGCATTCTCTAATTCAGCATTAATTATATTCTCATTATCCATAATTTCTTCATCAGACTCATTAGTTATATCATCTAAGTTGTCTACTAAATCGCAACCACATTCGTTGCATTTTTTTATTCCATCTACAAATTCGTATTTACATTTTGGGCAAAATGGCATTTACATTTCCTCCGTATACCGTATAATGATATTTACGGATTGTTTCGCACTTCGTGCTTTCTCAATCCTAAAACATTTACTTTTATTGTATAATGATATTTACGGATTGTTTCGCACTTCGTGCTTTCTCAATCCTAAAAACATTCGGATTTCGCCCTATCGGGCTACTTCCTCATGTTTTACGGATACCATAAATGTGAGTTTTTTTGTGCAAGCACAAAAAACTCCCGCTTCGGTATCCTTATATCATTATACTCTATTATTTGTTTTTGAACAAGGTGAAAGGATTTTAAATATGAAAATTACACTCATTACTGTTGGTAAAATTAAAGAAAATTTTTATAGAGATGCAATTGCTGAATATTCTAAACGTCTTTCAAGATATTGCAAATTAAATATTGTTGAAGTTGCCGATGAAAAGACAATCGAAAACAGTTCCGATACAGAAATTAATTTAATTAAGGAAAAAGAAGCTGAACGAATTTTAAAGCACGTTCCAGACAACGCATATGTTATTACTTTAGAAATTTTAGGAAAGCAATTGGATTCCGTTGAATTATCTAAAAAGATTAATTCACTGGGAATAACCGGTGAAAGTCATATTATTTTTATTATTGGTGGTTCTTTAGGCTTACATGAAAGTGTTTCTAAACGTTCTGATTTTAAATTAAGCTTTTCAAAAATGACTTTTCCACACCAACTAATGCGTGTAATTTTATTAGAACAAATATATAGAAGTTACAGAATCATAAATAATGAACCTTATCACAAATAAATCATAAACAAAGTTTGCGACACTTCATTCTTAAATTTGACATTTGAAAACTAAATTTTATAAAAGTAAATTATTCTACACAAAAATATAAAAAGCAGCGAGCCTTAACTCACTGCTTTTTAGTATATATATATCAAAAATTAATCTTAAAATGATTTATATAAAACACTTTTATAATTCCATTAGTCTTTATAACACTTTTGATAAAAAGTCTTTTAATCTCTGGTTCTTTGGATGTTCAAATATTTCTTCCGGAGTACCTTCTTCAATTATTCTTCCCGCATCCATAAATATAACTCTTGTTGCAACTTCTCTAGCAAATGCCATTTCATGTGTAACAACAGCCATTGTCATTCCTCTGCGTGCTAAATCCTTCATAACACTTAAAACTTCACCTACCATTTCAGGATCAAGTGCTGATGTAGGTTCATCAAAAAGCATTACTTCAGGATCCATACACAAAGCTCTTGCAATTGCAATTCTTTGTTTCTGTCCACCTGATAACTGTTTTGGATACGCCTCAGCACGATCAGCTAAATTAACAACTTCAAGAAGTTCCTTTGCCTTAGCCTCGGCTTCTTCTTTGTTTTTAATTTTGAGTTTTGTTGGTGCTATAGTCATATTCTTCATTACAGTCATATGAGGGAAAAGATTAAAATGCTGGAATACCATTCCCATTTTCTGTCTGTGTTTATCTATATTAGTTTTCTTCCCTAAAAGATTTTCACCTTCAAATATAATTTCTCCATCTGTAGGTATCTCTAAAAGGTTTAAACAACGGAGCATTGTACTTTTACCACTACCTGACGGTCCAATAATAACTACAACTTCTCCTTCGTTAATTGTAAGATTAATACCATCTAAAGCTTTGATAACTTCACCTTTGTAGTATTTCTTTACATCTTTCACAACAATTAAAGGCTGACTATTATCTTTCATCATTTCTTAGTCTCCTTTCTAATCTTCCAACTAAATAAGTAAAGAACATTACCATTACCAAATAAATAACAGCAACTGTTATAAGTGGCATAAACGCACTATATGTTCTACTACGAATAATATCTCCACCCTTTGTTAAATCCTGGAGAGCAACATAACCTGCAACTGATGTTTCCTTTAATAAAACAATAAATTCATTTGCAAGGGCAGGTAAAATATTCTTAAATGCCTGTGGAAGAATAATATAAATCATTGTCTGAATGTAATTAAATCCTAAACTTCTTCCTGCCTCAAACTGACCTCTGTCAATTGCCATAATACCACTTCTAATTATCTCAGCAACATATGCACCAGAATTAATTCCAAATGACAAAATAGCAATAGGTACTTTATTATTTGATGTTGAAAAAATTACATAATACATAATCATTAACTGAACAACTACCGGTGTTCCTCTGATTACTGTTAAATAAATTTTTGCTACTAAGTTTAAAATCTTTAATACTGCCTTACCGACTTTAGATTTCATACTTTCATAATTTGTATCATAAGTAGAACGGATAATAGCTATTACCGAACCTAAAACAATACCTAAAATAACTGCAAAGAATGTAACTTCGAGAGTTATTTTCAAACCGTCAGTCAAATATTTCCAACGGTTATCCTTTATAAAATTAAGTACAAAATCATCTTTTATGTCAGCCATAGAAAAAGCTTTAATAATAAAATTCTCCATTGTTTCTCCTATAAAATATGTAATGCCCCCGCCCTTCGGTCAGCGGCTATTCATCGGAAACATTTACATAAAATGAACTACGTTCATTTTGTTTCCCCGTTACTAATTATTCAGCATTAATATATTTGTCAAGGATTTCCTGAACCTTTCCTTCATCCTTTAATTCTTTTAATGCTCCATTTATTTTTTCTGTTAATTTATCATTTCCTTTTTTAATAGCAATAGCATAATCTTCTGTTACATACTCTGTATCAAGAATTTTTAATCCTTCGTTTGCAGCTACAAATTCTTTTGCCGGCTGATTATCAATAACTACACAGTCAATCTTTCCTGCGATTAAAGCCTGAACAGCATCTGCACCTTTGTTAAATCTTTCAACTGTTCCTAATTTTTTACCTTCGATATCATCTGTACAATAAATATCACCTGTTGTTCCACTCTGTACACCTATTGAATGATTTGCCCCATCTGCAAATAAGTCATCAACTGTAGTAATATCTGAACCTTCTTTTACAATAACAACCTGAACACCTGTTGCGTAACTGTCCGTAAAGTTAACATTTTTAAGTCTGTCTTCTGTTACTGTCATTCCTGCAATACCAACATCTGCTTTTCCACTCTGTACTGCTGTAATGATTGAATCAAAGTTCATATCTTCAACCTGTAATTTAAGGTCTAATTTGTCAGCAATTGCCTGCGCTATTTCTACATCAATACCTGTAACTTCACCGTCATCTCCATAATATTCATATGGTGGGAATTCTGCGTTTGTTCCCATAATTAACTTGTCTTCATTAACTGTTCCATTAGCTGTTTCTGATTTTTTACTTCCACATGCTGTAAACATTGATACAGCTAAAATTGCTGAAAGTGCTACTACTAATACTTTTTTCATTTGAATTTCCTCCTAAATAATATGTATTGCCCCCGCCCTTCGGTCGGTGGCTATTCGTCGGAAACATTTACATAAAATGAACTTGGTTCATTTTGTTTCCTCCTATTTTTACAATAGGTTTATTATACTTAAGACAATATAATTTTGCAACTATATTGAACTTATCATATTAATCTGTTGCTAACTGATTATGTATTCTTTATTGGCAACTGTGCAAGAACAATTGCAGCAAACATACATATACAGCCATATATTTCACGCTGAGTCAACTGCTGATCTAAAATTAAAAGCCCTGCAATTGCAGATACAACTGACTCTAAACTCAAAATTAAAGATGCAACCGTTGGATTAACATTTCTTTGTCCTACAACCTGTAATGTATATCCAATTCCAGTTGAAACAATGCCTGCATACAATATCGGCTGCCATGCAGCTAATATATATTGAACCTGTGGCTGTTCTGCTGTCATCATAAACACACCACTTAAAATGCCACATACAAAAAACTGAACACATGATATTTTTACCGGATCTGCTTTTGTATTGAAATAATCAATTACCAAAATATGAAGGGCAAACATTAATGCACATATAATTTCATATATATCGCCTTTGACAATTGTAAATGAGTCAGAAGAAATCGACAACAAATAAATTCCTACAACTGCTAATACAACTCCAAGCCAAATATGTATTCCTGTTTTCTTTCTTAAAAACATAGTTGACAATACAGGTACTAACACTATGTACATTGCTGTGAGAAATCCTGCTTTTCCGACCTCAGTATATTGAATTCCTATCTGTTGAAATGTCATCCCACCAAAAAGGCATAATCCACAACACAATCCTCCAATAAATACTGCTTCCGTACTCTTTTTTGATTTCTTACTTCCTTTACCCATAACCATAATATATATGGCTAAAAATATGCCTCCGACAATACATCGGGAAAAGTTAAATGTAAATGGCTGAACAAAATTCATTCCAACACTCTGTGCTACAAATCCACTTCCCCAAATTATTGCTGTAAGAAGTAACAACAACGGATTAATTATTTTATCCTTCATAATTTTCTCCCAAAAACAAAAATAAATTTATACATACATATAGGGAGCCTCTATTGAAGCCCCCTTTGTCTTCATTAAATATTCGGAAGAGTGTCTATATATTCCCTAAACACTTTCCAATTTCCTTTTTTATATTGAGAAATATCTTTTTTCTTACTGTTGATTAGACATTCATTAAGTAAAAATACATCCATGCCAATTTCTAATGCACACATGTCTTCATCTACATCATTACCAACCATCAGACAATCTTCAGCATCCTTATCTAATGTCTTTAGCAAATGTCTGTAGTAATTCAGATTAGGTTTGCTAAAGCACGAATTCTCATATGTAGTAACATGCAAAAATTCATCCGGTTCAAATCCTGCCCAACTAAGTCTTTCATATGTTGCAACCTGCGGATATAAAGGATTAGTTGCTACAACAATCTGATATCCTTTACTTTTAAGTAAATCAACACATTCATTAGCAAGACTGTCAGGTCTTGTATTAAATCTTGCCACCTGAAAATCACTCTTGTAAAACTTAGTCATTTCTCTTTCTATCTTAATTCTTTTTCTACGTTCTAATTTTTTCCCGTCATCCGAAAAATATTTTTCAAAAACATTCCAAAAACATTCTTCATTTGTTATGTAGCCTTCGTTAGCAACCATGGCTTTTGTTCCGGCCCATAAACATTTTTTAATTTTCTCAGGATCAAATCCTAACGTTTCAAATCTTGACTCTAACGCCTTAAAATATGTATCCATAAAATCATCCATATTCATTGGTAAAAGCGTTCCGTCTAAATCAAACAGTACTGTATTCATATTTTTCCTTTTATTTATTCATCCCAATTGTGGAAAACTTCCTGTACGTCATCATCTTCATCTAATAAGTCGATAATTCTATTCATCTTCTTAATAGATTCTTCGTCAGTAAGTGTTACATAATTCTGTGGAATCATTGTAACTTCTGCTTCTGTCATCTTAACACCAGCTGCTTCTAATGCTTCTCTTACTGCACTAAATTCTTCAGGCTGAGTAAGAACTTCATAGCATTCTTCTTCATCTGAGAAATCTTCTGCACCTGCATCAAGTGCAATCATCATTAACTCATCTGCTTCCATATCACATTCTTCTTTGTCAATTATAATCTGACCTTTTTTATCGAACATAAAAGATACACATCCCTGAGTTCCAACGTTTCCGCCACCCTTAGTAAATGCATTTCTGACATTAGCTGCTGTCCTGTTTTTATTATCTGTTAACGCATCAACGATAATAGCTGTTCCGTTAGGACCATATCCTTCGTATGTAACTGATTCATAATTAACTGCATTAACGTTACCTGCAGCCTTCTTAATTCCACGTTCAATTGTATCGTTAGGCATATTGTTAGCCTTAGCCTTAGCAATAACATCACGAAGCTTACTGTTATTATCCGGATCAGCTCCGCCTTCCTTTACTGCAACTGCAATTTCTTTACCAATGATGGTAAACATCTTTCCTTTTGCTGCGTCATTTTTTTCTTTTTTATGCTTAATATTAGCAAATTTTGAATGTCCTGACATTTATATATCCTCTCTTCCGTATTTATAACTTATAACAGGATTTAATCCTGATTTTCATTGTGTCTTAATCAAAACACACACTATAAAAATATATCATTTTATCTATTATTAGTCAACTTTTGCAAATTATGTATTGAGTTCTAAACTTATAGCTAATGCCTCATTGACTGCACTTAAGATTTCATCATCTAAATGACATACCTTATCCTTCAATCTTTTTTTATCTATCGTTCTTAACTGTTCTAATAAAATAACTGAATCTTTTATTATATTATACTTATGCGAATCAACCTCAACATGAGTTGGCAGTTTCGCCTTATTCATCTTTGACGTAATTGCTGCAATAATAACAGTCGGGCTGTGTTTATTTCCTGTATCATTCTGAATAATAAGCACAGGTCTTATTCCACCCTGTTCTGACCCAATTACAGGTCTTAAGTCAGCGTAATAAATATCACCACGTCTAATAACCATATCCACACTCCAAAAAATAGATTGTGTTAACACAATTATATTATTCCACTTTTCAAAATGTGTATTCATTTTTGGAAAAATTTAATTATTTTACAGATCAACGTCATATCTGTCATCAAAGTAATCTTTTGTTCCAACTATTTTGTCATCTTTAACATAAACTCTTGGAATACGTTTGCTTAAGTCACATACAAATTCATAATTGAAGGTTCCTGCTAATGCTGCTAATTCATCAACTGTTATTTCTTCGTCTCCTTCTTTTCCAATAAGAGTTACCTTATCTCCTTCTTTAACATCCATTCCCGTAACATCAACCATAAATTGATCCATGCATACTCTACCCACAATATTTACTTTTCTGCCATTAATGAGTACATATCCTTTATTGCTAAGATTTCTCTGATATCCGTCCCCATATCCAAGTGGAATTGTAGCAATTTTCATATCATGAGGTGCTATATAAGTCTGTCCGTAACTTATTCCTCTTCCTTTTTTAATTTTTTTTACGTAAACTACATGACTGTGAAGAGATAATGCAGGATATAGTTT
Source organism: Eubacterium album (assembly GCF_025336545.1). NCBI lineage: Bacteria > Bacillati > Bacillota > Clostridia > Eubacteriales > Eubacteriaceae > Eubacterium > Eubacterium album. The sequence goes on along the minus strand of NZ_JAODBU010000008.1, from coordinate 52,371 downwards.
CATATTTTCACGGCTCATTTCATCTGATGGATACAATCCGTACATTGAAATTCCTGCTCTTGACAATGATAATGAAGTCTTTGGCATTTCCATCATTGCTGCACTATTTGCACACTGATGTATCGGAATCTTAACTCCATTTTTTTCTACTTCATCAACAAAATTTACAAACTCATCAAACTGCTTGTCAGCAAATGACTTGTCAACATAGTCTGCTTTTGCAAAATGTGTAAATATAGATTCTATTTTTATAAAAGGAAGTTTGTTTATTTCAACAATTTCTTTTACTGCATCACTTCCCGGAATATAACCAATTCTGCTCATTCCCGTGTCAACAGCAATATTAATCTTTACTTCTTTGCCAAGTTTTTGTGCGTGCTTTGATAATTTTGTTGCCATTTCTAAAGAAAAAATTGCTGGAATTAATTCTTTTTCTATAATCATATCGTACGATGATTCATCCGCATAACCTAATAAAAATGTAGGTTTATTAAGTCCATGATTTCTTAAATTATTGCCTTCATATGGAGTTGCAACTGCATATCCATAGCACAAATCATCAAGTGCTTTAGCTATAGGCACTGCTCCATGCCCATACCCATCTGTTTTTATTACAAGAACAACTCCTGTATTTTTATTAAGTCTTGTTTTCATCTCATATACATTTTTGTATATTGCATCCAGATTGATTTCTGCATAGCCCCTAAAATATTCTTCTTCACATATTTCTCTTTTCATTTTCTTCTTCTCCACGTTTATAAATTATTTGAATTTATATCTTTATCGTTTTTTATTACATTACAATTTCAAATTATCTCTATTATGTACAGTTTTAAATGAAACTTTATCATTATTGTGTCACAATTATTTACTGAGGCATAATATTTTTTATTTCCTCAATTATATCAGTAGCCATTATAGAGGCTTTAGGCATCTTTGTTGCTACCAAATCTCCGGCAATTCCATGAATGTATGGTGCAAGCGTTGTAGCGTTTTCTACATTGCACCCAATAGCCAACAATCCTGCAACAATTCCAGTAAGCACATCTCCCGAGCCTGCAGTCGCCATGCCACTGTTTCCTGTCATATTTATGTATATATCATCTTGCGTAACAGCAACGCTTCTTGCATCTTTTAGAATTCCATTTGCATTGTACATATAATTAATATTGAAAGCACTTTTTACAAGATTGTCCTTTATTTCATCTATCGTTTTATTTTCAAATCTGGCCATTTCGCCTAAATGCGGTGTCAATATTACATTCTTATGAAGCATTTTTTTTAGTTTAACATTTTGTGAAATAACATTAATTCCATCTGCATCTATTACCGTGTTCTTTCTGCTTTCAAGAACTGCTTCAACCATATTTTTTTGTATTCCACCCGTTCCAATTCCCGGACCAATTGCAATAACATTTGCCCATTCTATACAGGCATCTAAAGCCTTTTTGTCAAAATCATCTGTATCATATACATTTACCATTGCTTCAGGTAATAGTTTTTGTATTACTTCACGATTTTCCTTTGCAGTAAATATTCTTACCAGTCCGGCTCCTGTCCTAAACGCTGCCTTTGCACATAAAAACGCTGCCCCTGTTATATCTTTATTACCTGCTATAACAAGAAGTTTTCCATATGTACCTTTATTAGAATAATTCGGTCGTTTCGGAATTAGTTTTAAATCATCGCTTGTGTGGTATTTATAAACTGTTTCACACTTCTTATAGGAAACATCCGGAAAACCTATATTATCAAATGATAGTTTTCCACAATAATCTGCTCCTGGATAAAGAACTGCTCCAAGTTTAAGTTCTCCAAAGCATACAGTATAATCCGCTTTAACAGCCACACCCATCACTTTTCCTGTATCTGCGTTCAGGCCTGATGGAATGTCTACAGCATAAACTTTAGCCTTGCTTTGATTTATTGCTTCAATTAACTTTTTGTAATCGCCATCTACATTTCTTGATAATCCGACTCCAAATATTGAATCAACAATTACGTGTTTCTTATCCATTTCATCTCTTGTCAGTCTTGAAGCATCTTTGATTTCAATTCCAACTTTCTGTGCTATCTCAATCTGTGTTTTGAATTCCTGTGTTGCCTTATCTATGTTTCCCATAATATAAATGCAGGTGTTATATCCATCTATGTATAACATCCTGCAAACTGCAACGCCGTCGGCACCATTATTACCAGTTCCGGCAATAGCAATTACCTCACTGTTTTTATCTGTTGTTTCTTCAATTAAATCAGCAACACTCTTTGCTGCTCTTTCCATTAATACTAAACTTGGGATTCCAACTTCATTAATTGTATATTCATCAACCTTTTTCATATCCGTACCAGAAATTATTCTTTCCATAGTACTTCACCTCTTATTTATTTTTATTTGCTTTTTCTGATATTCTATATGTAAGTTTCATTAAGCTTTCTGATAAATGAACATTCTCAACTATTATGTCATCGCTAAATCCTAAATCAGTGTGAGCAAAATTCCAAAATGCCTTCACTCCACATTCGACTAATTTTTCAGCAATATCTGTTGCCGGTCCTTTAGGAAGTGCCAATGCCACAATCTCAATATTTTCATTTTTCACATAATCTATTATAGTAGAAATGTCTCTGATTTCAGTCCCATTCACTGTCTTTTTACCAATTAAATCTTTATTTTTGTCAAATAAAGCCGTAATTTCAAAACCTCTGTTTCTAAAATTTCCATAGTTTGCAATTGCCTGTCCAAGATTTCCTGCACCTACAATTATCATCTTATGCGTCACATCAAGTCCTAATAATTTTCCGATTTCATCATACAGATATTTAACATTATATCCGTACCCCTGTTGTCCAAACCCACCAAAATTATTCAAATCCTGTCGTATCTGAGAGGCCGTAACATTCATCATGTCACTTAATTCTTTAGACGAAACTCTTTCGACATCCTGCTGTATTAATTCATCTAAATATCTATAGTATCTTGGCAATCTTGTGATTACCGCCTTGGATATTTTTCTCATTTCCGTTCTCCTTCGTTATTTAACCACTTCAATTATATGTTTTAGGGCAAACATTGTCAAATATTTATCATTCTTTTTGACACTGTTCTTTTACAGTATTTCATTGATTGTTTTAGCTTTTCGTTTTATAATCTTACGTGGTATCAGCCTATTTTTGCTGATTATATAAAAACACTACAAACACAGGAGGATTCCTATGATTTTATCATGCAATCATATAAGCAAGGCTTATGGTGAAGAAGTTATTCTTGACGATTGCAGTTTTTTTGTAAATGACCATGAAAAAGCTGCCATTGTAGGCAATAATGGAGCCGGAAAGTCTACTATATTAAAAATAATAATGAATGAACTTTCATCTGATTCAGGGGATGTAATTATCGGAAAGGACAAGTCTGTTGGTTATCTTGCCCAATATCAGAATTTAGATACAGACAATTCTATATATGAAGAAGTACTTTCCGTAAAGCAAAATATTATAGATATGGAAAATAAATTAAGGGAATATGAATCCTTAATGGCAAACGGATGCGACAACTATGATGATATAGTTAACAGTTACACGAATCTACATCATCAATTTGAATTGTTAAACGGATACGCATACAAAAGTGAGGTTGATGGTACTCTTCGTGGACTCGGTTTTGAAGACAGTGATTTTAATAAAAAAATTTCAACTTTATCCGGAGGTCAAAAAACCCGTGTTGCACTATGTAAACTTTTAATTCAAAAACCGGATATTATTTTATTGGATGAACCTACAAACCATCTTGATTTAAATTCTATCAAATGGCTGGAAACTTATTTGTCTAACTATAACGGAGCTGTTGTAATCGTTGCCCACGACCGTTATTTCTTAGATAAGATTGTAACTAAGATTGTTGAAATAGAAAATACACACTGCCATGTTTACGATGGCAACTATTCAGCTTACGCTGTTAAAAAGAAAGAACTTAGAGAAGCAGCAATTAAACTCTATATCAAACAACAGGCTGAAATAAAGCATCAGGAAGAAGTCATTGCCAAGCTTCGCTCATATAAACAGGAAAAGTTTTATAAGCGTGCTGAAAGTCGTGAAAAAGCTTTAAGTAAAATGGAAGTAATCGATAATCCTGATACATATGAAAATGCCATGACTCTTAGACTTGAACCAAACTGTACGAGTGGCAATGATGTTTTAAGTGTTTCAAATTTAGCAAAGTCATTTGATAACAAATCATTATTTTCCGATATTTCTTTTGAAATTAAGAGATGTGAACGTGTTGCTCTTATCGGTGATAACGGAACCGGAAAAACTACAATTTTAAAAATTATAAACGGACTAATTGCTGCAGATAGCGGCTCTTTTACTCTCGGAACAAATGTTAATATCGGATATTATGATCAGGAACATCATACATTAAATGATTCAAATACTTTGTTTGATGAAGTGAGCGATTCTTATCCTAATCTTACAAACACAAAAATCAGAAATGTGTTAGCCGCTTTTATGTTTACAGGTGATGATGTATTTAAACGCGTAGGAGATTTAAGTGGTGGAGAAAAAGGTCGTCTTTCTTTAGCAAAATTAATGCTTTCAGAAGCTAATTTCATTATATTAGATGAACCTACTAACCATCTTGATATGGTTTCAAAAGAAATTCTTGAAAACGCATTAAACAATTATACCGGCACAATTTTTTATGTATCTCATGACAGATATTTTATTAATCAAACTGCCACACGTATCATTGAATTAACAAATAAAGCAATTGTAAATTATATTGGAAATTATGACTATTACGAAGAAAAGAAGGACGAACTTACAGCAATATATGCTCCAAAAGAAGAGCAAACTTCTTCTAATACTCCTTCTGCTTCTACTAATAAGCAAAATTATTTAGAAAGGAAAGCCGAACAGGCAAGGATTAGGAAGTTGAAAAATGATATTTTAAAAGTTGAAGAAAAGATAAAAGCTAATGAAGAGCGTTTAAATGAATTAGATGAACTTTTAGCTGACCCTGAAATTGCTAAAAACTCAGCTAAATTAAACGAAATCAGTAAAGAACAGGATAAAATTAGCGAAACTCTCGACGAGCTAATGGCTCAATGGGAAGAATTATCCGATTTACTTGACGAATAAACGGTTTATTTATTGTATTTTTCCTTATTATAAGTTAAAATATTTATAAGATTTTGGTCTCAACGGACCTCAAATTACATCAGGTTTTATCCTGATATCAGTAAAGGAGACTACTTATGGCTAACAAAAAAATTGTAGTTGCTTTAGGAAGAAATGCTTTTAGTGAATCATTTCCTAAACAACAGGAACGTGTAAAACTTGCTGCAAAAGCTATTGCAGATTTGGTAGAAGAAAAATATGATGTTGTTATTACTCACAGTAATGGTCCTCAGGTCGGAATGATTCAGACTGCAATGACTGAATTTTCAAGACTTGACCCTGACAGAACTGTTGCACCTATGTCAATCTGTAGTGCAATGAGTCAGGGATATATTGGATTCGATTTACAGAATGCAATTCGTTCAGAGTTACTTTCAAGAGGATTATATAAACCTGTAAGTACTATTATTACTCAGGTAAGAGTTGATCCTTTTGACAGAGCATTTAACGCTCCTTCTAAAGTTATCGGACGTCTTATGACTAAGGAAGAAGCTGAAAATGAGAAGAAAAAAGGTAACTACGTTGAATACGAAGAAGGCGATGAAGGCTACAGAAGAATCATTGCAAGTCCTAAGCCAATTGATATTTATGAAATTGATGCAATCAAGGCTTTAGTTGATGCTCATCAGTTAGTTATCGCAGCAGGTGGCGGTGGAATTCCTGTTCTTGAACAGCGTACAGGATTAAAAGGTGCCAGTGCTGTTATTGAAAAAGATTATACAGCAGCTAAACTTGCAGACATGTTAGATGCTGATGCTCTTATGATTCTTACATCAAGTGATAATCTTACAATTGATGTAGACGGAGAAGTTAAAGAACTCGGTACTTTAACTACAAAAGAAGCTGAAGAATTAATTGATAAAGGATACTTTGATCCTATTACTTCTCTTCCTAAGATTGATGCATCTCTCAATTTCGTATTAGCAAAGAAGGGAAGAAAGGCTATCATTTCTAACCTTGCTAAAGCTAAAGATGCAATCAGAGGAAAAATTGGTACTGTAATTGAATAACAGTCAATTTAATTAACAAATGTTTACAATATGCTCTCTACAAAATATACAATGCGTATTTTAGTAGCGGGCATATTATTTATTCAAAAATAATGTATACATACAGAAATTATTTTTTTATTATTTCTGTATATAAAAGGGGTATTTATGCACGATATTTTACAATATGAAGAAAAGCTAATTAAAACCAGATTAGAACTAAATGATTTAATTGAAAAGTATTCTAACAATAAAGAAAACATAGACAAAGCTATAATCGAAAATAAAATTGAATACTTAACAAAAGAATTAGACTATCTTAACAACCAGTTAAATCTTTTAAAATTATCTGTTGAGAATGAAACCGAACATAATAATACATATTCTGCGGACAAACCTCCGGTTAATCCACAACCTTATTATTCTGCCGGGCACAGTTCTGCACCACAGCCTTATTATTCTAAGGGTCAGGTTCATCCTTATTCACCTGTCACTTCTACTACAGGCACTAGCATTGACAATGGTGTTAGAAAAAATTCAACTAAAAATTTCAATAATTTTGAATTACTCATGGGCAAATCTTTAATGGGAATTTTTGCCTCTGTATTAATTTTTATCAGTTTAATTTTATTTGCCACTTTAGTATTGCCAATGTTATCTGATACTGCAAAAATTTTAATTTTATATATTTTCAGTTTTGCACTTATGATAGCCGGAATTTTTCTTCTAAAAAAAGATTCACATAACAAGCTTTATATTTCAATTAGTGGATGTGGCACAGGGGCAATATTCATTTCATTGTTGCTGAGTAACATGTATTTTAAAATTATTAACGAAATAACATTATATTTATTTATATTTGTATGGGCATTATTTGTTTGTGTATTATCTAAAACAAAATCATATATTTTTGCAATTATTGGTCAGGCAGGTATTACAATTTCCATTTTATTTGGCACTTATTTTTGTCACGCTTCAGGCGATTGGAACAAATTGCTTTTTCTCTCTGCATTTTTTGTAGTAACAGAATCAATATTTTATTACACTAATATTCAAGATGATTATCACAAAAATTCAATTTGCAATATATTCAATATGATATGCTTATTTACTTTTAAGGCTACAATGCCTGACTATAAACTTTATGCAGGAAATAGCACAGTGATTATTTTGTCTTACTGCATCCTACTACTTTTTATATCCTCTATTATTATTACCGGGTTTGTTAAAATGAAAGTAGATAACAATTTTTCTGCTGTATTCAGTATTACAAATATGTTTTATTATATTGCTTTAACGACCTTATATTGTTTTAGTTTCAATGAATTCTTTAATATAGCTGTAGCGCTCTTAATTCTTATTGGAATTGAATTAAAATTTAAAGACGAAAACAAATTTGATATTATACTTCTTCAAACTGCTATGATGCTTGTTCCGATAATTAGTATGGTACAAATTGCTTTTGATAACAGCGGAAATTTTATTTATAATTATTTTTATTTATCAATATTTATTATCCCATTTGCTGTATACGGTTATTTTTACAAGCAATATATATATAAGATATTCAGTATTGTGTATTTTATATTTTTCGTACTAAACAGTTCTACTAATAATATTTCAAGATTACTCATTAGTATTTCACTTTTATGTCTATTTTCATTCTTAATGAAATATACAAAAGATTATAGTAACAAAATAAAAATATTATTATACTGTATGTTCATCTTTATTACGATAAATGATTTTAGCAATATAATTGCTCCTTTATTTTCTGCACATATAGCTAAGGATTTTACAAGCTTTATTATTATATGTTTAGTTAATATTGTAGCAAAGTTCACGCCATTCTCTAAAAACTGGATATCAGGAAAGAATGAAAAAAGTACAAATATTACAACTGATATTGTAAATTTATTTTTAATGATTTGTGGATTACGTTTTATTATCAAACTAAATAGTCCTGCATTACATATCATTGCCATACTAGTGACTCTAGTACTATTTTTGATAAATTCACAGAATTATTTAAAGAAAGAAAAAATTACTTTTGGTATATATGTTGGAATTAAATTCACTATTCTAATGGTTATAATTTTAAATTCATTCAATTCACCAAATTACTTAATTAGCATTTTTGCTTTTTTGTTTGCAATATTATGTATTGTGTTAGGATTTTGTTTTTCTTTCAAATCGCTTCGTATTTACGGGCTTGTACTTTCTTTAGTAAGCATTGCAAAACTAATTTTATTAGATATTACATATGATAACACTATCGGACATGCTTTAAGCTTTTTTGTCTGTGGAATATTATGTTTTGTAATTAGTACAATTTATAATATAGTAGACAAAAAAATAAATAAGCAATAGGTCCTTTATATAAAAATCAGGATGGTTTAAACCCACCCTGATTTTTTTGTTTATGTACTTTAGTCTGTCCGAAAACAATCACGCAGCGTATGATTGTTTTCGGACTATAAACCACCTGCTATGCGGATGGCGGCATTTGTATTTATTTTCTACTAATTATTTACATTATATAAATCATAATATATTCCATGTTTATTTATAAGCTCATCATGTGTTCCCTGCTCTTCTATTCCATTTTCAGAAAGAACAAGAATCTTTTCTGCATTTCTGATTGTTGTTAGTCTATGTGCAATAACTAATGTTGTTCTGTTTTTTGCAAGCTTTTCTAAAGATTCCTGAACTACTTTTTCACTTTCATTATCAAGAGCTGATGTTGCTTCATCAAAAATCAAAATAGGCGGATTTTTAAGAAATACTCTTGCAATTGATAATCGTTGTTTTTGTCCACCTGACAATTTAATTCCTCTTTGCCCTATATCAGTTTCATATCCATTTGGAAGTGACATAATAAATTCATGGGCATTTGCATTTTTTGCAGCCTCAATAACTTCTTCTTTCGTTGCATTTTTCTTTCCGTAACGTATATTGTCATACACTGTTCCCGCAAACAAATACACATCCTGTTGCACAATTCCAATATTATTTCTAAGATTCTCTAATTTTATTTTTCTAATATCAGTATCATCAATTGTAATTTCGCCTTTTGTAACATCGTAAAATCTCGGTATCAAATTACACAAAGTGGTTTTTCCGGCACCTGATGAACCAACCAAAGCTACATACTGTCCTTGTGGAATTTCCAAATTAATATGCTTTAATACTCTATGTGCTGTGTCATTATACTTAAATGAAACGTCATTAAATTTAATATTTCCTTTTACATCATTTAATTCAATTGCATCAGCATTATCTTTAATATCCGGTTCAATTTCCAATATTTCCAAAAATCTTTCAAAACCTGAATACCCATTTTGAAACTGTTCAGTAAAATCAATCAGAGTCTTAATTGGATCCGTAAATATATTTATATAAAGTAAAAATGTAATCATGTCTGTTACATTTACAATTCCTCTTGTTATACAAAATCCACCTACGATTATTACAATCAGATTAATCATTGTAGTAAATGCAGTTAATCCCGAATTGTAACCACCCATATATTTATAATTATCTTTTTTAGCTTCTAAAAATTCCTGATTTCCAATTTGGAATTTTTCATTTTCAAGTTCTTCATTTGCAAATGATTTAACAACACGTATTCCTGATAAATTATCTTCAATTTTTTCATTGATTGCTGCTATTTTTACTCTGTTTTTCTTAAATGCTTTTTTCATTTTTTTATTAAAAAAGTAAGCATAACAAATCATAAACGGTACCAGAATAAATGCTGCAATTGTAAGTTGTGGACTGATTGTACAAAGAATAATAAGAGCCCCTATTATTTTTATAAAAGAAATTGTCAAATTTTCCGGTCCGTGATGAAGTAACTCTGTTATGTCAAATAAATCTGATGTTACCCTTGACATAAGCTGTCCTACCTTCTGGTCATCATAAAATGAAAAAGATAATTTCTGATAATGTGCAAATATTTCTGCTCTCATGTCATATTCAATTTTTGCTCCCATAACATGTCCATAATTTGAAATATAAAAATTAGAATATGCCTGTATTGCAATTAATATTGTTACAACTACTGCTATAACTATAAGTTGTCTAAAAACATCTTTAGCCGGTAAATATACTACTGTTGAAGTCACATATCTAACTACTAACGGAATTACAAGCGCTATAATTGATGCTAAAAATGCGAAAAACATATCTATAAAGAATACATGTTTATACGGTTTGTAATACTGAAATAATTTCTTTAAATTTTCTTTCATTTTTTACATACTATCCTTTCTTTTTTTCTGATTTGTTCCTAATACCAATACACTAATATTTTATTAGTCTATTGGCATTGGGAATAAATATTTATTATAACGCATAAAAACACTTGACCCACATTATGAGCCAAGTGCTATAATTTTATGTTTTAATTTTAATAATAAAAATTGTCTATTCCATATTCAAATAAATTTATTTCCACTTTATAGAATAAACTCCATTGCTGTTTGCATTTGCTTTTTCAATCTTAATATAGTATGTTCCTGCATTAGCCTTTCCGTAAGTTGTACTATATGTAAGTTTTAAATCTCTCTTGTATCCATAATATGATGTGCTATCAATCTTTTTACCTTTTTTATTGTAAATAGTAAATTTGAGATTATTTTCTACATTACCGTCAAGAGTTATTGTAACAGGTTTCTTTTTCTTTACTGTAAATTTATACCAATTTGCTTTCTTATCTCCTGCTGTAACAATTCCCTTTACTGTTTTTCCTTTTTTTATATTTACTGCTTTAGCTCTCTTAGCTCTGCTTTTAGCCTTAACAGCTGTCTCCTTTAAAGAAAAGCTCTGTTCTTTACCATATGATGTTCCATTAGAAGTAACCTCAAATTTATAAGTTTTACCCTTCTTTACTGCAAAAGATGCCTGACTGTCACTTGTCAAATCAGATACCCATTTTTTTTCACATACAGTCTTACCTGAATCAACAAATGTTACATAACTGCCCATAGAATAAGGAAGTGTTACTGTAACTTTTCCTGTCTTTGTAGCTGTATAATTAAAAACATACTTATCTTCGCCTGAGTTTCTATAATATGTAATTGTCTCACCATCCTTGATTACTTTTGCATCAAGTGTATAGAATCCTGTCTGTACTGTGAATGTATTTGTATAAACATCTTCACCGTTATAGCAATATGAATCAAATTTTATGTAATATGTTCCCGCATTTGAAAATGAAACATAATCTTCAACTGTTGTTGAACCAACCTTCAAATCTGTTAAATATTCCATTCTGTTAGTACATGCTGCATCAGAATATACTTCAATATTAATATCCTTTACTACACTTGTAGCTGTTGTTACAACTTTTAAGCTTCCCGCCTTAGTAACATTTACAGGTACAACAACACCCTGATAATACTTTCCATTAATAAAATTGCTATTATTATAGCTAAATGTCTGTGGAGCTGTCATTGCTTCTGTGCCATAATAAAATTCTGTCGGTGTAATTGCATCAGCCGCAAACGCTGTTGTAATCATTCCTACAGCCATAATAGTTGTAGCTGCAAGTAAAGTAATCATTTTTCCTAATTTTCTCATTATACTTTCTCCTTAAATAAATTTTTTATATTCAAAATATAAAATGTTCATCTTATATTTTAAATCGATAATTATATACATCAAAATTAAAGTAATGCTTCTAAGTGTCTTCTTATTGCTAAAATGAAATCCTGTGTATTTAATTTCTTTTTATTCTCTAATGTAGAAATAATATATAAATCTCCTGTCATTTCTCCATCTTCAATTGTATCAATACATGCCTTTTCAAGCTTATCAGCAAATTCCATTAATTCAGGGATATTATCTAACTCACCACGTTTTCTTAAAGCACCTGACCATGCAAAAATAGTTGCAATTGGATTTGTTGAAGTTTCTTCACCCTTTAAGTGCTTATAATAATGTCTCTGAACTGTACCATGAGCAGCTTCATATTCATAGTAACCATTTGGTGAAGCAAGTACTGATGTCATCATTGATAATGAACCGAATGCTGTTGCAACCATATCTGACATAACGTCGCCATCATAGTTCTTACAAGCCCAAATATATCCGCCCTCTGAACGCATAACTCTTGCTACTGCATCATCGATTAATGTATAGAAATACTCAATTCCTGCTTCTTCAAATTTTTCTTTATATTCAGCTTCATAAATATCAGCAAAAATATCCTTGAATGTATGGTCATACTTCTTAGAAATAGTATCTTTTGTTGCAAACCATAAGTCCTGCTTTGTATCTAATGCAAAATTGAAGCAGCTTCTTGCAAAACTTTCAATTGAATCGTTAAGGTTATGCATACCCTGTACAATTCCTGCACCCTTAAATTCATGAATTAATTCTCTTGTTTCTTCTCCTGCTTCATTTGTGTATACAATTTCAGCCTTTCCAGGTCCCGGAATCTTCATTTCGCTTCCCTTATATACATCACCATATGCATGTCTTGCTATTGTAATTGGCTTTGTCCAATTCTTAACGTATGGTTCAATTCCTTTAACAATAATTGGAGCTCTAAATACTGTTCCATCAAGAATTGCACGAATTGTTCCATTTGGACTCTTCCACATTTCTTTTAAATTATATTCTGTCATTCTTGCTGCATTAGGTGTGATTGTTGCACACTTAACAGCTACCCCATACTTCTTTGTAGCTTCTGCTGAATCAAATGTAACCTGGTCATTTGTTTCATTTCTGTACTCAAGGCCTAAATCATAGTACTCTGTCTTTAACTCTACGAAAGGTTCTAATAACTCATCCTTGATTAATTTCCAAAGAATTCTTGTCATTTCATCTCCATCCATTTCAACTAATGGAGTTGTCATCTTAATTTTTGCCATCTTACTTCCTCCTAGAAATATACTCGTGTTAAATTATACTTCATTGAACCATCTTTGTAAACTAAACATTTTAACACTTTACACTTTTAAAGACTTGATTTAAAAATCTATAACCGGCAAAATATTTGATGCGTATTATAGTTTAATCATCATAAATATATAAAAGCAAATATAACAATCATCATTTAACACCCAATAATTCTACAGGATTTATAACTCCTGCGCCCTGAATATTAGCCGGCAAATTAACATCCTTGCATGATTCTATCATCTTTCTTTTCACATCTATATTTTTTAATTCAGTATATTTAGATAGCAACAATGCAGCACATCCTGTAACAACAGGTGTTGCCATCGATGTTCCACTTTTTACTGTATATTTTTTCAATTTATAATTATTGTTGCAGCTTACAATATTATTACCATAAGCTATCAAATCAGGCTTTTGAATACATTCACATGTTGGACCTCTTCCAGAATAATTCGATGTGTATCTCCCATTTACATTTACTTTTTTCCCATCCTCTACTACACCAACAGTAATAATTTTTTTACTCACACCGGGCACAGTTATACTGCCTATATCAGGACCATTATTACCTGCAGCTGCAACCACAACTAATCCTAACTGCCATAGTATTTCTACATATTTAACCAAGCGCATTTCTGAGCAATTATTATGAATTGTTCCAAAGGATATATTTACTATTTTTATATTATATTTTTCATAATTATCTATTATCCACTTAATACCATCTATAACTTTATCTTCTATGCCTATTCCCTTTGCATTAAGAACCTTTAAAACAACTAGCTGAGACCTTTTTGCAATTCCATTTATATTCATTCTTCCATATAATCTATCCTTAGATTCTCCGGCTATTATCCCTGCAACGTGAGTTCCGTGTCCATTATCATCATAACATTTTTCCCTGTCTCCAATAAAATCCTTAAATAATATAATTTTTCCCTTCAAATCAGGATGTTCTGCCATTCCTGTGTCAAGTATTGCTACAACAATATCCTGCCCAAATATTCCCTTTTCTTCTATATAATCTATTTTCAATAATTTTCTAACTGTATTCATTTCAACTTTCCAATAAATAATATGATATGTACTAAGCAACTCTATAAAAATTCTCATGTTGTCTATACTTTAATATATGTTTTTTTCTTTTAAAGTTTATTTTTTTGTAAACAATTTTAAGTTCATTACATATTATTTAGTGTAAACAATATTTTAGGGGAAACAAATATGAGTGATTTAGCAGCAACAAACTGCGGATGTGGATGCGGTTGTGAAGGAGGAAACAATACTTTATTTTTAATTCTTATCCTTTTATTCTGCTGTGGTGGAAATAACGGATGCGGTTGTGGAGGAAACGATGGCTGTGGTTGCCAGAGCATTCTTTGGATTTTAGTACTTCTTTGTGCATGCGGAAATAATAACGGTGGCTTCTTTGGAAATGGTTGCGGCTGTTAATTGATTCGAAAGATTATTATCAATATGATTTAGAATGTCTTTTGGAAAATGAACTTGCCACTAATTTTTTAGAAGATACGAATCTGTTTTTATTACTAATGGCATTAAGCATTTAAATTAAAAAGGAGGTCAGCCTTATGGATAATGCAAATATGAAGCAAACGTTATTTGACAGCATGCTTACTAACAGAAATCTGCAGATTCTAAAGGCTGTTCTCCCTTACATAGATTATGATACGGGCAAATCTCTTGGAATATATGTGAAATTTCAGGAATTAAAAAATTCATTTTCCATTAACCCCGGTTCATATATGATTAAAGATAAAAATGGAAATTATAAAGCCATGAATTGTGACAAGCCTCTTGATTTTTCTACTTTATATCCCATTATAAAAGATTATCTTACAACTGAGGAACAGGAAATGTTTGAAACCTTTATTGGTATGATGGATATGTTTTCAATGGATGACGAGGCAAAAGAATCTATGTTTGGTGAATATATGGATATGTTTAAAGAAATGTTTTAACTTAAATTTATCTGCTTTCATTATACATTTTATAAGAATTTGTGCGTGTAATAATGCAGATTAAAAATTATTATGTGCTGCATTTATTGTGGCAGAATGGAGATTTTATATGAGCAATAACGAATGGATGAATGACCCTGTTTTATCAGGTATTTCTAATGAAAAATTAAAGATTCTTACAGATATTGTTGAAAACACAGGTGAAATGGATGCAAAGCAAATGATTCCTTATTTCATTAAAGCATCAAATGAAGCAACAAAACAGGGAGCTTCATTTACAAATGAAGAAACCGATGCAATTCTAAATGTCTTAAAACAAAAAATGACTCCAAAAGAGCAACAAAGAATTGA
Source organism: Eubacterium album (assembly GCF_025336545.1). Lineage (NCBI taxonomy): Bacteria > Bacillati > Bacillota > Clostridia > Eubacteriales > Eubacteriaceae > Eubacterium > Eubacterium album. The sequence goes on along the minus strand of NZ_JAODBU010000008.1, from coordinate 36,968 downwards.
AATGGTTAAGCGTCTTACAAAATTAATGAGCAAAAATAAGAAGAGCTGATTTTTCCTGATAATTTGATAGAATTTAAAATTGCAAGATAGCTTCTTGATTTTACTCATTTTAATAAGTATATTTATTACATATATATATTTATTAGATTATGTATAAATTGTATTAGATTGTGTAAAAATTGTATTAGATATGGACAGTTTGAATACTGTAATCTGCGTGTAAATTAAATTAAATATGGATGTTTTAAATACTATAACTTGCATGTAATTCAAATTATTTACATACACTATCTATGCTTTTGACGATATGAAAGGTACCTTAAAGATGAGCGAATATCCTATTAAAATAATTAAAAGTAAAAGAAAAACTATGTGTTTAGAAATAAAACATGACGGAACGCTTATTGTAAGAGTTCCGTTTTTCATGGGAAACAATGACGTATTAAAATTTGTTAACAGTAAACAGGACTGGATTAATTCCCATTTAAGCAAAATAAAAAACAATCAGGCTGATTTAGAAAATAATTATTTGACAAAAGATGAAATAAACAATTTAATATCTACTGCTTCCGATTATATTCCAACACGTGTTTCTTATTTTGCAAAAATAATGGGTGTTTCCTATAACCGTATTTCAATTAGAACATAGAAAACGAGATGGGGAAGTTGTAGCAGTAAGGGCAATCTTAATTTTAATGCTCTGCTTATGCTTACTTCTAAAGACGTAATTGATTATGTTGTTATTCATGAACTAAGTCATAGAATTGAAATGAACCATTCTCCCCGTTTTTGGTCTATTGTTGAAAATGTATTACCAAATTACAGAGTTCAAAGAAAATGGATAAAGGAAAATGGATACAAACTGATTAGCAGAATCCCAAGATAAAAATGACGCAGATAACATTACCTGCGTCATTTTATATTTCCCGAAATATAAATTCTATTTTATTTCAAGAAATTATTTTATTGTGTTTTTTGTCCCAATTATTTCATTACTATGTTAATGATTCGTCCCGGAACATAAATTTCTTTTACAACGTTTCCTGTAAGCTTGTCTGCTATTGCTTCTTTTCCTGCTAAAATAGCATCATCTTTTGAAACATCAGCCGGAAGTTCTACGACTGCTTTTGTTTTACCATTTATCTGTACAGGAACTTTAATTGTATCTTCTACCATCTTGCTCTCATCATATTCAGGCCATTTTTCAAATGCAATTGTATCATTGTGACCTAAAATCTGCCAGATTTCTTCACCTACATGAGGACATATACATGAAAACATTTTAATAAAGTTTTCTGCATATTCTTTTGGACATTTTCCTGCTTTGTATACTTCATTAACAAATGTCATCATCTGAGCAATAGCTGTATTATATCCTAACTCTTCAAAGTCATTTGTTACTTTCTTAACTGTCTGATGATAAATCTTTGTTAATGTATTATCGTTTTCATCTACAATTTTCTCTTCATCTGTAAAGAATGCCCATACTCTCTTAATAAAACGATAAGCTCCCTGTACTGCATCAGAATTCCATGGTTTTGAAACTTCAATTGGTCCCATGAACATTTCATATAATCTTAATGTGTCAGCACCATATTCCTCTACAATATCACTTGGATTTACAACAAATTCAGGGAATCTCTTACCCATCTTAATACCATTTTCACCAAGAATCATTCCCTGATGAACTAACTTCTTAAATGGTTCTTTTACAGGTGAAAGACCCTGGTCATATAAAAATCTGTTCCAAATACGTGAATACATTAAATGACCTACAGCATGTTCAGGACCACCTACATATAAATCTACAGGCATCCAGTGTTTTAACAATTCCTGATTTGCAAATTCTTTATCATTATCAGGATCAATATATCGCATATAATACCATGAAGATCCTGCTGAACCGGGCATTGTTGCTGTTTCACGCACACCCTTAATTCCATTTTTATCATACTGCTTCCATTCAACAGCATTTTCAAGAGGAGCTTTACCATTCTTTCCTTTATAATCATCCAATGGTGGAAGAATTAATGGAAGTTCTTCGTCAGGAAGGAAATAAATTTCTCCATCTTCTTTATATACACAAGGAACAGGTTCTCCCCAGTATCTTTGTCTTGCAAAAATCCATTCACGGAAGTGATAATTTACTGTTTCCTTTGCAACTCCCATGTCTACTAATTTCTTTGTAATTGCAACTTTTGCTTCTTCAACTGTAAGGCCTGTAAATTCTTCAGAATTAATAAGCTTGCAACCTTTTCCAAGATAATCCTGTTTCTCAAATGCATGCTCAGATACATCTGCGCCTTCAATTACCTGAATCATATCGATGTTATGTGCTATCGCATATTCAAAGTCTCTCTGGTCATGACTTGGAACTGCCATAACAGCTCCTGTACCATAACTTGCAAGTACGAAATCGCCAATAAATAAAGGCACTTTCTTACCATTTACAGGATTGATACAATAAATGCCTTCAAGTCTGCAACCTGATTTTGTTTTATTTAATTCTGTACGGTCAAAATCATTCTTCTTAGCTGTTTCTGCAATATATGCCTCAACTTCTTCTTTATTTTCTACTCTGTCCATAAGACTCTTAACAATTTCACCATCCGGTGCTAATACCATAAATGTAATTCCATATATTGTTTCAATACATGTTGTAAAGATAGAGAATTTTCCTCCGTCTACGATTTCGAATTCTACTTCTACACCTGTACTTTTTCCAATCCAGTTTCTCTGCATATCTTTTGTTGATTCAGGCCAGTCAATTTCTTCTAAGCCTTCCAAAAGTTTTTCTGCAAATGCAGGCTGGTCGATTACCCACTGTTTCATATTCTTTCTAACAACAGGATATCCTCCACGTTCTGATTTTCCATCAATTACTTCGTCATTTGAAAGAACTGTTCCTAATTCTTCACACCAGTTTACAGGCATATCAATATGTTTTGCATATCCTGCTTCATATAATTTTTTAAATATCCACTGTGTCCATTTATAAAACTTAGGATCAGATGTTGCAATCATCTTAGACCAATCATAATCAAATCCTAACTCTCTTAACTGTTTTGAGAATGTTGCAATATTCTTCTGTGTAAATTCTGCAGGATGATTACCTGTAGTTACCGCATACTGTTCTGCAGGAAGTCCAAATGAGTCATATCCCATTGGATGAAGTACATTGTATCCCTGCATTCTTTTCATACGTGACATAATATCTGTAGCTGTATAGCCTTCCGGATGTCCTGCATGAAGTCCTACACCTGATGGGTATGGGAACATATCAAGAGCATAATATTTTGGCTTGCTAAAATCCCATACATCTGTTTTAAATGTCTCATTTTCCTGCCAATATTTCTGCCATTTTTTTTCAACTGTCTTATGATTATAAGCTGTAGACATAATTATTTTTCCTCCTAGATTATAGATTATAATTTATAATCATTTTATTATTTACTCAGCTAAATTTGCTGCTGTTTGCATTTCACTAGTCTGAGAAGTTATTTCTTTAGAATTCTGTGTTGTTGTTTCCTCAGACTTTTTCTTTGTCGTTGTTTCTTCTTTACTCTTCTTTGTAGTAGTTTCTTCTTTTTTATGCTTAGTCGATTCAGGTACTTTTGGTTTCTTATTTAATTTAGTTTCCTTAATAACTAATTCAACTGTTGCTTCACAGTTTCCAATATTACCTGATTCATCAGTAGCAATTACTTTAACGGAATTATCTCCAATTTCTAATTGATCTTTAGGAAAAGCCACTGCTTTAATTGTAACTCCACTTTCATCACAACTTGCTTTTGACTTAACTAAATCTTCTATTGCTTTTTTTACTTTATCTTTCTGATAATCTTTTATGCTTGCACTCTTAACTTCATATTTAAATTTATATGTTGATAATGTTACCTTAGGACAGGTCGTATCAATTACTTTAAATACAACTGTCTGAGAAAATTTTTCTCCGGCTTTATTTTTATATGTAAATTTAACTTTATTTTTTCCAAGCGTGCCTGAATCTATTTTATTGTATTTTAATTTCGATGTAACATCCTGTCCGTTAGCATTAATTGCAATTATATTTTCAAGGTATTTTACATCTGTACCTTTTTCAACATATACAACCTTATCACCAACAGCAATTGTACTGTTAGCAAGCTTTAAATAAGGATTAGCTTCATCAGTGTCAGTAGGATCCCACCCACATTTTTTATATGTTTCAGTCTTTGTAAGCGGTTCCATAGGTAATACATCCTTCTTTGAACCTTTTACAATTTTAACTTTAGTTCCTGTTCCACAGTTATCATATATCCATTTTGCATCTCTTGCAGTAAGCAAAATACATGAACCTGCTTTTTGCTTTTCTCCTAAACTGTTATATGATTTTTTATTTAAAGTCCAACTATATTTTTCACTATAATTAACTGACTGAATCCAACTGTTTTCAGAAATCTGTGAGTTATATTTATGCCATGATTTATTAATATCAAGCCAAGTGTATTTTTTCTGAACCTTACCCTTGCCTTCATTTATTCCATCTCCAACGGAACACTGAAAGACATAGGTAGGAACCTCATTATTATCCTTGTCTGTCTCGTATACAATGAGAGCATTCTTTTTTATATTGACCACAAGATTATATTTACCTGTCCCACTATTCTGCTCTTCATCCTGTGTTTCTTCTTTACTGTCAATTCCTTTTCCTTGTGTACTTGCAGTTCCTCTTGACTGTAATCTATGCTGAACATACATCAGGCCGCCAAAAATAATAGCTGCAACAATAATAACCTCTATTAATGTTGTAATTATATTTTTTAAATTTTTAGCTTTTGAATTATCTTTTCTACTCACAAAATCATTCCTTCCCATAATTTCACGCATACTGTTATATTATACAACAAATGGTTATTTTTGCAATAGAATATAGACGTCGCTCATAAGCCCTGATATATGATATTCCCTACTGATTTTCTTCTTTTTCTTTAGCTATTTTTACAATTCTGCTTGTTCCAAGTCTGTCTGCTCCTAATTCAATAAATTTTTCTGCATCTTCTAAGCTACTGATTCCACCTGCGGCTTTAATTTTAGTATTGTTGAATACATTGTCAGCAAATAATTTTACCGAATGGAAAGTTGCCCCTTCTGTGGAAAATCCTGTTGATGTCTTTATATAATCTGCTTTTGAAAGAGAAACTATTTCTGACATTTTTTCTATTTCTTTATCTGTTAAAAGACAGGTTTCAATAATAACTTTAAGTAATTTTCCATTACATGAATCTTTTACTTTGTTAATCTCATTAAATATTTCTCCCCATTTTTCCTCTTTTACCCATCCAATATTTATAACCATATCAATTTCACTAGCACCATCTTTAACGGCACTTTGTGCTTCATAGCATTTTACTTCTGTAGTATTATATCCATTTGGGAAACCAATTACCGTACATATTGCAATTTTTCCATCAACATATTCTGCAGCCTGTTTTACAAAGCTAGGAGGTATGCATACTGAAGCTGTATTGTATTTAATGCCCTCATCACATATATTTTTTATCTGATTCCATGTCGCCTCCGGTCTTAATAACGTATGATCAACTTTTGATAATATTTCTTTAATATCCATCTCATTCTCTCCTTTATAATTTATTTTTCTTTATTTAACAACTAATCGTTAGAAACGTTAAACTAAATGAGTCGTGTTCACTTTATTTTCTTTTACAATATAATATTGAGTTTTTGATGCCTACGGATTGTTCTGTGCTACGCGCTCTCACAATCCTACCACAATATTAAACTATAGGATTATTTGCTTAAGCAAATAACCCTATAGTCACTTACATTTAACATATCATTTAGTTTTTATAATTTCAAACATAATACTTTACACAAGAATCATGCAAAATTATTTATTATTAGCCTCACTTCTTTCACGCACTTCTTTTTCCTGTACATCAACCGGTGCCTGCTCGTATCTGGACAATACATATTCAAATTCGCCAAGTCCACCTGTTATTGCTCTAAGGCTTGTTGAATATCCATACAAATCAGACATAGGAATTTCTGCTTCTATAATTTGAATATTATTTTTATCAGGAGTCATTCCAACAACTCTTCCATGTCTCTTATTTAAATCTCCCATTACATCTCCTGTAAATTTATCAGGTATTGTAACTGTAAGTAATGCCATTGGCTGTAGTAATACAGGCATCGCTTCCATAAATCCTTTCTTAAATGCAATCATGGTTGCTGTTTTAAATGCAACTTCTGACGAATCTACAGGATGATACGAACCATCAATTAATGTTGCCTTAATTCCAACAACAGGATATCCTGCAAGAGGTCCCTTTAAAACGCTTTCCTGTATTCCTTTTTCGACCGCAGGAAAATAATTTTTAGGAACTGAACCACCAAATATCTTTTCTTCAAATACATATGGTCTTGATAAATCTCCTGATGGCTCAAATTCAATTACTACATCGCCATACTGTCCATGTCCGCCTGACTGTTTTTTATGTTTGCCCTGAGCCTGAACTTTCTTTTTAATTGTTTCTCTAAATGCAAATTTTGGTTTTAACAATTCAATTTCTACTTTATATTTTTCCTTTAATTTACTTGCTACAACATCTAACTGCTGATCTCCTATACCATAAAGTAAAAGTTGTCTGTTTTCTTCGTCACTTACTGTCTTAAGTGTCAAATCTTCTATACACAACTTAACCAATGCCTGTGCTAATTTATCTTCTTCACCTTTCTTTACTGCCTTATATCGTTTATATGTATATGGTTTAGACATTGTAGTTGGGTGATAAACTACCGGCCATTCCTTTGTTGCTAAAGTATCGCCTGTTCTGGTGCTTGTAAGCTTGCCTACCGCTCCTATATCTCCTGCGTGTAATTCGGTTATTTCAGAAATATTTTTGCCACATATAGTATAAAGTTTTCCTAATTTTTCCTCGATTCCTTTTGACGGATTATAAACTGTAGTTGATGCCTTAAGTATACCTGTTCTTACCTTTACTAATGAATATTTACCGACAAACGGATCCATTATTGTTTTAAATACATATGCCGTTACAGGTTTAGTTTCATCAAAATCAGCTATTACATCCTCACCTGTATCCTGATTTTTTCCTTTCTTAAATACCTCTGCCTTATCAGGTGATGGGAAATATTTTTCGAATGTCTGTAAAAGCATATTTACACCTTTACAGTTAATACCTGCTCCTATTTGTACAGGAACTATGTCACAACTTATTACACTTTTTCTAAGTGCTTTTGATATTTCTTCATTTGAAAATTCTTCCCCACTAAAATATTTATCCATAAGTTCTTCGTCTGACTCCGCCACAGCCTCCATAAGCTGTTCTCTACATGGAATCAAATCACTTTCAAGATTATCCGGTATATCTCTTTCCACATATTCGCCATTATCACCTACAAATTTTCGTCCACCCATTTTAACAACATTTACATATCCTGTTAAAATGCCATCTTCAATTATTGGCAAATGAAACGGAGCAATCTGTTTACCAAATGTTTCCTTTAATTGCTTTACGGTTTCCATATATTTAGCATTAGGATCATCCATTCCTGTAATAAAAAATATTCTTGGAATTTTTCTTCGTTCACATATTTCCCATGCCTTTATCGTTCCTACTTCTAATCCTGCTTTGCCATTTACTACTATTACAGCTGCATCTGCCACACTCATGGCATCCTCTGTCTGTCCGACAAAATCAAAATAACCCGGAGCATCCAATATATTAATCTTTAATCCGTTCCATTCTATTGGAATAACTGCCGCATTAATAGAAAACTTACGCTTAATTTCTTCTGAGTCATAATCGCTTATAGTGTTTCCATTATCGACACTGCCCATTCTGGTTATCACTCCTGTTGCGTACGCCATTGCTTCTGCTAATGTAGTTTTACCTGCGCCTCCGTGTCCTAAAAAAACTACATTCCTAACCTGAGATGTTTTATACACATTCATAGCTGTACCCTCCTAATATTATTATGTATTGCCCCTTCCAGTGGTTGGTGGCTTATTTCTTGAAACATTTATAAAAAATAATTTCGTTCACCATTTTTAATATTTAATTAATCCGTTCATTATCATATAATCTATTTTACAAAATTATTATATGATTTACAACATTCCTCTATGTTAAAAAACGTTACAATAAAAATTTGTTTTTTCCTATAAAATGGGTTATAATGCCTTGAATAATTCTTATAATTTTTTATTTAATACATAAAGTTTAAATTTTATATTGAATATCTTGCTTTAAAGTGCTAAACTTTAAAGCGTTAAAGTTGGAAGATTAATTTACGGGAAGAAAGGACTTAAAAAATGAGAAAACTAACATTTGGATTTATTGGAATCGGATTAATTGGTGGTTCTATTGCAAAAGCTATTCGACGTGTTTTACCTGAATCAACAATTATTGTATATAACAGACGTGAATCATCCAGAACATTAGCTTTAAATGATGGTACTGCAAATATTGCAACTGATAAGGTTGATTCAACATTTTCACAATGTGATTATATTTTCTTATGCACTCCTGTTGAAAAAAATGTTGAATACCTAAGTATTTTAAAAAAAATTATAAATGATAACTGTATTATAACAGATGTTGGTAGTGTAAAAACAAATATTCATCAGGCTGTAAATGCCATTGGTCTTGAAGAACATTTTATCGGCGGACATCCTATGGCCGGTTCTGAGAAAACAGGATATGAAAATGCTAATGACCGACTTGTTGAAAATGCATACTACCCTCTTACTCCTACAAATAAAGTCGAGCAAAAATATGTAGATGAATTAACTAAAATTGTTAAAATGATTGGAGCAATTCCAATTCGTATATCTTATGAAGAACATGATAAAGTTGTTGCAGCAATTAGTCATCTTCCTCATTTGATTGCAGCCAGTCTTGTTAACTTAGTAAAACATAACGACTCAAAGGAAGAGTATATGAAAACTTTAGCTGCCGGAGGTTTTAAAGACATAACAAGAATCGCCAGTTCTTCACCTGAAATGTGGGAACAGATTTGTATGACTAACACCAAAAACATCAGCATTATGCTTGACAAATATATTCATGATTTAAAAGATATTAAATCAAGCCTTGATAACAAACGTGGCTCAGACATCAATGCTCTTATTACTGAAAGCCGTGATTACAGAGATAACATTGAAGAACATAACAATTCTATCATACCTAGAAGTTACAGAATTTACTGTAATATTATCGATGAATCAGGTGCAATTGCTACTATTGCAACTATCCTTGCAACAAGTGGCGTCAGCATTAAAAATATCGGAATTGTTCATAATAGGGAATTTGAAGATGGTGTTCTTAAAATTTCTTTCTATGACCAGGATTCAGCTGATAGAGCTGTAGAAATGCTTGAAAGACATAAATATGACATAGTAAAGAGACAATAAATATAACAAAAAGTGTAACAATTAACAAAAATAATTGTTACACTTTTTTATTTAATACAACGAATCAATTATATCAAAGTAATTTTCAAATGTTTTTTTACAGCACATCGGATTTTTTATAGTTATGCCTCCGCAAACTAACCCAATAAGTGTAAATGCCATAGCAACTCTGTGGTCATTAAAAGTTTCTATCTCTCCACTGTTGACTTTTCCCGGTTCAATGCAAATATTAACTTTACCATCCGCTAATTCTTCTCTTGCTTTTATTCCTAAACAATTAAGATTAGTTATTATGGCATTTACTCTATCACACTCCTGCATTTTTATATGTCCTACATTTTTTATTAATGTTTTACTTTTTGCAAATGCAGCTACACACGCCATTGTCAATGCCTGATCAGAAAAATCATTCATATCAATTTCTATTCCTTTGTATTCAGATACATTTGAACCATCAATTATAATCCCTTCATCAGTATCTTTTACAAGGCATCCCATTTTTTTCAAAGCATATAAAAATTTAATATCTCCCTGCATTGAATTTAAATGCAGATTTTTTACCAAAACTTTTTTCTTAATCATTAATGACATTGCATAGAAATAACATGCTCCTGACATATCAGGTTCTATCTGATATTTTTCTAATCTGAACCTTTGTTTTTCTATATTATATTTATTTTCTTCAAATTGAACATATTTAATTCCAAATTGCTTAAGCATATTTAAGGTAATTTTTATATATGCACCGTTAACACGTTTTCCTGTTAGTTTTATTTTCAAACCTGTCATAACAGCAGCCATTAATAATGCACTTGCATACTGACTACTTGTATCTGTGTTAATCGAAACTTCTTTCTTGTCTAAACCATTTGAAGAAATAATAAATGGAAAATGACCTTCTTCTTCTAAACAACTAATCTTAACTCCTGCATTTCTTATCAAATCAATAATTTCACCCATCGGTCTTTTTTTCATTTGTTCTGAAGAATTAAGAGTATATTCTCCTCCTGTAACTGCAAGCATAACCGTTAGGAATCTGGCTGCAGTTCCAGCGCTTCTTACATCTATTGTTGCTTTTCTATTTGGTATTTCCCCTGATGTTCCAACAACCTTTACTCTTTTTTCATTTTCGTCTATAAATAATTGAAATCCCAATTTTTCAAGGCAATCTAAAAATGCTCTGGAATCATCACTAAAAAGTACCCCATCTAAGTTACACTCTCCATCAGACAATGCAGCTAACATTAATGCTCTGTTAGTTATGCTTTTTGAACCCGGCACATTTACAATAATATCTTTATTATTTTCTAATTTCTGTACTATATAAACATCTGTCATTACTAATCCTCATATAAGTTTATGTGTCTATTCTTCTGTTTCATTATCTGTTATAAACATAGCATCTCCAAATGAGAAAAATCTATATTTTTCTTTTACTGCTTCTTCATAAGCTGCCATAATATTTTCTCTTCCTGCAAGTGCTGATACAAGCATTAAAAGTGTTGATTCAGGAAGATGAAAATTAGTTATAAGACAGTCAATTGCCTTAAATTTATAGCCCGGATAAATAAATATCTCTGTCCAGCCATTTCCTGCCTTAACAATGCCATCTTCACCTGTAACAGATTCTAGTGTTCTACAGCTTGTTGTCCCTACAGCAATAACTCGTCCACCATTTTTACGGCATTCATTAATCTTTTTAGCCTCTTCTTCCTCTACATCATAAAATTCGGAATGCATATGATGTTCTAATACATTTTCTACTTTTACAGGTCTAAATGTACCTAGTCCGACATGAAGAGTTACATTTGCAATTTCAACACCCTTTTCTTTGATTTCATTTAACAATTCTTTTGTAAAATGAAGACCTGCTGTAGGCGCTGCGGCACTACCTTCATACTTTGCATATACTGTCTGATATCTGTTTTTATCTTTTAACTGATGTGTAATATATGGTGGAAGCGGCATCTGTCCTAACTTATCAAGTATTTCTTCAAATATGCCTTCATATTTAAATTGTATTAATCTGTTACCTTCTTCAACAACATCAATAACCTTTCCAACTAAAAGTCCTTCACCAAATGAAATTTCAGTTCCAACTTTGCATTTTTTACCCGGTTTAACTAATGTTTCCCAAACATCATTTTCTTTTCTTTTTAATAATAATACTTCAATCTTCGCATCTGTTCCGACTTTACTTCCAAAAAGTCTGGCAGGAATAACTTTTGTATTATTAATTACAAGACAATCTCCTTTATGCAAATATTTAACAATATCTTTAAATATATGATGTTGTATTTTTCCTGTGTTTTTGTTTAATACCATAAGTCTTGAACTACTTCTGTCCTCAAGTGGGTCCTGAGCTATCAGTTCCTGTGGTAAATCATAATAAAAATCATGTAAATTCATTGTTTTTTCCATTATTTTATAATTTCCTTACTATCTAAAACAATTGTGAATGGTCCATCATTTTCCAGACTAACTTTCATATCTGCGCCAAATATTCCTTTTTCAACAACGCTTATTTCTTTTTTGCATTGTTCTATAATGTATTCATACATTTCATTTGCCATATCTGGTTTTCCCGCATTGATAAAAGAAGGTCTGTTTCCTTTTTTACAATCTGCATACAAAGTAAATTGTGAAATAAGTAAAAGTTCACCTGATACATCTTTTAAACTAATATTTGTTTTTCCATTTTCATCTTCAAAAATTCTTAAGCCAATCATTTTCTTAATCATTTTATCTGCTATTTCCTTTGTATCATTTTCAGATATACCTATAAGTACCATATAGCCTTTATCTATTTTACCTACTACATTTCCATCAACCTTAACTGATGCATGATTTACTCTTTGTATTACAAATTTCATTTTATTCTCCTGTGCAATATGTAATGCCCCTGCCCTTCTGTCAGCGGCTATTCGTCGGAAACATTTATAAAAAATGAACTTCGTTCATTTTGTTTCCTACTATAGCAACAAAGGAAAGGTTGAAATTTTATTCCAACCTTCCCTGTTTAATTTAATCCTACAGATATATGAAAAACTTTGTTCACATACATCCGCACAGACAATGTTCCTTTCTTTATTGGAACTTTGCAAATAATGCATGAATTAAAATTATTTAATTCCAAACATCGTTCTGCATATACGCTTGCCTGATTCTGTCTTAAATACAGCTTCATAAGCAGCCTTTACATTCTGAGACGGCAATCCGTCTTCATATATATTAACTAAAAAATCTGCTTCAACTAAAATCTGGTAATCGCTGTCACATATATCATTATATGTGTGATGATGAGCAACTAAATAACTTACTCTTTCAATGACATCTTTAGGATAACCTAATTCATTTAACATTTTTTCAGCAATTTCAGGTCCAAGTTTTTCCTGTAATTTTCCACTACAGTTTCCTTTTCCATGTACTTCTTCTGCTTTTTTTATTCCAATATCATGAACTAAAGCTGTTGTTTCTAAAGCGAACTGCTCTTTTTCAGGAATATTTTCCATTATTCCAATGAGTCTACAATATTCAAATACTTTTGTAAAATGCTGTATTCTCTTTGGATCGCCTTCATAATACTCAATCATTTTATTAAAAAGTTCTATATGATCCATTTTTGTCCTTTAACCTCTTAATTCAATACCAAGTTCCTGTAATCCTTTAAGAATCTTGTTCATTGCCTTTGTGATATCAGCTTCTTCAAGTGTTCTGTCACTTGCTCTAAATACAATCTTATATGCAACTGACTTAAATCCTTCTTCAATCTGATTTCCCTCATAAATATCAAACAACTGATAGTTTTCAAGATTCTTTCCGGCACATTTCTCTATTACTTCTTCAATCTGACCTACAAGTATTTCTTTTGGAACTACCATACTAATATCTCTTGTTACAGCAGGATATTTAGCAATTCCTTTATATTTTGTATCAAATGATGCCATTTCAACGATATATGGCATATCAATTACTGCAACATATACTCTGTCTTTAATATTATAGTTATCTAATACTTCAGGATGAACTTCTCCTAAATAACCAACAACTGTATCATTATAAATAACATTTGCCTGACGTCCCGGATGTAAAAATGTCTTTCCTGCTTTAGCATCATATGTTACTTTTTTATCCATTCCAACCTGTGAAAAGAATTCTTCTACAACACCTTTCATTGTAAAGAAATCACCTTCTCCATAAAATCCAAGTGTAAACTGCATTCTTTCATCTGGAAGTTCTGTTACAGGCATTGATTTTGGAAGATAAATATTTCCAAGTTCAAATAACTTAACATTCTTATTTCTTCTATTGAAGTTTGTTGCAAGTGATGTAAGCATTCCATTTAACGATGTAGTTCTCATTACACTAAAATCTTCACCTAATGGATTCATTATAGAAACTGTATTTCTAAGTTCTGAATCTTCAGGTAATAAAAGTTTATCAAATACTTTCTTGCTTTCAAATGAATATGTCATTGCCTGAGAGAATCCACAGAACCGTGCAACTGAACTTGCAATTTTTTCAATCTGTACTTTAAGTGGAATCTTACCTGATGTTGATTCTCCTGACGGAAGTGTCATTGGAATCTTGTCATATCCATAAAATCTTGCGATTTCTTCTGCAATATCACATTTTCTGTATAAATCCTGTCTAAATGTAGGAACTGTAATTAACTGTGTATTATCATCATATTTTAATTCTAATGCAGGGAAGTAACTTAACATTTCCTCTTTTGATAAGTCTGTTCCTAATAACTTGTTAATTTTTTCAGGCTCAAATTTAACTGTATTTTCTTCTTTCTTTTCAGGATAGATATCTACTATTCCGGCAACAACTTCACCTGCTCCAAGTTCTTCTATTAACTGACATGCTCTGTTGATTGCTGCTTCAGCATTATTAGGGTCTAATCCTTTTTCAAATTTTCCTGATGCATCTGTTCTTAAGCCTAAACGTTTTGATGATAAACGGATGTTAGTTCCATCAAAGCATGCTGCCTCAAATACCATATCTTTAACATCATCTGTGATTTTTGAATTTTCTCCACCCATGATTCCTGCTAATCCAATTGCTTTTTCTCCATCACATATCATAAGCATTTCACTATCAAGATTTCTTTCCTGTCCATCAAGTGTTGTAAATGTTTCACCATCATTTGCACGTCTTACAACAATCTGTTTACCTGCAATTGTATCTAAATCGTAAGCATGCATTGGCTGACCAAATTCTTCCATAACATAATTTGTAATGTCTACAAGATTGTTAATTGGTCTGATTCCACAAGCTGCTAAACGTCTCTGCATCCATTTAGGTGATGGTCCAATTTTTACGTTTTTAACTACTTTTGCACAATATCTTGAGCATAAATCAGAATCTTTAACTTCTACTTTAATATATTCGTTAACATCTCCATCTGTTCCAACTGCATGAGTTTCAGGTGCATGGAATGGTTTTCTAAATGTTGCTGCAGCTTCTCTTGCAATACCAATTACACTGTAGCAGTCAACTCTGTTAGATGTAATTTCATATTCAAATACACTGTCATGTAATCCTAATGCTTCTACTGCATCACTTCCTACCTCTGTTCCTTCAGGGAAAATATAAATTCCATTTTCAGGTGCTTCCGGGTACATTTCATTTGTTGAGCCCAATTCTTCTATTGAACACATCATACCAAAACTTTCAACTCCACGAAGTTTTCCTTTTTTGATTTTAATACCACCCGGAGTCTTTGAGCCGTCATGTCCTCCGGCAACTCTTCCTCCATCAAGAACAACTGGTACGATGGCACCTTCAAATACATTCTGTGCTCCGGTAACAATCTGTACTGTTTCTTTTCCAACATTAACCTGACAGACAACAAGTTTATCTGCATCAGGATGCTTTTCAATTTTTTCTATTTTACCTACAACAATTTTATCAAGGTCAGCATCTAATCTTTCAAATCCTTCTACCTTTGTACCTGACAAAGTCATTGCATCCATATATTCCTGATCTGTACAATCCAAATCATCAACATATGCTTTAATCCAAGATAATGGTGTATTCATGATTAATTCTTCCTTTCTCTATAAACAAAATTAGAACTGTGATAAGAAACGATCATCATTTTCATATAACAATCTCATATCATCGATTTCATATTTTAATAATGCGATTCTTTCCAAACCAACGCCGAAAGCAAATCCAGTATATTCTTCAGGATCAATTCCACTCATTTCTAATACATGAGGATGAACCATACCACATCCTAAAATTTCAATCCATCCTTCACCTTTACAGAATCTGCATCCTTTTCCTCCACATTTAAAGCATGTAACGTCCATTTCAGCACTTGGCTCTGTGAATGGGAAATGATGAGGTCTGAATTTAACCTTTGTATCTGCTCCAAATAATTCTTTTGCAAATTCCTGTAATGTTCCTTTTAAGTCAGCAAATGTAACATTCTTATCTATTACAAGTCCTTCTACCTGATGGAAAGATGGTGAATGTGTTGCATCTACTTCATCTGAACGGAAAACTCTTCCCGGTGAAATAATTCTGATAGGAGGTTTCTCATTTTCCATTACATGCACCTGAACTGATGATGTCTGAGTTCTTAAAACCATATTTCTGTTTATGTAGAAAGTATCCTGTTCATCTTTAGCCGGATGGTTTGCCGGAATATTTAAAGCTTCAAAGTTATAGTAATCATATTCAACTTCCGGACCTTCAACAACTTCATATCCAAGTCCTACGAAAATCTTTTCTAATTCTTCTAATGCAACTGTATTTGGATGTAAATGACCAATCTTATTTTTCTTTGCAGGAAGTGTAACATCAATTACTTCTGCCTTTAATTTAGCCTCTCTTGCTTTAGCTGCCAAATTATTTTTTACTTCTTCCATTTTTTCTTCGATGGCTGTTCTTGTTTCATTTACCATCTGTCCAACCTTAGGTCTGTCTTCAGGAGCAACGTCCTTCATTCCTTTAAGTACTTCTGTCAACTGACCTTTTTTACCTAAATAAGCAACTCTAATTTCATTTAACTTATCTAAGTTTTCTGATTCTAAGATTTTAGAAACAGCTTCTTCTCTGATTGCTTTTAACTTTTCCTTCATTATTTATTTTTCCTTTCACTTATTTTCGGATACTATTTAAAATATTTTTTTGCATAAAAAAAGTACCCTTGATTAAGGGACGGAAATATCCGCGGTACCACCCTAGTTCCTGATTAAAATAATCAAGCTCTCTATATGCTTAACGCGCATAAACGTCATTCATTACTAAGAAAATTCCGTTTACAAATGCAGCTCCAGTGGGAAATTCAAATTGCAGCGTAACCTAAAAAATCTCTCAGCCGATGAATCTTTCTCTCTTAAAGAATACTGCAACTTTACTTACACTATCATTGCCTTTAACTTTAGTAATTCTAACACACATAAAATTTAGTGTCAACACGCTAATTAGGCATTATTTAACTCATTTTGCAGCAATAACCATTCTGCTGTTGTTACTCTGTTCATTATTAGTTTTCGTCTTTCTTGTTTCATTAAACAAAAAATGTTATAATAAATATGTTTTCCTTAAATTACTAAAGGAATTATTTAAATACAAAAAGAATATAATTATTTATTAGAAGTAATATCATTTTCTTCTATTTAAAATGAAAAGGGTATATTTATGAAAAAAATAGAAAATAAATTTATCAACACTATCATGGATTTTGTTAATGCAATTGGTAAAGACAAGGTTGGTGTATATAGTGCTCAGGCCTCTTTCTTTATTATGCTTTCAATTTTTCCATTTGCTATGTTGATTTTAAATATGATTGGGCTTACTCCAATCACTGAAGACTACATAGTTAATTTTGCAAATTCTTATTTACCTGATAGCGTTAAGCCTCTTATTATTCAAATAATAAACGAGATGTATTCAAATGTATCCGGTACTGTTATTTCCATTACAGCTATTGTCGCTATATGGTCTGCGTCAAAAGGTGTATTATCTGTTATGTTTGGTATATATAATATTTATAATGTGCATTCATCAAGGAACTATTTTATATCACGATTTATCTCTATGATATATACTGTTTTCTTTGTAATTGCCATGGTTGTCACATTAGTACTTTTAGTATTTGGAAACAAACTGTTTAAACTTGCAATTTCAATTGTTCCGCCTTTGATAAATGTTTCTGTTTTATATACAATAACAAGTTACTCGGCAGTTTTTATAATATTAACACTATTCTTTCTAATAATATTCAAGGTTGCAAATTTAAAGTTAGCTAAATTCAGGAAAATATTACCTGGAGCTGTATTCAGTTCTCTTGGATGGATTTTGTTTTCATTTGCATTTTCAATTTATGTAGATAATTTTTCTAATATGACATATATGTATGGCAGCTTAACCGCAGTTATAATTATGATGTTTTGGATTTACTTTTGTATTTACATTTTATTTATCGGAGCAGAAATAAATGTTTATTTTTATCCTGAAATTTCAAAAAAAACAGCAATTAACCAATAACGGCAATTGCTGTTTTTTTATAAAAAAATTCAATTATATCTTCGTAACTATAGCCGGAAAGTGCAAGTTCTTTGCAACCATTCTGACTCATTCCGCAACCGTGTCCAAATCCTCCACCATATATTTTAATCCCCCACCATTTTCCATTCCTATAAATGTTTTCAATTGAAAAAAAACTACTAGGAAGCATTGACATATTACTCCTTATATCACCATCATTAAGCTTTATCCCTAAGCCATATGGATTAAGTGCTTTTCTTATATTAATTTGGTTGCTTATGCTAATCTGCTTATTTTTTCCGTACACGGTAATATTAGAAACTATACCTCCTGCACCTCTATTATTAATTTCTATTTTGCTAATTTTTCCTATATCGTATCCTATATAATTATTTACAACATATCTTAAATGAGACTTAGACATTTTTACATTCCATCTATAGAACGGATATTTATTTTCTAAATCCGTTTTAGATTTCTTTTTTATATAAGTATCAAAATCTGCCTGCGTTTCTGCTTCTTCTAAATTTTGTTTTACATGAACGCTTTCCAGATATTTTTGTTTTTTTGTTCCCCAAATTTTATAATCTGTAGTATACCCACATGATGTAGAAAAGAAATAAGTGTTTATTAAATTATCATTATAAGTAACTACTTCGCCTTTTGTTTGTGCTACCGCATCTTTTATTTTATTATCAGGCTCAACTATATTGTATACCTGATACGCTGTACTATCATCTCCAAAAGCATTATATTCCTTATATTTTTCATTATTAATTCTTTTTGCAATATATGTTCTTGCACAAACAGCCTGGGCTTTTAATGCTTCATTTGGATATGAGTTATTTAATTCACTTGATACAACAGCCGCTACATAGTCTTCAATTCCCACTTCATTTACTACAACAATTCCATTTTCTGTCTTATATAAATATATATCTCCTTTGTAACCGTTAATTTTTCCATTTCTTTTTATCGAGTTAATATGAATTTTTTTCTTATTATTTGAAATCTTTATTATACTACTTCCATTAAAATATTCTGACCCACATGAAATTATTTTATCTTCATTTACAATTTCTGAATTTTGAAAGTCTTTTCCATAATTAATATTTATTTTTTCTTTTTTCTTTATTTCTATATTATTGTGATAAATCGAACTAAAATCACTATTCATAAGAACTATTCTTACATTATTCAATTCCATATTTATAATTTTTTCAGTCTGATTTTTTTCTTCATTTGCTTTGCTTTCATCATCATATATAATTTTATTAACTATGATATCCTGACCATATGTTTTTAACTGATTGATTTTTATAAGTACATCCTGACACTTAATTGTATATGCACAAAAAGTAACTATAAGTATTGTAGATAAAGCAAAAATTATCTTTTTCATTTTTTGCACCCAGCCTTTCAAATACGACTTACAGCTTTATATCTAAATTTACTATTACATAAGAAAGGCACAGCAAAAATGCTGTGCCAACTTATCTTTTGATTTATACTCGAAATGCCGTCCTTGCCTTTTGAGTCCTAGCTTGCGCCAGGTGGGCAACCGCATTCACACTTCTGCCTTCCACTAGCTAGCCACCTGTACTATGTACTGACGGCATATATGAGGCCTGACATCCATGCAAAGATATAGGAATCCCGTCTCGATAAATGTAGGTTCAAAATATACAAGTCTACGAGCATTCCAAGGAAACAAACACAATCAATGACTGTGTTGTTTGTAATATTATTATAGAATATATTATTCTTTTTATCAATGGAAAATACTGACTATTTATTATTTTCACAAAACTTTAACATTATAATTTGCATTTCCACTTGAAGATTGTCGTATAACAATCTATTTTTTACCTTATCTTTTTTCTACTATTTCTCCCTGCTTTTTGTAGATTGAATTGGCTTTAACTACGCCTCTAACACTTGATAAAGGATAGATATTTACATTTCTTCCAATGACTGTTCCCGGATTTAGGACTGAACCACATCCTACTTCTACGTAATCTCCAAGCATTGCTCCAAATTTCTTTAAACCTGTTTCAATCTTTTCTTCTCCATCTTTAACCACAACTAATGTTTTGTCTGATTTTACATTTGAAGTAATTGATCCGGCTCCCATATGCGAATGCGTTCCTAAAATACTATCTCCAACATAATTATAGTGTGGGACCTGAACAGTATTGAATAATACAACATTTTTTAATTCTGTAGAATTACCAACAACACAATCTTTTCCAACAATAACTTTTCCACGGATAAATGCCCCAGGTCTTACTTCTGTACCTTCATCAATTATCAATGGTCCGTTTAATGTTGCTGTTTTTGCTATTGTTACATCTTTAGCAATCCATATATCTTCCTGTGGATGGTCAAATTTATCTTTCGGCAAAGTCTTACCTAATTCAATTATAAAATCACCTATATTAGCTAATACTTCCCATGGATATTCTACCCCATCAAATAATTTAGCTGCAATTGTTTCGTTTAAATCATATAAATCTTTTATTTTGTACATTCTAGCACCTCTCTTTGTGAATTATTTTTCTTTCACTATTTAAAGAAAAACTGTTACTAATATAAGTAACAGTTTTTCGATATGATCTTATTCTACTGTAACTGATTTTGCAAGATTTCTTGGTTTATCTACATTTAATCCTTTTAATACAGAAGTATAATAAGCTATCATCTGTAACGGAATAACTGTTACCATTGGCATTAATACATCTTCTAATTCAGGTACTTCTACTATATAATCATTTACACCTTCTGCAAACTGCTCTCCTTCCTTACAAACAGTAATTGTCATTGCCCCTCTTGATTTAACTTCAACAATATTGCTTACTGTTTTTTCAAGTAAGTGACTCTGTGTAGCAACTGCTATTACCGGCATACCATCTGTAATAAGAGAAATTGTTCCGTGTTTTAATTCGCCTGCAGCATAACTTTCAGAATGAATGTATGAAATCTCTTTCAACTTAAGTGAGCCTTCCATACTAAGTGCATAATCAAGCCCTCTACCAATATATAATAAGCTTGACGCTGTTATTAACTTGCTGGCAATATATTTACATTTACTCTCAGCCTGCATTGTTTTTTCTAAAACTTCAGGAATATTCTTTAACTCTTCTGTAAGTCTCTTACACTCTGCTTCGTCTATACATCCTTTAGCATATGCCATTTCAAATGCTATTAAATACATAACAGACATCTGTACTGAGAAAGCTTTTGTTGATGCTACTGAGATTTCAGGACCTGCATGAGTATAAAGAACCATATCTGATTCTCTTGCAATTGAAGAGCCCTTAACATTAACAATTGAAAGTACTTCTGCGCCTCTTTCATGTGCTAACTGCAATGCTGCCTTAGTATCTGCCGTTTCACCTGACTGTGATACAACAACCATCAAATCATCTTTTCCAATTATAGGGTCTCTATATCTAAATTCTGATGCAATATCAACTGTGACTTCTGTTCTTGCTAATTTTTCAATTACATACTTTCCAACCATTCCTGCATGCATTGCTGTACCACATGCAACAATAAATAACTTATGATATGATTTTAATTTTTCAGGTGTAAGTCCACATTCTGATAAATCAGGCATACCATTCACAATTCTTGGTGCAATTGTTGTATTTACTGCTGTTGGCTGTTCATGTATTTCTTTTAACATGAAATGTTCATATCCACCCTTTTCAGCTGCATCCATATCAAGTTCTGAAACCTGAATTTCTTTCTTAATATTCTGCTTATGAAAATCACAAAATTCAATTCTATCTGA
This sequence comes from Eubacterium album, assembly GCF_025336545.1. Lineage (NCBI taxonomy): Bacteria > Bacillati > Bacillota > Clostridia > Eubacteriales > Eubacteriaceae > Eubacterium > Eubacterium album. The sequence goes on along the minus strand of NZ_JAODBU010000008.1, from coordinate 15,222 downwards.
CTTAATTGTTGCAATCTCACCATATTCAAGAAGATAATAATTTCTTGTATATTTTAAGATTGCAGGTACATCGCTGGCGATAAAGTTTTCTTCTTCACCTTTTCCAATAATTAACGGGCTGTCTTTTCTTACTGCATAAATTGTATCAGGAAAATCTTTAAAAATAATTCCCAATGCATATGCACCTGTAACATCTTTTAATGTCTTAATTATTGCATCTATAGGATCACCTTCATAATAGTAATCTAATAATTTTGCAACTGTTTCTGTATCTGTTTCACTTACAAATGTATATCCTTTATCAATTAGGAAATCTTTAATTTCTTTATAATTTTCTATAATCCCATTGTGTACAATTGATACTCTCTTATTTCCATGTGGATGAGAGTTAATGTCTGATGGTTCACCATGTGTTGCCCATCTTGTATGTCCAATACCACAATGTCCATATGGTTTATGTTCTTTTTTCATTTTTTCTGTAAGGTTCTTTAATTCTCCTTTTGCCTTACATACAGATATTTCACCTTTTTCAAATACTGCTATTCCTGCTGAATCATATCCTCTATACTCAAGTTTACTTAATGAGTCTATTAATACATCAGCGCAGTCTTTACTGCCCACATATCCTACTATTCCACACATTATTTGTTCCTCCTGTAAAATTGTGCCACATAATTATAGTAATTCACCATCTGATTAGCATTGTTGATTCTTAGAACATTATCTGTTCTACCTCTTATAAAATCATCTAATTTCTTCATATATTCATCAGCTGTTATTTCACCCTCTGCAACCTTGGTAAGACCTAATTCCCAACTTGCTGTCAATTCAGGGTTAAGAAGAGATCTTATTGACATATAAACTACGCCATAAACCATTTCTCCTAATTGCATTGGTGTCACAATCTGTGTTTTACTATTTAACTTAATGTATTCATTTTTTTGTAGTTTGGTTATTATTCCAGCTCTGGTAGCACTTGTACCAATTCCACTTCCTTTTATCTGAGCTCTTAAATCCTCGTCCTCTATAAGCTGACCTGCGTTCTCCATTGCAAGAATTAAAGAACCTGAATTATATCTTTTTGGTGGTTTTGTTTCACCTTCTTTAATATCCAGACCTACCATTGAAATTTTATCATTTTTCTTTATATTTTTCAACAATTCAAAAAATTTGCTGTCTAGTGTTAACTCCTGATTTTCACTATCATTAGTGCCATCCTGATTTTCAGCATCATTTTCCTGCTTATCTTTTGAGCTTTTCTTTTCGCCCGGAACGCCTGCAATTTCAAAATAACCTTTCTGAACTAATATTTTAAAATTGCTTCCAAATTGTTCCATTGTTTCACTACCATCTTTGAAAACAGATTTAACATTTCCTATCAATGATGCTTTTTTGTATATAGCCGGCGGATAAAAAATACTTAAAAATCTTCTTACAATAAGCACGTATACTTTCTGTGCAACCGGTTTTAAACTATTTAAGCCATTTAATCCCTGTCCTGTAGGAATTATTGCATAATGGTCTGTTATCTTCTTATCATCTACATATTTAGTTTTTTCTAACCCTTTGTAAGAACCTGCTTTTAAAATATTTTCAGCAAATCCTTTTACCGGAGTAAATCCTCTTAATCCATTTATATTCTTATAAATCTCTTTTGATACCGCAGTAGATAAAACTCGTGCATCAGTTCTTGGATAAGTTACCAGTTTCTTTTCATATAGTTCCTGAACTACATTCAATGTTTCATCAGGATTTATCTTAAATAATCTAGAGCAATCATTCTGAAGTTCTGCAAGATTAAATAACAATGGAGGTTGCTTTTTTTCATCTTTTTTAGTAATTGACTTAACCATTAATTCGACCGGCTGTGAAACATTTATTGCCTCAATTAATTCTTCTGCCGTCTTTCTTTCTTTAAAACCATTTTCCTTATATAAAAATGGTGTTTCAAAATATTTTGTATTTTCAACTGCCTTCCATTCTGCATCTACTTTGTAATCTTCAATCTGCAATTTACCATTTACTCTGTAAAATGGTGTTTTTACAAAATTTCTTATTTCCCGTTCTCTATTGCATATCATTCCTAATACGCACGTCATAACCCTACCTACAGAAATTACTGTGTATTTTTTATTTAAAAATCTTGCAATTGAATTTCCATATCTAAGAGTTAATAATCTAGAGAAATTAATTCCCATTAAATAATCTTCCTTCGCTCTTAAATAAGCCGCGTCAGACAAATTATCATATTCAGATATATCTTTTGCTTCCCTAATTCCTCTTAAAATTTCTTCTTCAGTCTGAGAGTCAATCCATACACGTTTTTGTACTTTATCATGTACTCCTGCTTCCTGAGCCACCAGTCTGTATATATATTCTCCTTCTCTTCCTGAGTCAGTGCAAACATATATCGTCTCTACATCTTCTCTGTTCAAAAGACCTTTTACAATATTAAACTGCTTTTTTACTCCAGGAATTACTTCATATTTCCATTCTCCTTCCGGAATAAAAGGCAAATCCTGAATATTCCATTTTTTCAATTTTTCATCGTAACATTCCGGATAGCTCATAGTAACCAAATGACCCACACACCATGTTACTACAGCATTTTCACTTTCTAAATATCCGTCACCACGTTTTGTATTCTCTTTTAATGCTTTTGCAAATTCAGCAGCAACACTTGGTTTTTCTGCTATAAATAGTGATTTTCCCATTAACACTCCTGCCTTGTCCGGTAATTAATTTATCTCGTCTAATGTAATACTGTATGATGGAAGAAATTTTTCAATAAAAAAAGCAATCTCCGGCATCTTCATTTCGTCTATACTCTTTTTAATTGAATTTTGTGCATTAACAAAATCTGTATTTCCCATTTTTGACTCTTCTATGCACTTTATATATGCTGATAATCTATCTGCAGCCTTTACATATTTCCACTCTTCATTTTGTTCTTCTTTTAAGATAGTTCTGTAAACCTTTCTCATTTCTTCCGGCAATTCATTTATAAGCTGATTAGTAGCCACTTCCTCTACCTTTTTATAAGAATCTCTTATTTCAGGTGCATAATATTTTATAGGTGTAGGCAAATCTCCCGTAATAATTTCGGATGTATCATGAAACATCGCTAAAACCGCTATGTGTTCTGCATCATTTTGTTTATTAAAATAGATATTTCCTATAGTAGCTAAAGCATGGGAAATAACAGCCACATCTAAACTATGTTCTGCTATATTTTCCTGAATTGTATTTCGCATAAGCCCCCATCTGTTTATATATTTCATTCGGGCAAGCATACCAAAAAAATTGTTCATTTATTCTCTCCATATTACAAAAGTTTTCTACCTTTTAAATAGATACAAAGGTCTTTTTGTCATTAAACATCATCAACAAAAAGACCTTTGTATTTGTAATTTACGGTATTACCTTCGCTTACAATATATTTATATTATTTAACTTCATATTTCAAATTTTTAAATATATATCTGAGAAATAAAATAATACTTCACAAACTCTTGTGCACTACATGTTTACACAATTATGCTCTCTTTACATATTTAAAAATTTCTTTACAACAGATTCCATTTCATCTACATTGCATAAGTTATTATGACGGATTTCTGCGTTTCTGATTTCTTCAATTGCATTTGGAACTTTAACATTTCCAATCTTGCTTAATTCATCAACTAATTCAAAATCGCCAAGCTTATCATATGCAGGATTAATTGCATTCATAACACTTCTTGTAAATTTGAATGGGCTTGCTGTACTTGCAATAACAGTTACCTTATCATCATTTGTATCTTTCTTGTACTTACCATATACACATGAAGCAACTGCAGTATGAGTGTCCATAATATATCCTGTCTTGTCATATACTCGTTTAATTTCTTCTGTTGTTTCAGCTTCAGTAGCATAATTTCCATAAAAATCAGCAAGTTGCTTTCTCATTGAATCAGTAATAGTATATTTTCCGTCTTTTGCTAGTTCTGCCATTAATTCAGCATTCTTTTCTGAATCATTTTCAGCAATTTTATAAATTAATCTTTCAAGATTACTTGAAATCAAAATATCCATAGATGGTGAGTTTGTTAAAATAAACTCTCTGTTTCTATCATAGCATCCTGTTTCAAAGAAATCATAAAGTACTTTATTGTCATTTGAAGCACATACTAATTTATCAATCGGAAGTCCCATATTCTTTGCATAGTAAGCTGCTAAAATGTTACCAAAGTTACCTGTTGGAACTACAACATTAATTTTTTCATCCTTAGCAACTTTTCCTTCTGCAAATAATTTTGCATATGCATATACATAATAAGCAACCTGTGGGATAAGACGTCCAATATTAATTGAGTTTGCTGATGAGAACTGGAATCCTTTTTCATCCATTTCTTTTGCAAGTTCTTTATTTCCAAATATAGCTTTAACTCCACTCTGTGCCTGGTCAAAGTTTCCATTTATTGCTACAACAAATGTGTTATCACCTTTCTGTGTAACCATCTGTTTTTCCTGAATAGGGCTTACTCCACCATGTGGATAAAATACTACAATTCTTGTTCCTTTAACATCTGCAAATCCTGCCAAAGCAGCCTTACCTGTATCACCTGATGTAGCTGTCAAAATAACAATTTCATTTTTAACATCATTCTTTTTAGCTGATGTTGTAAGTAAATGTGGAAGTATTGACAATGCCATATCCTTAAATGCTATTGTTGCGCCATGGAAAAGTTCCAAATAGTATGCGCCATCAACTTCTGCTAATGGAGCAATTTCTTCTGTATCAAATTTAGAATCATATGCTTTATTAATACAATTCTTTAATTCTTCCTCTGTAAAGTCTGTAAAGTATAATTTCATAACTTCATATGCAACTTCCTGATATGTCATTTTTGACAATTCATTTACAGATACTTCTAACTTTGGAATAGTTGTAGGTACAAATAATCCTCCATCATCTGCTAATCCTTTTAAAATAGCCTGTGATGCCTTTACTTCTCCACCTTGTCCACGGGTACTTCTGTATAATACTTCCATCTTTTCCTCCTACTGATAACCTTATTTGTTATTTATATAGTTTATTAAACCTTCTGCTTTAATGATTTTCTGCATAAACTCCGGGAATGCCTGACCTTTAAATTCAGTTCCTTTTGTTTCATTGTAAATCATACCTGTATCAAAATTAACTCTTACCACGTCTCCTGCCTCAATGCCTTTAGCAGCTTCCGGGCATTCAATAATTGGCAAACCAATATTTATTGCATTTCTATAAAAAATTCTGGCAAATGTTTCAGCTATAACACAACTTACACCCGATGCCTTAATTGCTATTGGTGCATGTTCTCTTGATGAACCACATCCAAAGTTCTTATCAGCTACTATAATATCGCCTTCTTTGACATTTTTTACAAAATCAACGTCTATATCTTCCATACAATGCTTTGCAAGTTCCTTTGCATCAGGAACATTTAAGTATCTTGCTGGAATAATTACATCTGTATCAACATTATCGCCATATTTAAATACTCTTCCTTTAGCTTCCATTTCTGCCTCCTATAGTCCTAATTCTTCTGGTCCTGAAATCTTACCTGTAACTGCACTTGCTGCTGCTACTGCAGGGCTTGAAAGGTAAACTTCTGATTCAGGGTCTCCCATACGTCCTACAAAGTTTCTGTTTGTTGTAGCTATTGCTCTTTCTCCCTTTGCAAGAATACCCATATGTCCTCCAAGACAAGGGCCACATGTTGGTGTGCTTACTGCGCATCCGGCTTTAATGAAAGTCTGAATTAAGCCTTCTTCAATTGCCTGTAAATATACTGCCTGAGTTGCTGGGAAAATTATGGCTCTTACACCTTTTTTAACTTCTCTGCCTTCTAATACTTTGGCAGCAATTCTCATATCTTCAATTCTTCCGTTTGTACATGAACCAATAACAACCTGATCAATCTTAACTTCGCCAACTTCGTCAATTGTTCTTGTATTTTCAGGAAGATGTGGAAATGCAACTGTCGGTCTTAATTTACTTAAGTCAATAGTGTATTCCTCATCATATTCAGCATCCTCATCTGCTTCATATACTGTAAATTCTTTAGTAGAATGTTCCTTCATATACTGAATAGCCAAATCATCTACAGGGAAAATACCATTCTTTCCACCTGCTTCGATTGCCATATTTGTCATAGCGAATCTGTCATCCATAGATAAGTATTTAATTCCATCTCCAACAAATTCCATTGAGCGGTATAATGCACCGTCAACACCGATTAAACCAATTATATGTAAAATAATATCTTTTCCACTTACCCATTTAGCCGGTTTACCTGTAAGATTAAATTTAATAGCTGATGGAACTTTAAACCAAGCCTGACCTGTAGCCATACCTGCTGCCATATCAGTACTTCCTACACCTGTTGAGAAAGCTCCAAGGGCTCCATATGTACATGTATGTGAATCTGCACCAATAACTACGTCTCCGGCAACAACTAACCCTTTTTCAGGAAGTAATGCATGTTCAATTCCAACTCTTCCTGTTTCAAAGTAATTAGTAATTTCGTTTTCTTCTGCAAAATCTTTAACGCATTTATATAATTCTGCTGATTTAATATCTTTATTTGGTGTAAAATGATCTGGTACTAATGCAATTTTATCTTTGCAAAACACACAATCAACATTCATTTTTTTCATTTCGCCAATCGCTACAGGAGCTGTTACATCATTACCTAAAACCAAATCTAAATTGGCTTCAATCAACTGTCCTGCTTCGACTTTATCTAATCCCGCATGTGCTGCAAGAATTTTCTGAGTCATAGTCATTCCCATGTTCAGATTCCTCCTTAATTGAATACGCTTTTATTCTAATGCACTATTTTATAACAAAATTCAATCAGCGTCAATTGATGATAATTATTTATTTCATTTTAAATCTTAACAATTCATTATAATTATCCATATCGAGAACTATTACATTTCCATCAAATCCAATAACGTACAAATTATCGTCTATATATAATCCTCTAGAAGAATATATATTTCCGGACATTTTTATTTTTGCTCTTCTTACAAATTTTTCATTTTCTTTATCATATCCAAATATATAATAATAATTTTCTATATTACCATTTTTATATTCTTCAGCCATGAATCCGATTATATTTTTCTCATAAGATACCATAACCGCTTTATAATTATATAACGCTTCTGAATATTCAGTTCCACTTATCACCTTTCTGGATTCTAATTCAGCTTTTCCATTTTTAATATTATACATATCAAGTTTTATTTCCTGATTATTTTCATTTTCTGTATTCATTCCTAATCCTAATAAACTATCTTCTCCATAGAAATGCAAATAATCTGAGTATCCGGAAATTTTTAATTTTCCAATAATACTTGGATTTTCTATATCAGAAAAATCAACTGCAAAAAGAGGGTCTGTATTTCTATATGTAACAAAATATCCATAATCGCCCATAAATCTTGCTGAATAAATTTCTTCATTTTCAGCTAATCCTTCTGTTTTTGAAACAACTTTCATGCCTGAATCTAAAACATACAGATTATTGTGCATATCATTTTTATAGAAATCATTTTCTAAAACTTTTTCATTATATATGTCTTCGTATCCGATTACTTCATCCTGTTTATTATAAACAACAATTCTACTAACAAGATTTTTATAATCATTAACGGTTGTAACCATTCTAATATGCCCTTTATATTCATCAACAGATAAATTGTCATCTATTGTTCCATCTACAACTCCATCTGCAATTATTTTCAAATTTCCATCTTTGCATTGTATTTTTATTATTTCGGTATTGCTTTTTTCACGTACATAAACAACTTTTTCTTTTGCATATACTTCATTAAAATTAATATCCGGATATGCTTTTTTAAGATATTTTTTATATTCCTTTCTTATTTTTACATCTTTATCTTTTATATCTATTTTGCTTATATATTTTTTTCCTTCCTTTGTGTCAGAAATATCTTCCTCACTGCTTTTTGATATGCATAAATACAAATTGTCCTCACTCATATAAACATTAGTATTTCCGACAGCTATAGCCTTTGTTCCCATTATTTTGTCGGGTTTTAAAATATTAACTGATGTAACAATAACATAATCACTACCATCACTATTTTCAGGAATATAAATATCCGAAGCTGCCATTTTTTCATTTTGAACATATGGTACGCAATTATCTATTGAAATATTGTCTATCGGTTTATTTGTAACAGTATATAAAATATTTCCAACTAATCTTGAAGAATTATAATTGCCTTCTATCTTCAAAGTTGATGCTAATTTAGCATTTTCAATATCTGTTATATCGTAAATCAATACTTCTGTATTTCCCGAATAAATTGCTATATCATAACATCCCATTTTTCCGGTTGAAGAACTATATTTACTTGCAAAAACTACGAGTCTATTATCATTAACGTACATTTCCTGATACTCATATTTATTTTTATTTTTTCCTGATGATAAGTTTATTGCTCCAACCTGTTTAGTATTTTCTCCATCAGCATTGCATATTAAAACTTTACTCTTGCTTTGATTAAGAAGAAATATATTCTTGCCATTCGTCTTTACGATATCTGCTTCATCTACGCCTTGCGTCTGTACATTTGTATTGTAAGATTTAGATTGTGATGATGCTGAAGAATCTGCTACATTAGTACTTTCAGATTTTGCAGTTTTAAGTCCGTTTCTTTCTTTCATTCCATAGTAAATTGCATTATTTGCAATTTGTAAATTTTTAAGTTTATCATATATATCCGAATAACTTTCATTATTGTCTGATTTGCTCTCATTATTCTTTTCATTTACAACTACATTGAACGTTCCACTATTATTATCGTTAGTTATATAATTGTATGTAACATTAAATACTCCAACAATTAACGCAAGGCATGCGGCAATTGTTCCAATTTTAAGTATTTTTCCCTGTTTTTTTCTTTCATTACTTTTGTTTAATAATCCGTTTAATTCTTCACTGTTCATTTTGTCAGGAATTATTGTTTTATCAGATTCCTCTTTTATTAAACTTGCAATTTTTTTGTTTTCTTTATTTACATCCTCAAAAAAATCTTTCTTATCCATTCCTAATCCTCCAAATATTTTTTCAATTTGTTTAAACTTCTATTCAATTTAGATCTTATGGTTGATGATTTAATATGTAATATTTTTCCGACTTCTTCACTTTTATATCCTTCTATAATGCATAAAGTCACAATCATTCTGTCTGTTTTATTCAATATGCTCATAGCCCTTTCCAAGTCGATTTTTTCTTCTTTATTATCTGTTTTTCCTTCAACACCTGTTAATTCATCAAATTGGATAACTTTAGGATTTTGAATTGTTACTTTATCATATTTTTCCCGCATTTGTCTTTTACATTTGCCTGATAATATTTTTATAATCCAAATATCAAATTTATCTGTGTTTTTTAGTTTTCCAATTCCTTTATAAGCATCTAAAAATGTTTCACTTACTGCATCTTTAGCCTGTTCACTGTTTCCTATTGTGTAAAATGCAAATTTGTACAAATCTCTATATACTGCTGAATACAGATTTTCAAATGCAGTCTTATTTCCCACCTTTGCTTTTTCTACATCATTGATTTCATAATTCATATTGTTTTCTCCATAATTTATTCCTGAATAAACAATAGTGTTTTCCAGGTTGTGTACACTTTACCCTTCAAATATATAGTGTTCTTCTTTTTCCGTTTTGTTGCATTCTTCTTTAAAATATGTTATAAATTTCTTGTTGCTTTTTGGAGCGGTATCGAAGAGGCCATAACGAGACTGACTCGAAATCAGTTTGTCCATTTACTTGGGCACGTGGGTTCGAATCCCACTCGCTCCGCTTTTCTCTTGTTATACACATGACTTTTTTGTATATAACAACAAAACTCATCTTACATGATTATTTGCATATTCACATGCATTACTCTTCATGTAAGATGAGTTTTTTCGTTTACGTGACTTTGACCTTATGAAATCAAATTACACTGCCATCATAAAACACCATAATAAAAAGCACATAACAGCTAAATATCCGAAGAAAATCACCATTCCTTTTTTGTTTTCATAAAATTCCATAATGAATTCCTCCTTTCTAAAATCCGATTCCTTTATTTATATAAAATTATATCATTTTTTCCTTTGTTTTTCTATGACTAAGCTTGTTTTTCCACGGACAAATATAGCCAATATAACGTCTTCTTTTTTGGTTATTTTTACATCTTATTTCACCTGTATGTATATTTTATTTTTGCTACTTTTTATGATAAGATATATTATTATGTCAAAACAAAAAAGCGTGAAACAACAAAGTGTGTTTAGTATAATAGTTTATAACTTTATGTTGGAATCAAAAAGGTCTTTCACCCACTCATTAGCAAGCTCATGTGGCCTTAAACCTTTTGCCCCTGGCATAAACTTTATACTATTATTTATGCTGACAATTTCAATATTGTCACTTTTATCATTTTACTAATTTATAAAGGAGTATCCGCAATGTATTACAACTCTTTAAATGCTTATTTAAGAAATAAATTTGGATGTAAAGTATATAAATTGTCTATAAGTTCCGGCCTTTCATGTCCTAACAGAGATGGTAATATTAGTACGGGTGGTTGTATTTTTTGTAGTGAAGGTGGTTCAGGTGACTTTGCCAGCAATCCTTCATATTCAATAACTGCCCAAATTGAGGAAGCAAAAGAAAAAGTTTCAAAGAAAATATCATCAGGTAAATACATAGCCTATTTTCAATCATTTACAAATACATATGGTTCTGTTGAATATTTAAGAAAAATATTTACAGAAGCAATAAATCATCCTGATATTGTTGCTTTGTCAATTGGGACACGACCTGACTGTTTGCCTGACGAAGTAATTGCACTTTTAAATGAATTAAATTCAATTAAACCTGTCTGGATTGAACTTGGATTACAGACAATTCACGAAAAAACTGCAGAATTCATTAATCGCGGTTATAATTTGGATTGTTTTAATAACGCTGTAACACGTCTCAATCAAGCTAATATAGATATTATAGTACATTTAATATTAGGACTTCCCGGAGAATCTATGGAAGATATATTACAATCAGTTGATTATGTTTGCTCCTTACATATTCAAGGCATTAAGCTTCAATTACTCCACATATTAAAAAACACTACTCTTGCAGATATTTATATGCGAAATCCTTTTCATGTTTTCACTATGGATGAATATGTTTCCCTGATAGGCAAATGTCTTGAGCACATTCCTTCAAACATTGTTATTCATAGATTAACCGGAGATGGTCCAAAATCTTTATTAATAGAGCCTTTATGGAGCGGAAATAAAAAATTAGTTTTAAATACTCTCAATAAATATTTATCTGATATGGACATTATTCAAGGGAGTAAAGTTATCAACTAACTATTTACTTAACTACACCTTGTTTTGTTTCGCTCTCAAGAGTTGTTTGTATTTCCTGACTTTGTGTAGTTTCAATTTCCTGTGTATTTTCTACTTCACTGGTTTCTTCTGTCGTTACTTCACTTTCATATTCAGAAGTAGTTTCCTGACTTTCTGTTTCACTTATCGTTTCTGTGATTTCTTCTTCAGTAAAAGGTTCAGAAATCTCTTCTTCAACTATTGCTGGTTCTATATTCAATATTAGCTCATCATCGTCATTTGCCACACCCTTTTTTTCAACTTCTCCTGCCAGGGTATTAATACTTTTCCTACATAGTTTATTATAATCTTCCTTTCCTGCTTCTGCCAATTTTATACACAATGCAGCTTTTCCTAGTGAAACATTATTTTTCTTTGCAACTTTTTCAACCTTTTTATCTACTTTTATATCCTGATAAATTGTTTTAAATTTCTTTCCCTTATCAATTTCGTATTTTTCAGTATTATATTGAACTGAATTTAGTACTTCTTTTCTTGTCTTTGCATTATCTGACACAACTGTTACAAGCATAGAATTCTTATTTTTTTTCAAATATCCTTCATTCGATATTTCTTTTATAATTCCATTCATTACATCTTCGCATTTAGATTTTTCATCCAATTTGTTTCTCAATTTTTTTACAATTAACTTTGCATCTTTGTTTCCTGCTACAATTTTTTCAACGCATCCTTCCTTATTAAATTGTACCGTAATACTTGGATTAACATCTACAATTATGGAAAAAGCATATTTTTCCTCCTTAAACTGCTGTTTTGGAGAAAATACCATTATAACAATCATAATACACGCCACCATAGCAGTAACAATACCACCAAATATAACTTTATTATTATTTCTAAATAACGGCTCATCATTACCAAAAAGTTCAGACTCGTCTTTTATTTTTTCTATTTTATTTTCACAAATTTTATTAACTAAATCCGGAGCCATTGATTCAAATTTGTCATCTAAAATTTCTTTTATATCCTTTTCTTTCATCATATGCCTCCTATGCTTCAATTTTACTCTTCATTTTTTTTAATGCTCTGTTATATTTAGATAATACAGTTGATAGCGGTAATCCTGTAATTTCAGCAATTTCTCTATGTTTCATCCCCATATATATGTACATAATTACAATCGTTCTTTCTTCTTTTTTTAATGACGCAAGTGCCTGTTCTAATAAAATTCGTTGTTCACTAACATTATTTTCATTATCTGTCACATAATTCTCCACCAAATCAAAATCAACTTTTGTAATTTTTCCATATTTTCTTATGTGGTCGAGATATACATTTTTTGCGACACGACACATCCACCCCATAGGTGTACCTTGTTTTGTGTATAAATGACTTCCATTACGCACTTTTATATATGTATTTTGCAGCATATCTTCTGCATCTTCTTTGTTTCTCGTAAGCGATAATAAAAACCCATACAATTGTTTATACGATGCATAATATAATTGTGCAAAAGCTTCATTATCACCATCTGCTATTTTTGCAAATAATCCTTCATCTATTTTATTATTTTCACTTTGCATAAATATTACCTTATTATATCCCCTTTTTATTCACCCCGTAATTAGTATCATCTCATACTCTATTATCTACTAATTAAACGTGATATGTTCAATTTTTATTGCATAAATTAAATGCAAAACTGATTTTTATTGCATATAAACTAAAAAATTGAATAAAAATTAAGCAAAAAGTTTAGTTTCTATTCAACTTTTTAAGTTTTATATTTTATTTTTAGCTATTTTCTTTGTTTCGTCAATCAAAACATTTTTAAATTCCACATATTCTTCAGTTCCGTCAACATAATACTCATGTGGCATTTTTGTTCTCTTTACTTCAGGATAAATTTTTTTCATTTGTTCATTACAATACTTCTGTTTTTCTAAAATTTCCGGATCGTCATACACTAATTCACCATTTTTAAATATTGTTTTTTGTAATTTTTCTAATTTAAAATTAGTAATTGTAGTATGTTTTAATATATTGGCCGGATCAGCAATAACTATTTTATCCCTTGATACATTTTCTATTCTTCTTGCCATTATATCTGCAATTGCATATCCTGTTTCTTTATCATATGCTCTATATAATTTTTTAAAATCAGGATTGATTGTCTTTGAAACATCATTACTTAATTTTATTTTAGGAATCCAATTTCCATCTTTCTTTAATGCAACTTCTTTATATACGCATCCCATTCTTCCTTCAGGTTTAGAAATGTTATCGCCAACACCAAGACTTGAGAACTCTGCTCCCTGTATAATTAATGATTCTATTGATTCAGCTGTAAGTCCATTGCTTAAGCATATTCCTGCATCTTCTAATCCTGCATCATCAAGCATTTTTCTTGCTTTCTTAGATAAATAAGCTAAATCTCCTGAGTCAATTCTAATTCCTTTTAATCTATAACCGTTTGGAACTAAATACTCTTTTGCAACTCTTATAGCATTTGGAACGCCACTTCTTAGAGTATCAATTGTATCAACTAATAATAAGCAATTATCCGGATAAGCTTTTGCATATGCTAAAAATGCATCATACTCAGTGTCATATGACTCAATCCAACTATGTGCCTGAGTTCCCAGTCCTTTCATATTAAGCATATCCGCAGCAATATCATTACTTGTTCCATCACATCCTGCCATAATTCCATATATTGACGCATCTATTGCTGCTTCACAACCATCTGCTCTTCTAGCTCCAAATTCCATTATTGTCACATCATCAGGAGTAGCTTCTACTATTCTTCTTGCTCCTGTTGCATGTTCCATTGCTCCGTTAACCATAGATAAAATTGCAGTTTCAATTATCTGTGCTTCAATTATAGGTGCTTTTACCGTTATTATAGGCTCATTTGGAAATACAGGAGTTCCATCAGGTATTGCATATATATCACCCGAGAATTTCAAATTTTTTAAATATTCTACAAATGACTTACCATATCCTTTTCTTTCTAAATATGATAATTCCTGTTCTCCAAAACTGAAATCTTTAATGTATTCTATTACTTTATCTAATCCTGCCATAATAGCATACCCGCCATTGTTAGGCACTTTTCTAAAGAAAACATCAAATGCAGCAATCTGATTTTGCATTCCATTCTGATAATATCCGTTCGCCATTGTAAATTCATATTCATCTGTCATAAGAGTATAATTTCTTGGTAAACGTTTATATCCATTATATATTTTCATCAAACTTACCTCTGTCTTTCTTTTTGTTTTTCACTATTCCCATTTTACTTAGTCTTATTTCTTTATTATATTTGTATATCTTTTTAATTTTATTACTTGAAGTTTAAATTGTCTACCTTTTAAAATAAAAAATACCAAACTGTGGATGTTATTCGCAACCTGATTATACTCTTTGGATTACCTCATGCTAAAAAAGAGCCTAAAAAATGCGGTCAATCCTATCGAATTAACCGCATTTCATTAAAAATCAATCTTAGTTATTGATTAACTTGTCTTCTTCATTATTCCAGCTGTAAAGTTTTCTGATTTCCTGTCCAACTTTTTCTGATGGATGTTCTGAAGCTAACTTTCTCATTGCCTTGAAGTGTACCTGACGTCCTGCCGGTGACATATCAAGTAAGAATTCTTTTGCGAATGTTCCGTCCTGAATGTCACTAAGTACTTTCTTCATTGCTTTCTTTGTTTCTGCTGTAACAATCTTTGGTCCTGTTACATAATCACCATATTCTGCTGTATTTGATATTGAATATCTCATTCCTGCAAATCCTGACTG